>JACQWK010000241.1 GCA_016209525.1 Verrucomicrobiota bacterium
CGGTAGCACAGGCGTCCGCGCCTGCGGGTTTTGGCGCCGTCTCGGCGCCACTTTCGTCCCGAATGGCAGCGAGACGCTGCCGAAACTCGCAGCCGGGACGGCCGCGCTACCGAAGGCTAAAGAGATACGTTGCCGCGAAGAACGGGCTGGTAGCCCGTTCCACCCATTTTTCAGACAGGTGCCAAGACAATCTTGCGCGAGCGGAGAGCACGGACTTAAATATCGTCGATGACACACGCGGATTACGTCCACCTGCATCTGCACACCGAGTACTCGTTGCTCGACGGCGCTTGCCGTCTGGACCGGCTGATCGACAAAGCCCATGAATTGAAGTTTCCCGCGCTCGCGATCACCGACCACGGGGTGCTTTACGGGGCCATTGATTTTTATCGCGCGGCTCGCGACCGAGGAATCAAACCGATCATCGGTTGCGAAGTCTATGTCGCGCCGGGCAGCCGCTTCGAAAAGAAGACGGCCGGTGGAGGCCGGGACGTTTATCATCATTTGGTCCTGCTCGCCAAAGACGAGGCGGGATACAGAAATCTCATCCAGCTGGCCACCTCGGCCCATTTGGAAGGGTACTACTACAAACCGAGAATCGACAAAGAACTGCTGGCCGCCCACAAGCAAGGATTGATCGCTCTGTCGGGATGCCTCAAAAGCGAGATTCCGGAAGCGATTGCGAAAGACCAACTGGCCCTGGCCCGCGAACGCATCGACTGGTTCAAACAAACGTTCGGGCCGGAGGATTTCTATCTCGAGTTGCAGAACCACGGGATCGACGACCAAGCCAAAGTCAATCGTCAATTGATCCCGTGGGCGAGAGAGTTTGGTTTGAAATTGGTGGCGACCAACGATGTTCACTATGTCGAAAAGGCTCATTCCCACGCCCACGATTGCCTGGTTTGCATCGGACGCCAAACTCCGCTCAACGATCCGGCGCCCCGTTACGTTCCGGACCAGTTTTACCTGCGTTCCGGCGAGGAAATGAAAACCCTGTTTCGGGAGACGCCAGAAGCGGTCCTGAACACGCTTGAGGTCGCCGAAAAGTGCAACGTCGAAATCGAGTTCGGCAAACTTCACTTTCCCGTCTTCACTCCTCCGGAACATTTCACGCGCGAGGGTTACCTCCGGCAACTGCTGGCGGAGGGACTGCGGACCCGCTACGGGCTTCACGCACGCGCAGAGGGCAGGGAATTTCTCCTCGAAACGATCAACGACCCGAGTCGTTTGCCGACGTTCAAACCCCCTGTGGCCGCCGACGCAAGGAGGCTCAAGCATTCAACCGCTGTGCAAGAGACAAATGATCCTCCTAACGTCGGCCGCTACGATTTGGACGATCCTGCGATCAAGAGTGCGGTCCAATCCGTGATTGACCGCCTTCAAAGCGAATTGGCGGTCATCGAAAAGACCGGCTTCGTCAGCTACTTTCTGATCGTGGGCGATTTCGTCCGTTACGGGCGGAGCCGGGGGATTGCTTGCGTAGCCCGCGGTTCTGCGGCGGGCTCGATCGTGACCTATCTCTTGGAAATCTCAAATGTCGATCCCATCCGGTACGGATTGCTCTTCGAGCGGTTCCTGAATCCCGAACGCGTGAGCCCGCCGGATATTGACATTGACTTCGCGGATGACCGCCGCGCCGACGTGATCGATTACGTCCGGCAAAAATATGGGCGCGATTCCGTTGCTCAGATCATCACGTTCGGCACGATGGGCGCCAAGTCGGTCGTGCGCGACGTCGGCCGCGTCATGGGCCTCAGCTACGGTGATTGCGACCGGTTGGCGAAGATGATCCCCAACGAATTGAAAATGGACCTCGCGAAAGCCCTCAAGCAATCGCCGGAATTCAAAGCCGCTTACGACTCCGAGGAAGTGACGCGCGAACTGGTCGATACCGCGTTTATTCTGGAGGATTTGACGCGGAACGCATCGGTCCACGCCGCGGGTGTGGTTATTGGCGACCAACCGCTGGTGAATCTCCTGCCTTTGAAGCAGGACGAAGATGGCACCACCGTCACCCAGTACGCCATGGGACCCGTGGGAGATCTCGGTTTGCTCAAGATGGATTTCCTCGGACTGAAAACGCTGACGGTTCTTCGCAACACTTGCGAGATGGTCAAAGCGACCCAAGGCATCGACATTCCCATCGATCATCTCCCGCTGGACGATGCCAAGACCTACGACCTGCTGAACAAGGCGAATACCGTGGGCATCTTCCAACTGGAATCCGGCGGCATGCGGGACCTCTGCCGGAAGTTCCAAATCAGTTCCATCGAGCACATCACGGCCCTCATCGCGTTGTATCGCCCCGGGCCCATGGAACTGATCCCGGAATTCATCCGCCGCCGGCACGGCGAAGTGAAGAGCGATTACGAACATCCCCTCTTGGAGCCGATCTGTCATGAAACCTATGGCATCATGATCTATCAAGAGCAGGTGATGCAGGCCGCCCAAGTTCTCGCAGGTTACACCCTCGGAGCGGCGGATGTCCTGCGGCGCGCCATGGGCAAGAAAAAGCCGGAGGAAATGGCCAAGCAACGAGAGGTGTTCGTGAAGGGTTGCGCCAAGATGAACGGTATTCCAGCAGCCAAAGCCAACCAAATCTTCGACCTGCTCGAGAAGTTCGCCGGTTACGGCTTCAACAAGTCCCACGCCGCCGCCTACGCCATCGTCGCTTATCAGACTGCTTACCTGAAAGCCAATTTCCCGGTCGAATTCTTGAGCGCGATGATGACGAACGACCTGAGCGACACCGCCAAGCTCAGCGTGCTGATCAACGAAGCCCGCGCTTTTGGGATCGAAGTGCTCCCGCCCGATGTGAACGAGAGCGGCGTCTATTTCACTCCGGCTCAAGGTAGGGCAGGCTTGGAGCCTGACCAGACCTCGATCCAGTCCGGAGAGCCTGATTCAGTACGCGGAGCAGAAGTGTCAGGCAAGCTGGAAGCCCGCCCTCCTTTGCGATCGATTCGCTTCGGGCTTGCCGCCATCAAAGGCGTCGGCGAAGTCGCCGTAGAGTCGATTTTGAAAGCGCGGGCCGAAGGCGGAAAATTCAGATCGTTGGGCGACCTCTGCGAGCGGGTGGACGGCCGAACCGTCAACCGAAGGGTTTTGGAGGCGCTGATCAAAAGCGGCGCCTGCGACGCGTTTGGGGAGACTCGCTCGACTTTATACTCGCGGATCGATCACACGTTGGCTCGGGCGGCGAGCCTCGCGCAGGACCGCCAGCGCGGCCAAGCGTCGCTGTTCGGCCTGCTCGAGGAGAAGGCGGCTCCTCCGCAAGAGACCAATCACAAGCTTCCGGAGTGGCCCCAGAGCGAATTGCTCGCGGCGGAAAAGGAATTGTTGGGCTTTTATGTGACCGGCCATCCCCTGAGCCCCTATGTGCCGTTGCTGGAGACGTATGCCCTCGTAAATACGACCTCGGTCGCTCAACTGCCGGCCAGAAGTTTAACCCGCATCGGCGGCTTGATCACGGCCGTGCAGCAAGGTGTGTCGAAGAAGAGCAATCAGCCGTACGCGGTGGTGACCCTGGAGGACTTGGAAGGCTCCGTGCAGATGCTTTGCCTCAGCGAGACCTTGAATAAGTACCGTGAACTGCTGGTGGCGAACACAGCGGTCCTGGTGGTGGGGGAACTGAATGCCGGCGACGACAAACCGAAAATTTTTCCCCAGGAAATCATGCCGCTGGAAGAGGCGCCGCGGCGTTACACCAAACAGGTTCATTTGCGATTGCACATGGCTCACCTCAAGCCGGCGGATCTGGAGTCGGCGCGGGAGTTGGTGGCGGCCCATGCGGGCAAATGTCCGCTGTTTCTTTGCTTCATGCGGCCCACCGGCGAAGTCATCTTCATCGAGACTCACGAGCGATTCTTCGTCACTCCTTCACGCGAACTTCAGCAGGCGGCCGATGAGCGGTTCGGTGAGGACACTTATTTTGCGAAAGTGGATACGAGCCCGCCGGAACGCGCTCCGCGCAAGTGGGAGCGGAAACCGGAAATTGCCGGCGAGCAGGCGTAGTGCGCCGGGGCGTCGGAGGTGCATCTGCGATACGGACCAGCCGGGCGGCCTACTCAACTCCGACAATTCACGCGACGAAAGTGGTAGGGACGCCGCGCCGCGGTGTCCCCGCGCGGTGCAGGCGCGGAACACTTCTCAACGAGAGGCGGGACTCCTGCATCCTCTGCGCCGACGGCCTCCCTCAGTTCCGCCGCTGCACGCGGCGGGGACCGGCGCGGGCGCGCCGTCCCTACTTTCAAATGGCACTTGAGGCGAGAAAAGGTGCGGATTTCGGTGCTAACCACACGATCCGGCTCGTTACCTCGGGGGCTACGATCCTGCGCTTCGTGGATAGCCTCCAAGCCCAAGGGGCGTGTATTGGGACCTTGAACCCGGTAGGGCGCGTTTGTCCTCAGCGCGCCGCCTCCGTCAAGCAACACGACGGCGCGCTGAGACAGACGCGCCCTACCCTGCGGTTCATGGACAGAGATCCCTCTCCACAAAAAGGGCGGCTCCGAGGAGCCGCCTTTCCCGTTCAATCTTGACTGTGCGTCAAGCCGTCTCTTTGGCGGGCGCCTGCGCGCCTTCGATGTGCACCGGCTTGTATCCGCCAATGGCTTTGAAGTAGAGCAACAGCAACAAATAGATCACGGCCATGGTCGCCGGGATGAACGAGTCGGCCACGAGCGTCTTGCGGTCGCCTTTGATGCTCGATTCGTGGACTCTCTGTTCTTGAGCCGTCAGTTTGTCGAGGGCGGCTTTCGGATCCTGATTGCCCGCTTTGGCCAACTCAGTCCGCGCGGCGCCCAGCTTCGATTGCACCTCGCCCAATTTTTTACCGTCCAGACCGGTGGCTTCGCCGAAGACCAAGGGCAGGAACTTGCTCGGCTTCTCCGCTTTGTACTGTTCGAACACAGCCGCATCCGCCGTCTTCAATGCTTCTCCCGCGAATCGGTCTTTGGCATAGCCCAAACCCGGCGCGCCGATGAGTCCGGCGGACATCATTCCGATGCCGCCCATGATCGAAATGGCCACAGCTCCCGTGCGTGGAAAACGGTCCGAAGCCACGGCGAGCATCGTGGGCCAGAAGAATGTCTTGCCCACGCCGTAAACCGTCAGCGCCAGCATGGCGCCGCCAAACGAAGCGATGCCGCTGGTCAAGTTCAGGCCAAGACAGGCCAGCATCGCGCAGGTCATGAGGATCCCCAGCGGAGAAAGGCCCATTCGTTTCTCGATGAAGTCGGCGCAGAACCGCAGGGCGAACATGGTGAACGAAGTGAAGACGAACAGCCATTTGCCTTGCTCAGAAGTCAGGATGTTGCCGCTGATGTTCTGAATCCAGTTGTCGGTGCCCAGTTCCACAGCGCCGACGAGCGCATGCGCGACGAACAGCATGAAAAGCATCCAGTGGCCAATCGCCCCCCGGGTGATGATCCCCACGGCGACGAGCAAGACCGCTCCGACAATCAGGGATTCCAAGTTTCCGAGGCCGAGGATGCCTTGGCAGAACATCACGAGCAGCCCGCAGACCACCAGGCCGCCCAAGATGCCGACATCCTTGAACATTTCGCCGAGGCTCAAACCTTTCTCGGACGCCTCCGATTTCGGGAAGTGTCGTCCGAAAAACATGATGCCATAGATGGCGGCCGGGATGAGAAACAACGCCATTTGATATTTCCAGTGGACCTGGAATCTGTCATCGAGCACCCAACCCGTCGCGCTTCCGAGCACCAGGCCGGCCGGCCAGCTCGCGTGCAGAATGTTGAGGAAGTGCGTCCGATTATGGAAGAAAAGCGTGGCGACCAGCGGGTTGGCCACGGCCTCCAGCGTCCCGTTGGCATAGGCAAAGATCCATGATCCCCAGAAGAGCAACTGCCGAACCGTCTCCTTCTCCATGGCGGGCGTGGGAGCGAGCGTCACGAAGGCCGAAATAATGTGGAGGGCGAACGCAGCCACGACGAGCTTTCCGTAACCGATCTTGTCGCAAATCACGCCGCCGATGATGATGCCAAAGCAGAACCCCGTGAACCCGGCGCCGCTGATGTTCCCCAACTCGGTGGCGGTAAAACCGAACTCCGCGCCCCAGTTGTCCAGGATGCCTCCGCGGATGGAGAAGCCCACGCCAGCGGCCAATATGGCCATGAATCCGGCCCAAAGAAGTCGATTCGCATTCGCTCCCGGGCCATTGCCGTTTCCGTTGCTCATAGGTTTTGGGGATGATTATGTTTGGTTTTTGATGTCCAATTATTGTGGCTGGGTTCAATAAACACCCTCGTGAGTCCCAATGTCGTGAAGCAGAATCCGTTGTTCTCCAGATCGATCACTCGCTTCGATTGTGAAAACGATCCGACAATCGTAACCACATGAGCAGGCCCAACTGCCCAAGAGCCGTCCACGCAAAGAGTGCGTCTTGAGTTTGGGGTCAAACGGATCAAGCCGTAGTCGGTCGAGAGCAGCTTCCACTCGCGCCAACCGCTCAAGATCGCGTCTGATGTATCGGCAATAAGCGCGTTGAAAGCGGGCGCTCGGAACAAGGATGCGGCGTGGTGCATTCACTCTGTGTGCAGGCGCAGGCTCTTCCGCAACCGCCGCTTCATCTTTTCGTGGGATTCGATTTTTAGTCGGCCGGCGGCTAAATCCCGGCGAGCCTGTGCGATGTCTGCGGCCAGTTCCTTGCGCCATGCCTCTGCGCGGCGCTTCCGCAACACTTCGATCAACATCTCTTGCTCTTCGAGACTCAAGGCAGACGCTCGATCAAGCACATCACCGAACGGGGTTGTTCCCATAGCACGGAAACCTTCCTCAGATCGTAAACGGCGGCAGCTTCACAATTTGGCCGCCTTTCAAGGCCGATTGGTGAGCGCAGAGCCCAACGCACGTCCAGTTCGCGGACTGCCTCGCATTCGGGAACGGGTCCCGGTCCTCGATCAGCGCCGTGATGAATTCATGCGCCAAGTGCGGATGCGAACCGCCGTGGCCGGCGCCTTGGGTGAAACTGAGGTGCGTCTTCTTGGCCAGGTCGTACACGCCCTTCGTGGTGAACCGCTGAATCGGCCTGGGCAGAAGCTTGGCGTAATCGGGCGCGCGAACCAGCTTGGGAATCTTCGGCTCCGGCAATTTCGCGCGGTGCATGACCAGCGGCTCGTGTTCGATGAGAGGCCACTCGATGGAGACTTTCGCACCGTAAACGTCAATGCTCTCACGATACTGCCGCGCGACATCGAAAAGCGAGCGGTAGATGCGCGCGCTCAAGTCAGATCCTTTGAACTTGATGTGCGTGCTCTCGACCGCGAAGGGGGAATCGTAATGCTTGACCAGCTCCTTGCGGATCGTTCCCGAACCGAAACAGGACACGTATTCGGCGGTGGCATTGGTCAATCCGCAGACCGGGCCGACGCAGTGCGTCGCGTACCACATCGGCGGCAAGCCGGGCCAATAATTTGGCCAGCCGTCCATGTCCTGCTGATGGCTGGCTTGCAGGAACTGAATCATGCCGAGGACGCCTTTCGTGTAGAGCTCCTTGATGTAAAGAAATTCACGGGCATAAACGACCGTCTCCATCATCATGTACTTCAAGCCGGTCTTCTGCTGGAGCTCGACGATTTTTCCGCAATCCGCGATGGAGGTGGCCATCGGCACCGTGCACGCGACATGTTTGCCGGCCTTCAAACCTTCGATGGACATCCAAGCGTGGTCCGGGATGGGCGAGTTGACGTGGACGACATCGACGTTGGGATCTTGGAGCAGATCGCAATAGTCCTCGTAGCGTTTCTCCACGCCGAACGCGTCGCCGATGGCATCCAGCTTCTTTCGGGTGCGCTGGCAGATGGCGTACATGTGGGCGTGAGGATGGCGCTGGTAAATCGGGATGAATTCTGCGCCAAAGCCGAGTCCGACAATGGCGATGTTGATCTTACCTTGGCTCATGGTGCGTCGGGCGTTCGAGTTCTGGGCACAAATCGTTCTGATGGGTTCCTGTCGCTAGGAACTTGGGCTTACGGTAACGGGCCAAATGACACCGTCCTGCCGCCAAACTGTCAACGGAAAAGTGCCTGTTCGCGTAATCGGCCAGTCCTGCACGGATTTACAGCGCCTCTTTCGTAGCGCAGATTTCTTTGTGACGTTCCGCGACGGCTTCAAGCTCTGGTTCGTAGTTCGCCATGGCGATGGGGTCTTGCGAATCCACGGCCACCTCACCATTCTCGAATCGCCTGAAAATGACGTAATACAAAGCTCCGTTCATGTATGAAACATCGCCGAGCTGATAATCAAAGCAACGGAGAAACGCCACCCTCTCGCCGATCTTCTTCTTTCCCTTGATGCGGTCGATGACTGTGGCCTTTATTTGGATTGTGTCCAGATTGGTCTCACGCTTCTTTTCCACGCTGTAAACGCACACAAGGTACGCCTCAATGTGAGCGTGAATGCCGTAGTGATGGAATACTTTCTCGGGAGAGTTCAGACTGTCGGCATCCACGTTCGTTACTCCGGGAGACAGCAAAGCGGCTCCGCAGACTCTGCACTCAAGCTTGAGCGATCCCGATGCGTGTTTCGTCTGCCCGGGCAAACACGCCCCAACCATCGCACCCAGCGCGGCTATCATGACTCTGATAGAAAGAAGAGCGTTCATCAATGGCCAAGCTCAGCCACAGCCATGGGAAACGCCAGCCCCAAATGAAACCAGCGTGGATTGAGCCCCGATGTGTGTCTGGTCGCCGGGCCACCTGTTTGGTCAGCGTCGACCTCGAACCAAATTAGGAAACAGACGTCATGAAAACTGACTTACTCCGCCACCCCAGCCCCGTCCGGCCTCAAAACGGCCCTTCTGAACCACGGCGCGGCGCGGCGGCAACCGAGGATTGGCCACAAAACGGCGCAAAAAGCCACAAAGAGATCCCGTCCTTTTCGTGCCCTTTCGTGCCTCTTTGTGGCCATCGACAACTTCTTTGCGTCACGCGAGCAATTTGAAACATTGCAGTGCAGAGAATTCAACGCAGCGCCGCCGCAGCCAAATCGTAGTTCTCGTCATCGAAGGCCTATCCAAGTCGAGGACGAGGGCGAAAATTTGCGCGAATGAGCAAGACTTTCACAAATTTGCTCGCAGGATGCGAGTGTCGAGGTGTGCCTGCTGTGCGACCCCGCCACAGGATTTATTGGACGGGCGAACAAAGAACAGGCATGGTATAGCGCACTTGCGACAGAACATGGTTGAAGCCGAAAACCAGTTGGCCGTGCACCTGCCTGACGATTTGCGGAAGCAATTCGCCGAGCTCGAGCAACGCCTCTGGAGGGTGGAGACGACCGTCGCGGTTTGCTCTGCGCTCAGCGGCCTGGCCCTGTCGTATCTCGCCCTGTTTGTGTCGGATCGGATCTGGGACACACCCGCGTGGGCGCGCATTTGCATCAGCCTCCTGGGACTCTGCCTCATCTTGGTCTCCGCGGTCGGCTGGTGCCTGAGGTGGATTTTCCGGCGCCGGGATTGGCGCGCGCTTTCCATTCTCGTTCAGCAAGGATATCGCCGGCTCGGAGATCGGTTGCTGGGGATCGTCGAATTGGCGGACGAAAAGGAACGGCCGCCTAATTTTTCGCGCGCGCTCTATCGCGCGGCCATCGAGCAAGTGGCAGCCGATGCCGCCAGTTTTGACTTTCGGCAAGCGGTGAGCTTCCGCCCGGCGAAGCGGCATCTTTCGGCCGCCCTGGGATTATCGATCCTGGCGTTGTTGCCAGCGGTGGCGGTTCCGAAGGCGAGCTGGAACGTTTTTCAGCGGTGGGTCGAGCCCTGGGCCGCGATCGAGCGGCACACTCTCGTGCGAATCGCGGGTTTGCCGGCGCGCCAGGTCGTTCCCCATGGCGAGCCGTTCGAAGTGGCCTGTGCGGTTGAATACCGTTCGTTTTGGCGGCCGGCGCGGGCGCAGAGCCAGTACGAACGCCAGCCCGTGATCAAGGCTTCGGTCGAGAATGCGCAAGTTCGGTTCAAGGTCCCAGGGCAAGTTCAAGCGGGCGTGTTGAAAATCCGCGTAGGTGACGCCCAGCAAGAAGTGGCCGTTGCGCCGACGCACCGGCCTTCCCTTAACGACCTCACGGCTCGCATCGAGCTTCCGGAATACTTGCGCTATCCGTCATTGGCAGAAGACATCCGCAGCGGGTCCCTTTCCGTGCTCGAGGGAAGCCGGGTCACTTTCGAAGGCAAAACAACCCGCGCCCTCAAAAGCGCGGAGCTGAGTTTGGAGGGCGGCGATCCCCAACCGCTCGCCATTCATGGGCAGAGCTTCGCCAGCGAATCGATCCGGCTGGAGAGCGCGTCCCGCTGCTCCTTCCTCTGGCGGGATGAGCTGGGTTTGGAGGCCGCGTCGCCGTGGCGTTTGGCGATCCAAACTCAAAAAGATTTGCCGCCCCTGCCCGAGTTGCCGGAGGTGACTCGGGAGGTGGCGGTGCTGGAGACGGAAATCCTGAAACTCAAGGCAACAGCCCAAGACGACTTCGGCGTGCGCGAGCTCGGCTTGACGTGGGGCCTGGTTTCCGACTTCCAACTCACCAATAGCCCGTCCCTCGGTGTTTTCAAACACGAGGCCGCTTCCTCGCAGGAAAAGAAGTTGGAACAAGAGTTCAAATTCAACCCGGCGTTGCTCAAGATCCCCGCCGGCTCCCTCGTTGAGTTGAGGGCGTATGCCAAGGACTTTTTCCCGGATCGCGAGCCCACCGAGTCGCCCATCTATCGGATTTTCATTCTGGGCAACGAACAGCACGCCGAGATGGTCCGCCAGAAATTCGAGTCCATGCTCGGTCGTCTGGAAGAAGTCACGCGGCTGGAGGAAAAGATCGTGGACGAAACCCGCGAGCTGAAGGAACTCCCCAAAGAGAAATTGGGCGAGGATAAGGCGAGCGACCGCATCGCCGACACGCTCGAGGACCAGACTCAGAACACCACAAACTTGAAACAGCTCACGGGCGAAGGAACCCAGATGCTGCGGGAGGCCTTCCGGAATCCGCTCTTGCCGGAACACACGCTCCGGGAGTGGTCGGACACGGTGCAGCAGATGCAAGGCCTGACCCAAGACAAAATGCCGCAGGCGGCGGAATCGTTGAAAGCCGCGCGGCAAAATGCGGAGTCGCGCCAAAAGAACCTGGCCAGCGCCCTGCAAAAGCAAGAGGAAATCCTGCAAGCCCTCCAGAAGATGCAGCAGATGGTCAACAAACGGCTGGACGATCTTCAAGCGCTGACGCTGGCGCAGCGGCTGCGCAAATTGGGCAGCGAAGAGGGGCAAGTCGAAGGGCAATTGCACAAGAACCTGGGTGAAACCATCGGGCTGTCGCCCAAAGATCTGCCGGCCAGGTTTCAGCGGGCCAACACGAACCTGGCGGGAACACAGACTCGGGCGGAGGAGGAATCCAAAGTGTTGCAGGGTGAGATCAGCCGGTTTTTCGAACGCACGAAAGAATCGGGCTACGGCCAGGTGAGCCGGGAAATGTCCGAAGCGAAAACCTCGGAAGAACTGGACAAAGTGCGCGGGTTGATCGCGGAGAACATTTCGATGGAAGCCATCCGCCAGCTTGGGCGCTGGTCCAAGCAGTTCAATGCCTGGGCGGATATTCTCGAACCGAAAAGCAGTTCCGCAGGCGGGGCCGGAGGCGGGGGCGGAGGACAAGACAATGAACTGGCCAACTTATTGATTCAGCAGCTCCTGAATTTGCTGCGCATGCGGGAAAGCGAAATGAACATTCGCGACCGGACGCAACTCGTGGAAACCCAGAAACCTGACGCCGCTGTTTATCAGGAAGGCGCCAAATCCCTTTACTCCGCGCAACGGCAACTCCTCAAGAGACTCGTGGACATGCAACTGCAGAATCCATTTCCACCGCTGGAAGAGCCGTTGGGCGAAATCTACAACGCGCTTCAAGGAGCGGGCGGGCTCCTGGCCATCCCGCAGACGGACGCTCCCACCGTGGCGGCCGAAACCAAATCGATCGACGTGCTCTCGGACGTGATCAATCTCATCAACGAGCAAATCCAGCGCGGAGGCAGTTCTCAAAGCACGACGAGCGAAGAGATGGCGTTTTTGCTTCAAATGATGTCGCCCGAGAACCGCGAAACGACCGGAATGACCATGAGCCGCAATCCGGGCCGGAGCACGATGGGCGGCACGACGCAACGCCCGGCCGGACCGCTCGAGGGCGATGCCCAAGGAAACGGGCCCGACACGCGAAGCGTGAACAAGGCCAGCGGCGTCCTGGAGAATTTGCCGACGGAATTTCGTGAAGCGTTGGAGAATTATTTTAATGCCCTCGAAAAGGAAGCGAACTGAGCCGGAACGCCGGTCTCCGATCCGGCACGAATCAGAGGGAGCCGGAAACCGCGCCGGATCGGAGATCGGCGCTCCGCCATTCATCGGCCGCTTTGCTCTGTCCGCGCTGCTTCTCATTTCCGGCCTGGTTTCGCCCTCGATCACTTTGCTCGCCCAGGAGCTTTTCCTCGAGAAGTCCGACAACACTCCGATGGAAGTGGAGCGGATTTATGCGCGAGGCCTGCAATACTTGACGCGCAGCCAAAATGCCGACGGACATTGGCCGGATCGGTCCTACGGGAGCGAACCCGCCGTGGTCGGGTTGGCGATTCTGAGCATGCTGGCGCACGGGGACGATCCGAATTTTGGGCCCTACAGCGCGCCGATTCGAAATGGCCTGGACTTTATTCTCAAGCAGATGAACCCGCAGACCGGCTACATCGGGCGCTCCATGTATAATCATGGCTTTGCGGCGCTGGCCCTCGCCGAAGCTTACGGCGCGGTCGATGACGCGCGGTTGGGACCGGCGCTGGAAAAATCGGTCAGCTTGATCCTGAATGCTCAGAATCGGAATCCGTTCGGCGCTTGGCGGTATTCTCCAGAGAGCACGGACGCGGACACCACCGTGAGCGGGGCGCAAATGGTCGCGCTTTTCGCGGCGCGCAACGCGGGGATTGCCGTGCCGGAAGCGGCCATCAAGAAAGGTCTGGCCTTTTTCACAAGCTGCAAGACCTCGGACGGAGGCTACGGGTACACGCCCGGCACCTCGGCCAATGCCGCCCGAACGGCGATTGGTTGCGTGATCCTGGTGTTGGCGAAGGACAAGAACTCCAACGCATTCCAGTCCGCCGCCGATTTTTTGAAGAACGCGCCCCCGGAGTCCAGTTACTATCACTATTACCTTTATTATGCTTCCCAGGCGTTCTTCCATATCTCGCCGGAAATGTGGCAAAACTGGAATCGGAGAAATGTCAAGACGCTGGCCTCGACGCAGAATCCGGACGGAAGTTGGGATGGGCAATTCGGTCCGACGTTTGCGACCTCCGCTTCGTTGCTCTCCCTGGCTTTGAACTATCGCTATCTGCCGATCTATGAACGGTAGCCGAACGACTTCGCGGCATCTGGAACCGACGTCGTGCCCCTCCCGGCGAGGAGCCCGCTACACCACGCAGCCGATAAGCGTTCTCGACCTAGCCCGGAGATTTCACAACCTCGTAGCGCAGATCAAGTCTGCGCTACAGAGCCTCGGAGCCGCATTCATCTTCTGTCTCCAGATTGCTCCGGGCGTGGCTGCGGACACCACCAATACGACGGCGTCGGCGAAGAACCAAGCCTTGGCGCCGCGCGGAGATTTCTCCCACTTGCTTCAATTCCTGGATGGGGCTTCGCTCCATGGCCGATTGCAGGCCATGGACACCAATCGCGGCGTCCAGTGGGAACACCCGGCGGCCAAGAATGAGATCGATTTTAAACCCGAGGGCATCGCCTTAATTCGGTTCGAGAATGTCCAGCGGATCGGTTCCGAGTCCAAACCCACTTGCTGGTTCCAATTCAACAACGGCGACGAGGTGTTCGGCAGTTTGAAGTCCCTCGAGACGGAGAAACTCAGATTGGAGACGTGGTTTGGAGGCGATCTGGAAGCGCCTCGGGACGCGCTGCGGGCGATCACATTTTTCCCCAAGGGCTTCGCGATTCTCTATGAGGGTCCCTCCGGCCCGGACGGTTGGAACATGACTCAAGGGCCAAAAGGCTGGCGATATCGGGATGGAGCGTTCGTCGCCAACAGCGTCGGAGTTCTCGGCCGCAACTTGAACCTCTCCGGTTCTTGCAGCATCGAGTTCGATCTGGCCTGGAGCGGCCACTTCAGTCTGAGCTTCATCCTTTTTACGGATGCCGTGGACCGGTTCGACTACAGCGTGAGCTCCTACATGTTCCATCTGGCGCCGGGGTATGTGAATCTACAGCGGGTGCAAACAGGGACCGGAGTCATGAGCCTCGGCCACCAAGCCCAGATTCCGGATATGCTGCGGAAAAACAAAGTCCGAATCGAAATCCGCGCGAACCGCGAGGACGCCACCATCGCGCTGCTGATGGATGGCGTGCTGATCAGCCAATGGAAGGATCATGCCGGGTTCGTCGCCAAAGGTTCCGGCGTGGTCTTTTCATCGCAGATGGAAGGGCCGACCATCAGGCTCGGCCGATTCAGGGTCTCGCAGTGGAACGGAACGATCGAGCCGCGCCCGGCGCCCGTAGGCCAAGTGGAAGAGGATCTGGTCTATTTGGCCAATCGGGACAAAGTCACAGGCGAGTTGCGAGGGATCCAGGACGGAAAACTCGCGTTTACGATCCCGCAGACCACGCTGGAGATCCCGGTCGAACGCGTCACGCAAATCTTTTTCGCTCGGTCGGCCGTTGAATCCGTCGCGCGGAAACCTTGGGAACTGCGCTTCGATGTCGCCGGCGGGGGAACGGTCTCCTTCCGGCTGGAGAAATGGAGCGAGGATCGCATTGCCGGAACCAGCTCGAACTTCGGTCGCATGGCGATCAACCTGGCGTCCATCCGCCAGATCCAGTTTAACGCCAAGCCGCCGAAAGAGACGGATGATCTGGATGGCCCCAGCATCGAAATTTGGGATTTGGATGAATAGCCAGTCGCTCAAAAGAACGTTGCGTTTCTTCTCCGAAACTGTGCGTTTCAGGCGGCGTGGGTGTCGTTCCACTGTGACCCTGACGAGCGTTCCAGAAGTGAATGACGGATGCCGGATCGGTCCTTGGGAGGAATTCCTGCCCCCAGTGGTTGCACGTTGCGTTCCCCCTCACCCTGACCCTCTCCCTCCGGGAGAGGGAACGTGGCGGCCCGCGCTTCGACGAACCGGACGCGTTCGATCTCTCGGCGGGCCACGGACGATCCTCCCTTTCCCCTGGGGAGAGGGCCGGGGTGAGGGGGAAGGAAAGGCGGTCCATCCTGGGACTTACTCTCTCATCCAGAGCCGCCCCTTCTGCGCTCAGTCAGAGACGGAGTGGTCCGCGTTTCGCGAAGCGAGCATCTATTGCCGGGAGACTCCCCACAGGGATTGCGAGTCCCCGCCGTCCCTGTCCGGTCCATGGGTTTCGATAGTCGCTGCGGCCGTCTGGATTGCAGCCGTCTCGGTTCACCTCCTGGCCGCGGACGATTCGCCTAAGGCGGAGGCGGCTCCTGCTTTAAGCCCGAAAGACGCAGGCGGCGCGCCGTCGGCAGCCAATGATACGAAGGACGCGTTATTGTTCCAAAACGGCGACACACTCTACGGAAGGTTGCAGAAGATTGATCCCGTCGCGGGCATCGTGTGGCGCCATCCGTACTCCGACGAGGTGATTGAATTCATCACCGAGAACATCTCGGAAGTTCGATTTGGATATCGCCCGCAACCTCAGCTCAACGCGACCAATTTCTGTCTGGTTCGCCTGAGCAACCAGGATGAGTTGGAAGGCAGCCTCGTGGTGTGCACGCCGGAGCGGTTGGTGCTGCAGACTTCGTACGGAGGAAAGCTCGAAATACCCCGGAAGTACGTCCAGGTGATCAGCCCCAAACCGGTGGAGCGGCCTCCAATCTACGAAGGCCCTTCCGGTCTGGAAGGATGGACCATGGGAATCGTCCAGGCGGCGATTCCCAACTCCGGGCAATGGAGCTACAAGAACGGCGCGTTCTACGCCACTCAATCCGCCTCCATTGCGCGCGAACTCAAACTGCCGGACATGGCGAGCCTGGAATGCGACCTGAATTGGAAGGGGATGCTTTACATTGCCATTGCGCTCTATACGGATTACATGCACCCGATCAACCTCCAGACCAAAGAAACGGGACCTGATTTTGGAGGCTTCTACAGCCTGCAACTCAACAGCTACACTGTGAATCTTCTTCCGGTCTCCAAGCACGAGCCGTTGCGCTATCTGGGCCAGACTTCGGTTCCCGCCTTCAACCAAAAGAACAAAGTCCATCTGGAAATCCGCGTCAATAAACCCAAGCGCATGGTCGCGCTGATGGTGGACGGAGTCCTGGTGAAACAATGGATCGACTCGGAAGACTTCGTCGGCAAGGGGACCGGCATCCGGTTAGTTCATCAAGGCCAAGGATCCGTGAAGTTGAGCAACCTCCGCGTCTCGGAGTGGGATGGCCAGTTCGAAGAGAAACCGTCGAACACGCCGGACGCCAAACAGGACCAAGCCCGGCTGCAAAACGGGGACAAAGTGGCCGGCACGCTCGAACGCATCCAGGACGGAAAGGTGACGTTCAGTCTGCCCGAGGGAGCGAATCTGGACATCCCTCTCAGCCGCGTGAAACTGGTCGAGATGGCGAGCCAGAAGCTGGAGCGTCCCCGGGAGAATTTGCCGAATGTCCGCGCGACGTTCCGCCGCGGCGGCAGCATTTCTTTCCGCCTGGAGAAATGGGATCCGCCGGAAGTGTCCGGCAGCAATCCGTGTTTCGGCAGGTTCGTGTTTGACTCCGCCGCATTCGAACGAGTGCAGTTCCTCCCCATCACGCGCCCGAAGCCGACCGCAGGCGCTTTGAGGGACTTGGGACGCGGGCGAGCGGTGGTTCGAGCGGTCCGTGGCCAGGCAGATTATCACACGGGAAACGACGATTGGAAGACGCTCACAGTCGGAAAGGTGTTGCCCGCCGGCAGCGTCATTCGAACGGGCGCTGACTCGCTCGTTGACCTCTTCCTGGGAGAGAACGGTCCAACCGTCCGCGTCACACCGGAAACCTTGCTCGGCTTGTCCAAACTGGATCTGCGCCAGGAAGGCATCGACGTCGTGGCCGAGACGCTGCTCAAACTGGACAAGGGCCGAATCCAAGGTCACGTCCGAAAATTGGCTCCCGGGTCATCGTGGGAAGTTCAGACTGCCAAGCGACTGGTCGTCGTTCAGGACACCGGCGGATTCGAGATCGCGGCGGATCGCGAGTGAGCGTTGGCATTCGTTGAAGAATGTCTTCTGGGCACCGGCCCGTTGCGGCAGGCTACCGGCCTGGCCGTCCGGCAAGCTGCCGGACGGAACCGGTGTGGCGTCGATGAACAATCCTGGCGCTGGTTTCATTCTGACGCCCGCTGTCGTACTCGCTCGGCAAGTATCTGTTTAGCCTTCGGTAGCGCGGCCGTCCCGGCTGCGAGTTTCGGCAGCGTCTCGCTGCCATTCGGGACGAAAGTGGCGCCGAGACGGCGCCAAAACCCACAGGCGCGGACG
>JACQWK010000217.1 GCA_016209525.1 Verrucomicrobiota bacterium
AATTCTCATTATGACCCGTATGTAGTCCCGGCTTTAGCCGGCGAGCGCGAGAAAACCGGCTAAAGCCGGGACTACAAGCGGGTCGCAGGTCGTGCCTGTCTTCAAAATGAGAATTGCTGCGTCGATGCCAGCAATTCTCATTACGGCCCTAAGGCGGACACTCCTGTCCGCAAAACCCCCGAGAATATGCGGACAGGAATGTCCGCCTCAAGGGCCCGAATCGCGACAGTCGCCAAATTGTCCATTGCCGTGTCGATGCTGTCGCTTTCCGCAGGACCGAGGTGTGCGTCGGAATTCCTTGAGTTCGGTCAAGTCCTCGCCAGACCAAGCCCATCTTGGCATAGAATCGCCAGCGCTGTCCCAAGTGGTTCATGGCAGTTCTCTAGCAAAGCACATGCCTAAGCGCGAGTGAACCGCGCGCAGCAATGCTCATTGAGGCGGTTGGCACCACTTCTACCCCATTCGCAGTCCCGGCTTTGGCCGGTTTTCGCAAGGCGACTAAAGCCGGGACTCCCTGTACCGGCCAAAATGAGAATTACTGGACTCCGTGTGGGGCGCCTTAACTCCGCCCGCTGCTCTGGCATTCGATTCGTCCCGCCGCAGGCTCATGGCCTCGCGCGCACACGATAAAACCGTTGCCGCTTGGGTGGGCTCGGATCCATCAGAGTGATCTCCGAACCGTCGCCCTGCGCAGCCGCGATGGGCGTCCAATTGTTCTCTTCCAGCGCATCTTTGAACTCCAAAACGTGTTCCTTTCCCTGGAGGGAGCGAACCAGCACCTGGAACTTGTTTCCGACGAGCAAGGGATCCGTCAGCGCCGGTCGTGCTTCATCCCGAAGGATTCCCGACTGCAGGATCGTTCCGTTGCTGCCCACGACCACGAAAGTGTCCTTGCCGAAGGCCGCGTCGTAAAGGCCCGCAGAGGTGCCGACTTCACGGCGGTTCCAGGTCACGGCATTCGTTGAGGTGAAGAGGACTCCCGAAGCCGTGGCAATGAATGTGCCGTTCCCGAATGCCACACCGAGGGCGGGCTTCTCCAATCCAGAATGCTGCCATCCGTTCCCATAAACATAGAGATCGGCTCCAAAACTGGCCACCACTAAGGACCCATTCCCGAACGCGATGCTCCGCATGGCTGACAAAGGAATGAAAGGGGCTCCGGCTTTAGACCAGGTCACTCCGTCGGCAGAGTTCAAGGTCGAGTTGACAAAGACGCCGGGCATGACTTTGAAACCATAGCCGCCCACAGCGACAAACTGCCCGGCCCCGTACGTCACGGCGGACGGGGCGCCCGTATTCGTCGCTGAGTGACTGACCTTCCACGAACTCCCGTTGGTCGAGGTGATCACCACGCTCTCGCTAGCGCTCGACGTGCCTGCTGGGCCGTAATCAACCCGCCCACCGCCCACGGCGGCAAAAAGGCCATTGCCGAACGTGACGCCGCGCAAATCCAACGGCGTGCCGCTCGGCTGCTGTGTCCAATCTACCGCATTGGTTGACAAAAGAATCATTCCGCGGTTCCCAGTCGCGACAAAGACTCCGTTTCCAAAAGCTACATCCGAGAGATGCGCAGTCGTGGGGCTTTTCCGCTCGCCCCAACCGCGCCCATTGGCCGATCCCAAAATCGTGCCGTTTTCACCGACCGCGACAAACGTGTCGTTCCCGAAAGTCACGGCACTGAGGGAAATCGGCGTGGCGGTGATGCGCCATTGCCGGCCATCGACCGACGCCATCAATTCACTCTGCGTGCCGAGCCCAAGGCTCCAGTTGACCAACCCGATGAACAAACCGTTGCCGTAAGTCAGGGCAACGAGCTCGTCCGCCGTCGCGCTCCGCGGCTGGTTCCAAGTGATTCCATCCGCCGAGCTGACAACGCTGCCAAGGCCTCCAACCGCGACGAACTTTCCCGCGGCATACTGGACCGCGAATAGAGAATTGGAAGTGCCGTTCGCCCTTCGAATCCAACTCTTGCCATCCGGTGAGGTCAGTAGTGTCCCTCTGGCTCCAACCACCACATGAAGACCGTTGCCCCAAGTGTGCGCCCACAAGCCAGTCAGCTCGGTCGGAGCGAGGGTCGCGTGCTCAAATTGATGCCGCAAACTCCATTCTCCAAGCGGTCCGGCGGGGATGACAGTCAAGACCGCCGGCTCGCTGACGATCCGTCCCACCGCGTTGCTCACCACGACTTGATAGTTGCCCGAACGTATGAATGGAATCTTGTTCAGGGCCAGCGCCGAGTTGGTCGCGCCGGGAAGCTCTTTGCCGTTAAACTGCCACTGAAAACGCGGTTCGGAAGAACTCGTAACATCCACTCGAAACTCCGCGTCCGCACCGGCAAAAACCGTTTTGCTCTCAGGTTGAGTCGTGATGGTGGCTGGCGCGGCGACCTCGCCACCACGGAAGCGCGCGAGCAGTGGGGCACCACCGCTCCCATCGGGGACGTCATACAAACCTGCGACCAAGATGTCCCCGTTGCTTTGAATGGCGATGGATCGGATCACAGGATTCAGCCACCAACGCTCAAAGGGGGCCAGGAATTCATCAACGGTGCCGTCCTTGTTCAGCCGCGCAATCCCGCGTCGCGGGACCCCACCAAAACGAAAGAGGCTTCCAGCGATGAGGATCTTCCCATTCTCTTGCACCGCCATCGCGTTGATTCCACCTGAGTCTTGGGGAGACAGGTGCAGACGAAAGCTCGCATCCAAAGCCCCATTTGTGTTCAGGCGGATGAGACCGGGTTGATTGGTTGGATCCTGCCACCAGAATCGTCCACTCAAGAGTATTTTGCCGTCCCGTTGTAAGGCAATTGCCGCTATCCGCAGGTCGGAAAGGAAGGGAGTATTGAAGCTGTCGTCCAGGCTGCCGTCGCGATGGAGGCGTATCACTCTATTCCGGTCGGCCGTGATGAGCGCGACCTTCTCGTCAGGCTGGAAGACCATCGGAGTTGTAGAAACGTACTGAGCGACGACAGGAGAGTCGGAGGCAACATTTGGCGAAAAAGTGCGGTCGAGGCTCCCGTCTGCGTTCAGGCGGGCGAGGCCCGGCCAAGGGATGGCATCGACCGAAGTGAATGCGCCGGCCACGATGACCTTTTCATTCGAATCTTGCGCCACGTGCCAAATCGAGGGGGGAGCCAATTTCGGAGCGAAATTTCCGTCCACGGTTCCGTCGCGATACAGACGAGTTAGCAGGGCCTGCCCAAACTCGAACGAGTTCGTCCACCGGCCCACGACAAGGATCTTGCCATCCTTGAAGAGATCTAGACTGGCGACCTCTGCCTCTCGCGCCACAAAGCTTCCGTCAAAAGATCCGTCCTTGTTTATTCGGAGGAACGACCATCGTGCTTGCCGTTGAGGCGTTGGGAAGTATCCGCTGAGAAGAATCTTCGCGTCACTTTGCAGGACCATGGCCTGGATCCAGCCTCTTTCCGGGAGGTTCGGTTTGAACGATGGGTCCGGCTCTCCGGGTTTCTGGGCGATGGCGGCTGTCAGATCAACCCAGAACAGAACGGCCGGAGCAGCATATCGACGCACGGTAGATTTCAGAAAATGGACGAGTCGGAGCATGTTTCCGAAAAGGAGTTGTTCGCTCATAAACGAGCGCAAAGTTTCTCATTGACCGGAGAGAAACTTCAAGTCGGGTAAACCACTGAGAAACAAGCAGGGAAAAACCATTAAGTTCTGAACCGAGGGGGCTGTTCAAAGCCAAAATCCGAGTCCCGGGCGCAATTGGTGCATCCACAATTTGTCGGCGGAGGAGTGCGGCGTTCACGCCAATTCTGCTTGGGAACTCCCGGGAGAGATTAAGATTACGAGTAAGAGTAAGAGCAAGACTTGCTCGGGATGGAATCGAATTCATTCTTAATTCAACAGGAGTGAGCCCGAGGTGAGGGAGAATCGTCGTCACGTCCCATGGTCTGTGGTTTGTCCGACGCTTCCACCCTCACCCTGATCCTCTCCCTCAAGGGAGAGGGAATCGTTCCTCGCGAGTCAGCGAAGCTTGAGAATCTGGTCTCGCAGGGTGATCAAGGCCGGGCGTTTGTCCGCAGGCGCCAGAGTGATCGCCTGCTCCACGTGTTCGATGGCGTTGGTCTGGTCGTTCATTTGGGCATACAACCGGGCCAGCCTTTCTTCCTGGAGCCATCTTTCGTTCGGCGGGGAGAGACTTAGCGCCATCCGATAGGCTGCCGCTGCCTGCGGGTAATCCTGAAGCTGGACCTTGGCCTTGCCTAAGGCCAGGGCGTAACGGTAGCCTTCCACGCCGTTGGTTCGAACAAGCCTGATCGCCTGGAGGTAATTGGAGGACGCCCTGCCGAAGAGTGTGTCTCGAAAACCATTCGTCTCTCCCAGCATGAGGGCCTGATTAAAGGCCGCGTCTCCCAGCAAGCCATAGGTCTTGTGCGAGGTCGGGCAAAGCTCGAGGGCGCGTTCCAGCCAGCGCCGGGCTTCGTCGGGAGCTTTGCGCACAGCAAGTTCCACGGTGGCGATTCGGTTGAACAATTCAAAAGTGCCCGGCTCAAGAACCAAGGCTTGTTCGTAGTATTTGATCGATTGAGCCGCCAACAAGGCACGTTTGCCGGGGTCAGGTTCCGCCTCGGCCCAGTCCGAATAAAGATCGCCGCGCCAGCCCCGAAAGTGCATGGCCAGAGGCCGAATCTGACGCCCCTTTTCCAAGACATCATCCGCTTCCTTGAACAGCCTCTCCCTTTCCTTGGGATCGGAAGCCTTGGTGGCCTGTTTAACGAGTGCCTCGTCGAGAGCAAGGTACTGGTTGTCGGCCGCGGGTGTTGATTTCATCGCGGCCTGCGCGGCCGCCGCCATCAAGGTCCATTCTCCCCTCCTTTTGAACTGCTCCGCGCGGTTCATCATGATCCCCGCCTTTGACCATTTCATCGTTGAATTGAAAACGATCAGAATTGTGGCCAAGGCCAGAGTGGCCGATGCCGCATACGCCCAGCGCAGGTCTGGTCGCCGCGGCGCGGGCTTTGTCGTCAAGCGTTCCGGCAGCAGCGCCGCCAGCAACAGAATCAGGAGGAAAGTGAATCCATAATGCAGGTCCACCGTGAAGGTGTAACCGCGCAAGAAGCTGTCCATGAGCTCAAGGTTGACGCGAGAGGTCGCGATCATCCACGTGGAGTGCTTCGCAAGCACGAGCCAATAGGCGAGCGCCACAACACCGGACACAACCATGACCAGCCATGCGCGCTGCGAGGTCCGCTGGTCGCTGTTCGACCGACACTCGTCCCTCCACGTCACTGCACACAGGAACCATACAGCCGCCACAGCCAACGGCAGACTCCGGGCAAACTGAGTGGCGCTGTCAGGCGCAGGCGCGAATGAATTCCGAAGCACTGTAATGACCGATGGCGCGCCTTTAAGATAGGTCAGAATCAACATTGAGCCGACATGCATAAAAACGAGCCCAACCAGGATGCCGCCAAGGATTTCTGGGCGGCAGGAGGTCCAGGATCGCTGTGGGGATCCCAGCTCGGCATGCATTCGTCTTTTCGAACCGGGCCTGGCCTTGCCTCGCGCGGTCGAGGAACTCGAGGGAACATTTCCCATGGGTGAAGTGGCAACCTCCGGCGACACCACTCCGACCACCGGCTTGACGGATTCAATCGAGGGCAGACGGTGCCCGACCGCCAGCAGAAGCGCGGCATATACCCAGAAATAAAGCTGCGTCGATTCCACGGGAAATGAAAAAGCAATCTCAACCAAGTGTGCGACGACCCCGGCCAAGAGTGTTGTCAACAGGAGTGCTCGATCGTCAGGCGAAGCTTGTGTGGGCCTTTCAATCCGTCGGAACCAAGCGACCCAAACCAGATAACACGTCAAGCCGAAGAGCGTCCCGGCTCGCACGCCCAACCCCAAAAATCCCAGGCCCTGCCAACGCGTCATAACCAAACTTCCGATGAAACTCCCGCCAAGGACCGAACACCAGAAGGCAGTCCTAAGCTTGAATGAGTTCAGCAGGCCAAGCCATTTGCAGGTGTGATAGATCATCAGGAAGAGGAACGCCAAGTGCGCGGCTAATCCGAGGATTCCCTTCGTGAGGAGCGTATCCCAAAAATCATTGTGCACTCGGTCGAAAAACGGGTCATCTCGCAGCTCCACGTTATATTCGCGGGAGCGGTGCAACAAGCAAACTGTCCTCACATGTTCCGGACCATAGCCGACGAGGAATCGAAGAAAGCGTAACGGGTCCTTGCCGCCTTCACTGGTCTCTACCGTGCGGGAAAACTTCGAGGCTTGTGCCGCCACCCCCCAGATGGCAGATCGGCCGGAAGACCCGGACTTGGGATCGAGCATCTGTACGAAGCGTTCCACCGTCGGCTCTTTTGCCAGCTCCTGCAAGGGCCCACCGGGCCAGGACACCAACCCGAGCCCTCCCAACAGGACAACCCCGACCCCAATGATGGCCATGGCCGGCCAGCGCTTGCGTCCATGAATCGCTCCGACCAACACCATGACGCACAAACTTGCGAGAAGGCCGAGGATGGGCCCGCGGCTCACAGTGAAGAGGATCGTGAAAAGCTGCAACACTGCGGTCAAACCATGAACCACCGTCTGAATCAGACGCTCGTGCTCTCGATAATCGCCCGAGTGCCAGGAGCGACAGCCGGTCAGAAGACGGCTGACCGTTAACGGAAATATCAGAATTAAATAGGCGGCGAGGAAGCCAGAGTTCGTGAAGGTCGATCCAACCCGAAACTCAAAATCGGTGATCCCAGGCAACAAGATTTGATCCACGGAAAATCGTTGGCCAATGCCATAAAGACAAATCGGAATGCTCGTCAGGATGCTCGTCGTGATGATCCGATCCACCTGGGCGCGGGAGCGGACGAACGCCGCCATCGCCGCAAAAAAGAAAACACAGCTCAAATAAGTGAAGGTGCCGTCGCGCCGGGCGATGGTGCCCCAAAAGCTTTCCCACGGGGACAGGCTCAGGATCGTCGAAACTATCGTAGCCACCGTCAATGAGATGGCCGGTACCACCAGGGGTGTTCTCAACAGAGACTTAAAGTCGAATCGCTCCGACGCCGGGTGGTTTGCCCGAAACCACCATTGGCAGAAGTTTCGGATGACCCACGCCCCCAGAGCCACCATGGCCAGAGACCGCAGCAAATAGTTCTTCTCGTTTTGGATCCTCTCCCCCAACACGCTGAAAAACAATGGCACGCCGACCAAAGCCGCCAGCCACGAGGCTTCCACAACACCTTCGCAATACCGGATTAATTTGGGCATCTTCTCAATCTCTCAGAGCCAAAGAGGAATACTTTTGGCGCCAGCGGCACGTCAACTTGAATTCCCGGTTCCTCCGTTACCTTCCAAGGTGTGAAATATTTTCGCATAATCGTGTCGGATTTCGCGGCCAAGAGATGTCTTATTAATGAGTTCAGAAGTTGATAGACACCCTCTCCCCATCGGGTTGGGTGAGGGGCATTCTTCATGTCAATCCACTTATGAACTGATTGACAGCATGAAGTCGGTATGAGCGAGGATTGGGAGCATCTGCGGCGATTTCGCCAAGGCGGCGACCACGAAGCGTTCGCCGAACTCGTTCGGCGCTATATCGATCTCGTCTGGGCCGCGGCTTATCGGATCACCGGCGATGCGGACCTGGCGCGGGATGTGGCTCAGACGGTCTTCAGCGATTTGGCGCGGAAAGCACATCTCTTCTCGGAAAACGCCGTGCTGGCCGGTTGGCTGCATCGGGCGGCTTCGTTCGCGGCCTGCCGCGCGGTCCGCGACGAGACCCGGCGCCGGATGCGGGAAAGGCAAGCCATGGAAATGCAATCGCTTCAGCACGGTCCGGACGCGGAGGATAACCTTGACCGATTGCTCCCGCTCTTGGACGAAGCCATCGCCAGACTCCGCCAGTCGGATCGGGAGGCGATTGTGCTGCGCTATTTCGGCAAGAAGAGCCTGGCCGAAATCGGGACCCTGTTTGGCGTCAGCGAGGACGCCGCGCAGAAGCGGCTTGCCCGCGCGCTGGATCGGCTGCGCGCGCACTTTCGCCGGCGCGGTCTGGAGGCATCGGCGTCATTCTTGGCGGCAGCGCTCGCCACGGCCGGGTCGCAAGCGGCGCCGGCGGGGATGGCGGTTGCCGTCGCGGCCAGTTCGGTTTCGGCCGGCGGCGCTGCCAGTGCCACTCTCCTCGGTCAATGGCTCGCTCATCTTCCCTCTTCCGTCACGCTTATGAAAACACCCGTCATCACGACCGCGTTGGTCGCGGCCACGGTCAGCGTTCCTCTCGTGTATCAGGAATACGAGCGCTCCCGACTGGCGAAGGAGAACGCCTGGCTCCAGGCGCAAGACTCCGAGTTGCCACGCTGGCGCGAGGTCCATGCGCACAATCAAGCGCGGCTCCAGCTCGCCCGCGAACTCCGCCAACTCGAACGGGACCGCGACGAACTGGCCAAACTCCGCGCTGAAGCCACGGACCTCAAGACGCGGGACCTCGAGCAAAAACTGGAATGGCGAAGCCGCCTTGAAGCCGCCCAAACTGCTCTGGCGGCTGCCCAAGCCGACACCGCGCAAACCCAGGCCAAACTTCTGAGCACAGAACGAATCGACGCTCTGAAGGAGTTGGGATTGGCCGCCCGCGTTTGGGCACAGGACAACGACGGCGCACCGCCGCCCACGTTCCGGGACATGACGAACGAACTCGCCAAAGGCACGAATCTCGATCTGTTCCTTGAGCCTTTCGAGTATGTCCAACATGGGAGGCCGATCCGAGGTATGACCGAGCCTCAAATGTTTTTATTCCGGGAAAAGCAGCCGCGCCGTTTGCCCGATGGAAAATGGGCGCGAGCCTACACCTTCGTCGATGGCCATGTCGAGGAACGGACCTCGGCCGCCGGCGATTTCAGTGAGTGGGAACGCCAACACATTGCTCCGCCGGCAGACAAGTGAATTCTGCGCTCCTAACATGATGACCTTGCTGGTCTGCGCGATGATCGTCGTGGCCGCCCTCCTCTTCGGTTGGGCGCGGCACTATCCGCTTGCAGAATTGCGCCGGCAGAATGCCGAACTCCGAGCCGGCGCCGCGGAAATCCTCCGGTACAAAACCGAGCGCGCCCAACTTGATCGGATGGTCATCGATACAAATGAGCTTAGACGCCTGCGAGCCGAGCGTTCTGAACTAATGAGTCTGCGTTCGGAAATCGGTCGCTTGCGCCAGACTGCAAAGTCCGAGGTTCCACAACTCCAACAACAGGTCGAGTCAACGGCTGCCCATACCTCTGAAGCTCGACAACGTGAGGCCAACCTCCTGGCGGAGCGTTCCGCCAGACAAATATCCCGCCTCACGGCCAGTTCTCTGGGCAGCCTCGTGGACTGCGTCAGAAATGTCGCAAGAGTCAACCGTGGAAAAATTCCCGGCTCTTTTGCCGAGTTGGAAGTGATGGCAAGCGCCGACCCGAGGAAGCGCATGCAAGAGCACGTCAGCCACATTTTAGCTTGGACAAACCATCTAAGCCCGAGGGAGACGGAGCTCACCGGCGTTTCCTTCAGCGTATCCGCGCGGAGCTTCGAATTTATGCGGTTCGACCGTCCGCTGAACACGAAGAATCCGCCTGTGCCGTTCATCCGGGAGATCACTCCGCGAAGGTTGCCGGACGGCAGTTGTGCGCGGGACTACGGATTCACCGACGGACGGGTCGAGGAATTAGTTTCCCGCGACGGAGATTTTTCGGGTTGGGAAGCGGCACAGAAATAGGTCATTTCGCCTCTTTCTTTTTCCGAGCTTTCTTGAATTCGTCGATTTCCTTCTGGCGATCCAGGAAGGATTGGCCTTTCGTGATCCATTTGGGCGCAGGGTCGCCTTTCAAGTAGTGTCCAAACCATTCCAGGACGCGATAATGGTAATCGACCTGGTTGGGTTTTTTGGCCAAGCCGTGGTTCTCTCCCGGATAAACCAGCATGACCACCGGTTTTTGAGACAAGCGAGCCGCATTGTACATTTCGATGCCTTGCTGCCAATCGACCGCGCCGTCCTTGTCGCCGAAGGCAATCAAGAGAGGCTTCTGCAATTTGTCGATGTTGAACACCGCCGAGTTCTGAATGTAATTGGGGACATCCAGCCAAAACGGCCGATCCATTCGTCCCTGGCTCTCGTGGAAAATCCAGGTGTCGGTTTGTCCGGTGTTCCAATAAATACTCATGGACATGCTGATCATGTCGGTCAGAGGCGCGCCGGCGACCAGCGCCGCGAAGACATCGGTTTGCGTGGAGAGAAAGGCGGTCTGGTAACCGCCCCAAGAATGCCCAACCAAGCCTACCCGCGCCGGGTCGATCATCCCGGACTCGAGGACTTTCTTCACCGCGGGAAGAACGCACTCCTTGGCGGACAAGCCCGGATTCTGCACCCGATACACGATATCCGGTTGAAAAACGAAATAGCCTTCCGCCGTGAAGACCGCCGTGTTGTAGGGATTTCGCTCGCTCGGGGCGGAGTAATTATGGACGCCTGGCGAGAGCAGTTCGTAAATCAAAACGATCATGGGATACTTCTTGCCCGCTTCGTAGCCGGCCGGGTAGAAGAGAGCCCCCTGCAAAGCCTCGCCGTGATCGTTGGTGTACTCGATCAACTCGGACCGGGTCCAAAGAAAATCCTTCTGGAAAGGATTGGTCTCAGTCACTCGCTTTGTGTCTTTGAGATCTTTGCCGCCGACAAAAAAGTCCGGCGAATCGTCGGCATCTTCTTCAACATAGGCATAGACATCGGCTTTCTTCGCCTTCTTGAGGCCGCTGAGTCTGCGCGGATTCCAGACCAACCGATCCACCGCTTCTCCCGGCATGAGGCTGGCGAAGCCAGTCTTCTTCGTGCGGTCTCCGTACAGCCTTAGAAACGTGACGGCTTTGGGATCGATAAATTTGTCCTCCTCGGGGTCAAATACGATCCGCCGATGCTCGATCTTTTGCGCCGCGCCTTCGGTCAAGCGTTTGGCTTCCGAGCCATCCGCGGCGAGCATCCAAAGATCGAACCGGTCGTAAACCAACAGGCGCTTGCTGTCTTTGGTCCACCCGGCGAATCCGTAGGGAGGTTTTTCGTCCGTGAGCGTCTTGATCTCTTGGTTGATGAAATGGGTGTCGATGGATTCGGTTAGATTGCGATGCCGATCCGACAAAATATCATAGACCCAATAATGTTGGTCGCGAATGAATGGGATGAAATTGCCATCCGGACTCGATCCGAACCGGAATTTATTCTTCTCAAGAATCTTCCGCCTTTCGCCCGTCGCCACTCGGATCAGGTAACCATCCACCAAGGTTGGCCCAAACCTCTTCTCCGTTTCGTAAGGCGTGTTGTCAGTGCCCAAAGCGCGCTTCTGACCTTCCAACAGTTCGACATCTTCGGTCAAATCGTTGCCCAGTTGAACGAAGCGGTTTTCCGCCACACGCCAGGCCGCCAGGAAAGATTTTTTCCGATCCCGCTCCTCCGTCTTTTTCTGTCGCGGAATGATCTCGATGTCCGTGGCGTGCCAGACTTCGACGCCCGCCGGGTCGTCGAGGGTCTCCTTCAGGGGCTTCTTCTTGTCGGCCTCGTCGGCCGGCTTCTTTTGCTCGGCTTTCTTCGAGTCGGCGCTGGTCGTCGGCGCGGGGGATTCGGCGCCGGCCGGTGGCTTCGTTGTTTTGTCTTCGGGCGTGGGCGCCGGTTTGCTTTTGGTTTCTTCGGATGATGTTTTCTTGTCCTTCTTGTCATCCGCATCTTTCGCTGATTCTTTGGAATCGGGTTCGGGTGGTTTGCCCAGATTTTTCGGCTTCTTTTCCCAGGCCTTAATGGCAAAGAACACGGTCTCGCCGTCATCCGACCATTTGAGACCGCCGTAATCCACCAAACGGAATTCCTTCGGGAATTCCTCGTGCGTGATCGGGTCCAGAGTTTTCTTGCGGGAGCCATCGGTCTTCAATCCACGCCAGCTCAGCACTTCGTGATACACGTCTTCATCTTCCTCTTTGGACTTGATCTCTTTGAACGCGGCCAAGTCGTCGGCGTCCTTGCGCCAGGCCAGATTCTTGTAGGTTGCCTTGGCCGAATCGAGCGCGCGCAACACGCCGGAAGCAGGGTTGAACAACTGCACTCCGTTCCCCGCTTGGTTTTCCGCATCGACGACCAACGCCAGCAAGCTCACCTTGTCGTTCCATCGATACTCGCTGATATTCCCGAAACCAGTATCGACGCCCGTCTCGAGTTCGCGGACAACGATGTCGGTTCCTTTGCTCTTCCGTCCCTCAGCGGCGTAGGTTCGCCGGACGAGGAAGCGGCCGTCGTCGCTGAAATCAAAGGATTGAACATGCTCGAATTCCTCGGTCTTTCCGTTGACCAGACTGTGCAAGCCAAGTTTGTTGTGAATCGGCTTCTTGTCTTTCTCCAACTTTTCCCGTTCTTTTGGGGCCACGCCGATGGCAAACGCGAGCCACTTGCTATCCGCCGAAAACTTGGCTTGAGAGCCAAAGGGGAATGCTTTCTTTGCATCAGTCGCAAGCATGCGGAGCTGGAGTTCGTTCTCCTCGTTAACTCGAGAAACGACATAGGCCAGCCAACGCCCGTCCGGGGAAAGCTCAGCGCTAAAGCTGCTCAGACTTTCCCACGGCCCGTAATTCTCCGGCCGCACAGGACGCGGTTTTGATTTTGGAGATTCGCCGCTCTTGGACGGCTCCGTCTTCGCGGACGCGTCAGGCTTGGTGTCCTCCTGAGCCGATGGGGTTTCGATCCTGCCCACGACAAGCGCGAGCGTGGCCAGGATCGAGCCGAAGGTACGTAGAAAGCCCTGGGATGTCATAGTTTGGCATGGTGAAACTGTGTGCGCGCAGTGTAGCTTTGGCGGAGGCTTCCCCACAAGCGATTCTTTGGGTCTCCCTTGAGGCTTCGGTCTTGCCGGGCGTAGCGCAGATTTCTGATCTGCTGTGTCGCAGAATTGCATTCTGCGGGCCGCCCGCGAGTTCAAGCGCCTTGGGACTTGCCGACGCCCTGCCGATTGGAAATCGGCGATACAGCAGATTGAAAATCTGCGCTACGACATGGCCGATTCAACCTCCTGGCAAGGCTGAACGGTTGCGGTCTGCCTCGACCGGTGTTGCGTTCCGGAGTTGTTGGCGACGGGTAGTAGCGGCGGGCGTCTCGCCTGCCTTAGAGGGCGTGCGTCTCGCCGCCCGGCGCGAACCGCGAATTTCACAGACGCTCCCAGTCCCACGCTGAGTCCGCCGGGCGAGACGCACCGGCTCTACGGCAGGCGGGACGCCCGCCGCTACGAACAAATTCTGCGCAGTTCCAGAAGACGAACTTCTCAGCGGTCACACTCCGACCAATGCCACCTTGAGGGACTTGCCTGCGGTGTGCAACGGCAGGATTTGATTCGCCCGCAACGCGAACTCCGCGTACGTTTGACCCTCATCGTCGCAGAATTCCACCTCGTAAGCCCCGCCCAGGACTTCAACGACAGTTCCGACTTCTCCGGCTCGCAGCTTCCTTGCCGGAATATCCTCCAGGAGGGCTACAGTATCGAGCAGCTTAATCGTTTTCCTTCTCATTGCGTCTTCCCTCCTGATTTCAAAACATAACAGGTAGTCAGGCACTCACTGGAACATTCGGTCTTGCCGGTCGCCGCGCGACAGAAGGTAAGCGACTAAATCCTGAATTTCGTCCTCCTTCAGAGTGTTCAGCAGGCCTTCAGGCATCATGGAGACGCTGGAGGGTTCCATCGATTCGATGTCCTGCCGCCGGACATTGGCCATGCGGCCCGGTTCCAGCATATTCTCGACGATGTTGAGGTTGTTTCCGCTGAGATTCGCCACACGGCCCGTGACCACGTCGCCATTCTTCTTTCGGATCACAATCGCGCCATACTGATCGCTGATGGTCCGGCTTGGCTCGGCGATTGATTCGAGCAAATCGCGCACGCTGAAGCGGCCAGCCACGGCTGAAAGGTCCGGCCCCACTGATCCGCCATCATTATCAAAACGATGACAGGCGGCGCACGCGACGTCGCTGTAAAGCTTTCTTCCTCGTTCAAAATCGCGACCGCCGTTCAAGCCGCGTTCGACGAGTGGCACCAGTTCGCTGAGGCTCCATTCTTTCACGAACCTCCTGGCCGCCAGCAATTCTTGGGGCGATTTGCGCTCCGGGGCCGCATTCAGCACGGCCTTCAATGCCGTTCTCTCCTCGTCACTGAGCGTGGCCACGGCATCGCTCTTGATCGTGTTCAAAGCTCTGGCGAATGTGTTGCCGCCGCGATACGTCGCGGCCTTGGTGACGAACCACCGGAAATATTCTTCCCGCAACGGCATCGTCCATCCGGTTTTGAGAGCCCGCAACGCCAGCGCATAGTCAATCTGTTCCTCCTGCGTCGTCGCATTCCGAAAGACCGCCATGACCTTAGCCGCGGCGCCCGGCGCCTGGAGATAGACGAGCAAATTGGCCAGTTGAATGTTCAGGTCCCGGTTCTGGGTTGGGAACAGCGCCTCAAATTTTTCGACCAATTGCCGGCGCTTCGCGTCGTCCGGCGGCCCCAGGCGAATGAAGATCAGCGAATAAGCCCGCACCAGGTCAAGCCGGTCGCCGTTGCTGAGCTTCGGCCACTCGATGCGGTCCAGCGCCGCCAGCATTTTTCCTTGAAGCGTAGCATCGGGGCTCGGATCGCTCGGCTTGCGAAGAAGGGCGTCTTTGCCGCTGATGCGAGCCATCGCCACGAGCGCTGCAATGCCCTTCCGTGCATCCTTTTCACTGAGCGCTCGTTCGCGCCACTGCGCTGCATCTTGCCACTCCAGCGCAATTCTCGCCGCGAAACGAATCGCGCGATCCGGGTCGCTCAGATACGGCCACACGCTTTCCACGGCGGCCGGGTCTCGGTGACCGTGAAAGCTCTCCAATTTGCGGCGCAAGTCGCGCTGCGCCTGGAAACGGGTATCCGGCTGGCTGGGCGCCGTGGATTCGTTGCCAACATACGTTACGCGATAGAGAGCCGACTGCGTATTGCGCCCGCCGACCGCGAAATACATCGCGCCATCGTTTGGATTAACGACCACGTCGGTGACCGGCAACGGCTGGCCGCTCACGAAATCCTCCACTTCGCTCTTGTAACTCGCGCCCGCCGGCGTGAGATGAACGGCGCGAATTTTGCCGAAGCTCCAGTCGTTGATGTAGAACGCATCTTGGTATTTCGCCGGGAATTTCGCCCCGTAGCCGAATGCGACTCCAGTCGGAGATCCGGGGCCGATATCGACCACGGTTCCAACGCTGTCGATGAAATATTCCGGCCATTTGCCCGAACCGTTGCGGAAGCCAAACTCCGCGCCGCTGATGACGTGATTCACGCGCGTGGGCCGATACCAAGGATCGCCGATGTCCCATTCCATATCCGCGTCGTATGTGAACAGCTCGCCGTCCCGGTTGAACGCGGCGTCGAACTGGTTTCGAAAACCGACGGCGATGAGTTCCCACTGCTGTCCGTCTGGATCGGTCCGGGCGATCCAGCCTTGCGGCGCAAGCGAGTTGTCCATGAAACCGGTCGGGATGCGCGGCACGAGATTGTCTTCGCTCCAATTCGGCGGGACCCGCGAGGAATCGACCTTGGTCAGCGTGCTCTGGTTGCCGACCACCACGTAAATCGATTTTCCATCCGGCGAAAGGATCATCGAATGCGCTCCGTGCTCCCCGCCCGCCTGAATGGCGCGCAGCAGCTTGACTTCATCGTACCGATCGTCGCGGTTGGTGTCCCGCATGCGATAGAGCCCATGGGTGCCGCGCTGCTCGTTCACCATCACGTACAAGCTGTCAAAGGCGTAGAGAAGTCCGTGGGCACCCACGATCTCGAGGTCGATCACCTCCGGCTGGATCGATCCGCTGCGGCCAATGGGCGGCGGTGTGAGGCGATACAGCTTGCCATTCTGGTCGCCCACGATCAGACGGCCTTTGGGATCGACGCATATGGCGACCCACGAGCCTTCCTTCTCCCTGGGCACGGTGTAGAGCAGCTCCAGCTTAAAATCTGCGGCGGCTTTCAAATTGCCCGCGCCGGCTTCGGCAGCCGACCCCAGCGACTTGATCCGAATGTTTTTGAATTGAACCGTCATCGGCTCGCCCGCGTGAATCTGCAACGCGAGGATGCCGGAAGTGAGCCGTTTGGATTCGGTATCGTCGAAGACATCGACGGTCTGGACACCGTTGATGAAATGTTGCTGATGATTGCCCTGGGCGATGATCACGTAATCATTCCAGTCCTCTTTCCTGATCGCCGCTTGGATGTCCTCGGATTTGCCGAGCCGGCCCGTCACTTCCTTTTTGCCATCGGCAGTCCAAACGACCTTTTCCCCGCGCTGGGCCATGATCCCGCGCCCGCCCGCGCCGCCGCCCTCGTCATAGAGAATGCCGGAAAACGTCTTGCCTGCCTCGAAGTCCGCCTGGTACCCGGCCACGACGAAATTGTTCCGTTCCTTGCTTCGGTACTGAATGCCCGAGTTGGCGAAGCCCGCGGCGTTGTTGGCCGTGATGCGATAGGAGAGGCGGAGTTCGAAATCATCCACGATGAGGTTTTTGCCGCCGGGTCTAGCGATCAAGAAATTATTGCCCTTGGCCGGATTGTCCTTCGTGGTTCTTCCGGTGATGGCGCCGTCCACGACCAGCCAATGTTCATGCCGTCCCGCCCACCCGCTGAGATCGCGCCCGTTGAACAGCTTCTTGAATCCCGGTTCAGGAACAAAAACGTCAGGCGTCCTTCCGGCCAGGAGGGCCTCGACGATTTCTTTCGCATCGGCGGGCGTATCGGCCAGGGTGGCGCCGACGCCGCTGATCGTGGTCGTGGTGGTGCGGTCCAGCTTGATCTGGTTATCTCCCATTTCCACCGAGCCGCTCAACGACAGCGCAAATTGAGTCAGCACACCGTCCTTGATCCAAAACGTAATGGAGCCACTCGGATCTTTGATCACGGCGCCGAATCCGCCACGGCCTCCCCGACCGCCGCCACGGCCTCCGCGCCCACCGAATCCCGGGCCGCCCGCCGACAGCAGTTCATTCACGGCTGGCCCGTCAAAAATCCCGGTGACCTTGTCTCCGTCCTGTCTGAAATCCGCCGCTTTGGCCAGGTACTCCTGCGCTTGGGTGAACGGCAACTTGAAGTTGGTCACGAGGGCCGGGTTGAATCCCCCGCCGCCAGGACCGAACGCGCCCGGCGGACCGCCGCTTCTCTCGCTCGCCTGTTCGAGGGATTGCCAATTTTCCTCCAGCAGGACAGCGGCCTTGCCTCTTTTTTGCACGAACTCGATTGTTTCGCCGCCGAAGGCCGGCATGGAGACGCGCACGAACCCGTCCTTCTCAAATTGTCCCGTGGTGGCGCCGCCCCCGCCGCCGAATGGCCCTGGGCCTTCGGAAGCGGAAACGGTTTTCCAACTGAAGCCGGGCTGCTCGGCCAGCTTCATCGCGGCGGCATTGACGGCTGCTTTCAGATCACCCTCCGCGCCGAGCGACGGGGGAAGGGAAGTTAAGATTCCAGCGGAGATCAGGAGAACAGTTTTCGTGGCTTGCATGGTTTCGTGATTACGGCGTTCAAGACTGAATGTGCTGGGGAGAAGGTTACACGTCCAGCCGAATGATGCGCCACACGCTCACGTTCGGCCCATGCCGCGTTCTGACTCTTCCGAACGCGGAGGACAACCCTCCCTCTCCCGGCGGGAGACGGCCGGGGTGAGGGAGAAACGCCGGCAATTCCAGACGGCTCTGGTTTGTCCGAGCCGTCCACCCTCACCCTGACCCTCTCCCTCAAGGGAGAGGGTGAGAATTGCAGTCATCAAATCCGCTTCCGTTTTCGCCGGGGTTTGGCTTAGGTAGTTGAGTGATTCAAGATAACGCGAGGTTGACGGCGCTCTTGGCTCGAATCCGAGCCGCGGACTGGATCGCGCTGGATACCGAGGCGGATAGCTTGCACGCGTATCCGGAGAAACTCTGTCTCCTCCAGATCAGCCTGCCTGGCGAGGACGCGATTATCGATCCGCTGGCGCGCTTGAATTTGGCGCCCTTGTTGGAGGTATTGAAAGACCGCGAACTGATCCTGCACGGCGCGGATTATGATCTGAGGCTGCTTTGGAAGAGCCTTCGTTTTCGTCCCCGAGGCATTTTCGACACGATGTGGGCGGCCAGGCTTTTGGGAAATTCGGAGTGCGGATTGATCCACCTGGTGGCCCAAGTCCTAGGGGTGGTCTTGGAGAAAGGGCCTCAGAAAATGAATTGGGCTCGACGACCCCTGACGAAGCGTATGGAAACGTATGCCCGAAACGACACTCGCTACCTGCGGCCTTTGAGCGAGGCCCTTTCCGATCGGTTGAGGACCCTCGGCCGTCTGGACTGGCAACGCGAAGTGTGCGCCCAGATGATCTCGGAATGCTGCCAGGATCGAGCGCCGGACCCCGACGTGGTTTGGCGATTGAAGGGGAGCGACCGTTTGGATGGGAAGGCCTTGGCGGTCTTGCGCGAACTTTGGCACTGGCGTGAACGCGAGGCGACACGACGAAACCGGCCTCCTTATTTCATCGTCAGTCATGAAAAACTCGTTGCGCTCGCCTCCGCTGCGGCGCGGCGTGAAACGGCGGACGATGTTCTACCAGCCGGTTTTCCGGCCCTTCGCCACGAAGGTTTGGCGGAAGCTTTGGAGCGAGGCCTGAGGAAACCGACGGCCGAACACCCTCGGCCAAGGCGATCGACCGGTCGTCGCCTGACGCGCTCTGAACAACTTCGGTTTGATGAGCTGAAGCGGCACCGCGACCAATGCGCTGCCGACTTGAAGATTGATCCAAGCTTGATCGCCAGTCGAGCGATGCTGGTGGCTCTGGCCGTGAACTGGAAAACCCATCAGAACGGGCTGATGGCCTGGCAGCGCAAGCTGCTGGCCATCCCCGATTGAAGGTGCGCCGGGCCTCCAGCGATTCTCTCCATGAACCGCAAGGTAGGGCGCGCCTGTCTCAGCGCGCCGAAAGAA
>JACQWK010000220.1 GCA_016209525.1 Verrucomicrobiota bacterium
CCTCAGTCACAGAGCGCTGGCGGCTCTGCTCCTTCGTCGCGCCTCGCCCCAGGCCAAATGCGGCGCAACGCATGTGTCGATAATTCCGTGTCACAGTACCAGGACAGTCTGCGGTCCGCAAAATTAGCGCAGCCGTCACCGCACCATTTCCGGCAACTTGCCGATCATGCCGATGGTGAAATCCATCAAGATCCGGATCAACCATGGCAATATGATGAACAGCAGCGCAACGACCGCCAGAGCTTTTGGCACGAAAGTCAGCGTTTGCTCCTGAATCGAGGTGATCGTCTGGAAAAGGCTGACCAACAAGCCCACCAACAGCGCCGTCAAAAGGAATGGAGTCGCCACGACTACCGCGTGGCTCAGCAGTTTTCGCAACAGTTCAACCGTATAGTCAGGCGTCATGATCGATCTTTGAATTAGCAGTCGAGTGGAGACTGGGCTTCTGGGAGGGCATTTGTCTCATCTGGATAGTGACTTAGCATTAAACCCTGAAACTATCGGCGAGGGATCGGACCAGCAGCGTCCATCCATCCACAAGAACGAACAACAAGAGTTTGAGCGGCAGCGATATGAACGCTGGTGGCAGCATCATCAAGCCTAAGCTCATCAAGACAATCGCAACCACAAAATCGATCAGAATAAAGGGAATGAACAGCAGGAATCCCATTTGAAATCCTGTTCGAAGCTCGCTCAGGACAAAACCCGGAATGATCACGTGCATCGGAAGCTGCTCTGGCGTCGTCGGGCCAAGCTTCGCCAAACTCACAAAGACTTCGACATCTTTTTGGCGAGCCTGCTGCAACATGAAATTCCGCATATGAACGGAAGCCCGCTGAACCGCTTCCTGGCTGGTAATTTGACCTGCGGAATAGGGTTGGAGCGCCTCTTGATTGATCCTTTGGTAGGTAGGCGCCATGATGAAAAAGGTGAGAAACAACGAAAATCCGATCAGAAGCTGGCTGGATGGCGTTCCCTGCAACGAAAGCGCGGTCCTCAGGAAGGAAAAAACAATCACGATTCGCGTGAAAGAAGTCATCAGCATGACCAAGGAAGGCGCCAACGTCAACAGGGTCAGGATGAACAGTATCCTGATTGCCATGTCCACGTCTCGAGGCTGGTTCGGAAGGTTGAACCCGAAGTTGAGGTTATACCCGGAGGCTGCGTTGGTCCGGCTCGCCACGGCGCCCCCAGGAGTTGCCTGCCCAAACACCGAAGTCGCGCCGCAAAAGAGGACCGCGAAGAATATCCCAGCCACCAGTAAGAGACCGAGAAGCGCGCGACCCTTGCCTACGAAACGTCGATTCGTAGCCGCCGAGTTTCGATCGGCGCGGCGCCAATCGAAACTCGAGTGGGCGCGTGTGTTCCGCAATTCCGGCTGCATACTTGCGTCTAAGTGACTTTTCACTCTTTTCGTGATTGAGCGGCATCCAAATGTTCCGGAAACGAAGTCCGGTCCGATGACGGCGCGGCGGTCGCCGCGGCGTCAGGAAGCTGGCTAAGAAGGCTCACCCCAGTGGCTGTCGCCGCCAACAGGAAGCGGTGCTGATGGTAACCGACCACGAGCAGGCTATTTCTGTATCCGAGGGATCTGCTTTCCAGAACCTGCAACTGGGCCGGACCACTCCGGTACATCGATAAGAACCGCGACCTTTTGAAAAACCAAGCGCCCAAAATCAAGATCGACACCACGAATACGAGCGCCGCAACCATGCGGAGGAATGCCTCCAACAGACTGACGGACGACGGTTGGGCTTGAGAGGTTGAATTTGTCGGCTCCAGACCTGCAGCCTGGGCCACCGCAATCGGAACGATCAGGAGGGCAGCCAGGCCGAAACACCGGCAAGCTTTCATGCCCCACTCGCTTTGGCCATGATTTCGGTGATCTTGATGCCGAAATTCTCCTCCACAACGACAACCTCGCCTCGGGCTACGAGCTTTTGGTTCACGTAAAGATCCACCGACGCATTGGCAGATTTGTCCAACTGGACGACCGATCCAACATTCAATTGCAGCAGGTCACGCATGGAGATCTGGCAACTCCCCAACTCGACCGTCAGCTTGATCGGGACATCCAGCAGGAATTCGAGACTGGGTAAGTTTTCAGCGGTAGCACTCATGATAGATTGGGATTCCTAGGTTGAAAGGATGCCCGTGATTTCGACGGCGCTTTTGTTTCCCGAGCTGCCCAAGCGTCCCATATACTTCGGCAATCCGGCCAGACATACCTGCACTTGATTGAGCTGGTTCGCGTCGAGCGGAATGATATCTCCCACCTGAAAATTCAGCAAATCGCGCGTTTGGATCTCCAGCTCTCTCCATTCGGCCGACATCGGGATTTTGATCTCGTCGAACCCAGGGTTCCATCGCGGCACCGATGTTTCCCGCGCGGCTCTCTCTTTCTTCACCGAATCGACTTCGAGCGAGAGCTGCCGGACCAGCGGGTCCACCATCTTCACGGGCAGCAGCATGAGCATTTGTTCGATGCAATCGCCAATCCCGGCTTCCATTTTGAGCATGAAGAAGCTTTCGTCCGACTCTCCAATCTGGAGAAAACGCGGGTTGCTCTCATGCCCCAGCAAGTTCGGTCTCAGGTCGTCCGCGCTTTTCCAGGCGGAGCACCATTCCTTGATGGCAATCTGCGCCATCTGATTGACCAGGGCAATCTCCACTTCCCGAAGGGCGCGATTGGGATTAACGGAGAATCCTTTTCCACCGAGCATCCGGTCGGCCACCGCCAAGGCCAGCGGCGGGGGCACGTCCAAAACTCCAATGCCGCGCAGAGGATCGATCTTGAAAAGAATCATGTGGCGCGGGGGCGGTGAGCTATCAACAAATTTCGGCATCGTCACCGAATCCAACGAAAGCAGTTCGAGAGTGAACTCGATCCTGAGAAAGAGGGAAAGACGGGCTCCGACGCCTCGGACAATCGATTCGTTGTGCGCTTTGAATCGGTGCAGTTCGCTTGAGCTCAGGGCCGCCGACTGGCCAAACGCAAAATTCCTGATCCGGTCCGATGGCAGTGTCGTTTTGAGCCCGCGAAACGTGAACACCTGCAACGACTGAACGGTAGGGACCGGAGCGGCAACTTGGACGGGAGATGCGCCAACACGAGCCATTTCATCACCTATTGAATGACAAACTCCGTGATAATGACTTCTAGGAGTGTGCCTCGGCCGAGAATCGCCTCCTGATTGAATGCGGCCAGAAGCTCTGCGCGGAGGATGTTTCTGAAACCCACCTTTTCGACATCGTCCAGGGTTTTCATGGAGAGCACACCGGAAGCAAGATCCAGCATGCGCTCCCGATTTTGGTTCACCCGTTCGAGTAAGTCCTCGCGCTCCCCAACCAAAGATATTCTCGCCACGGCAAATCGAGTGCCGCCGGTGCCGGCGATGTTCACGATAATTTTATCGGATTTCGCTTCATCCCGCGGCTCACCCTTCAGATCGAGAACGACAATTTTGTCGTAATCTCCCTCTTTCGACGGGTCCTTCGAGTGATACGCGACCGCGTCCCGCGTCAGTGGGATGGGCAGTCGGGTGTTTCGCCCGGATTTGGTGCGTCTTGCGGTTTTTTCTTTGGAACTGCCATGCCCCTCGCCGGATTCAGCCTTCTTTGGAGCCTCCTCTTTCGAACTTTCGGCGTGCTCTGTTGCCGGGGCGGCGGCGGAGCCGTGATCCGACCGAGAGGTGAACTTCATCACCGCCCACGCCAGCACGGGCATGAGCACAATCACCGCGGCCAACGGCAGATAGGACATGAGGCCCCCGCCCTTCCCCTTCGCGGACGCCTGCTGCTCCTCGCCGCTGGCCGGCGTTGAACCGGGTGCCGGCGTCTGTTCAGGCGTGTCAGCCATAGGTTAGGTCAGAACCGTTATCGAGTTAGCTGAACGATTTCCTGCAAGATCGTGTCACTCGCCGTAACGACTCGAGCGTTCGCTTGGAACGCTCGCTGGGTGGTGATCATATTGGAGAACTCGCGAGCAATGTCAACATTGGACAGTTCCAAGGCGCCGCTCTCGATCCGGCCCAAACCACTGCTGTTGGGCGCGTTCTTCGTCGGCGTTGCGTCAAACGGCTGCGCCGCGGTGATGCCGGCGCCCAGAGGGCCCGCAGTCGTCAAACCGGTGTAAAGGTTGTTTCCTTGCTTCAGCAAAGCATTCGGATTCGAAAAACGCTGCAGCAGAATTTGACCACGGACGTATTGGGTGCCGTCACTCAACAAAATGTTGATCTTCCCGCTGCCATCAAGGGCGATGTTTGAAATCCCGGCATCTGCGGCCGCTGCTGCCGGCGCCGTGCCTTTGTCAAATTTGATGTGCCCTTGGGCATCGGCGTCCGTGTAGAGGCCGTCCGCAGCCGTCGGGGGATCTTGGAAGCCCTGGACGCGAAAGCCTTGGTCTGTCACGAGGAATCCGTTCGAATCGACGCGAAAATCGCCCGCGCGCGTTGCGAACAGCTCGTTGGTTGCGATGTTCTTGACAATGAAGAATCCCTCTCCGCTGATCGCCAAGTCGGTTGTGACCCCGGTCTGATTCACGGCTCCCTGAGTGAACAGATTGCGGACGGAGGCAATGTCAACGCCGTTTCCCACTTGTACCGAGGAAGTGCCAGAACGGGTCGCCGAGTCCGGCGTTCCCGCTCTTAGAGTCTGGTTGAGCGTATCGGCAAATTCCACCCGGCCCGCTTTGAAGCCGACGGTGTTCACGTTGGCCAAGTTGTTGCCGATGGTGTCGAGGTTGGTCTGATACTGTCGAATTCCAGTGACGCCTGTATTGAGTGCTCGAAGCATAATATCTGTTTCGCGTTAGGGTTTGCGGTTTACTGTTGGTTTGCCAAACGGATAGTCAGAATGTCGTTCAGGTCGTATTTTTCGTTCCCGATGATCAGTTTTGGATTGTCTCCCTCCATGTCGAAACCTTTCACAATCCCCGTGGCAAGGCCGGTTTTCCCCGACTGAACGACGACTTCCCGATCGAGTAGCGACATGGCCTGCAAAACTTTTTGTTGTGATCGCATTTCCGCGATGTCGGCGGTCATCCCCTTGGTCTGTTCGAGGGTCGTAAACTGAGCCATCTGCGCGATAAACGCCGTGTCGCTCTGCGGCGCCAAAGGATCCTGGTTGGCTAACTGCGTCACGAGCAATTTCAGGAAATCTTGCTGGTCGAGCATCTTCGCCGGCATTCGGCCAAGAGTCTCAGCATCAGAAGCGCTCGGATCTGCGGTCCTTATCTTGATGCTTGGGTCCAAAGTTGCAGGAATCATAGGCTAAGCCCAACTTTCCCAGCCTCTGGCCGGTCTGGCCGGTCTGGCGGCTGGCGGTGTTGACCGTTGTTTTCTAGGTTCGGAGGATTCACCGTTGAATCGAAGATCAAACTCGCGAAATTCAGGATCTCGCGAGCCATCGCTGCCTTGCTGCGGCTGACGGTGGTTCTCCGAGCTCATGGAATTGGTATTCTGCGACGCGAAGTATTGGGAGGCCTCGGTCTCAAGGGGCCGCAACTGCACGCCTCGGTTCGCCAACTGGGACTGAAGCTCGGGCCAACTCGGCGCGATCGCTTCCCAATTCCCGCTCTCCAGCCGGGCCTGGATGACCAATTGGTCTTCCCGCAATTTCAGTCGCAAACTCAACTCCGTCTGTTCGTCTGCGCGAATCCGCACGACCCAATCATGCGCGCCCGCCGAGCGAAAACTCTCCACGGCTGACCACACCCTCTCGGCGAGCCGGAAGTGCGTCGGATCGTGCACTCTCGCCGAGGAAATGGTTTCTCCGAATTCACCGACACCGTGCGCCAATTCAAACGATCCGTTCCGCGAAGCTGCCATTTCGGCCAATTGTTCGTTTGAAACGACCGTCCTCGCCCGAGCCGGCTCATTGACCGACATCGCCCGTTCCGGAATCCGGGAAGGGCTGTCATTTTTGCCCGAAGCCGGCATATTTTTCCCGGCCAATTCGATGGCCGGCTCGCTATCTTTGGTCGAAACCATGCGCGGAGTCTGTTGAGCATCTAGTGTGCCGCGGCGGTCAGATGGCCGGTCGGGCCTCGAACTCCCAAGGCCTATCGGCGCATCGCCGAACGATGCCGCGGACGAGTCCGGCGAAGGTGCTGTCCGGCTAAGCTCGGATCCCTCCGCATTCAAAGTTCCCTCAGGTTGCTCCGGCCTTATAGTGGTGCGGTTCAGAGAGGGCGACTCTGCATCGCGCGATTCAAGAAGTCCGATCCGTTGTGGAGTGGATGCCGGGATTGGGCGACCCTGAGCGGCTTCTTGTGCGAGAAGCGTGGGGCTCGAAACCTTGGAACTCTTTTCGGGGAGGTCTGGTCGCGTTATCACATTGGCGCCAGCCTCATCCACTTGATTCCTCGCGATCGCGCCGGCATTGACGGTATCAATCGAAAATGGTCGCAATCGCGGTCCGGTTGGCTCGTTAGATTGCAGCCGGTCTCTCGAGGCCATCGCGACCTCCATTTTGCTTGTCTTCGGATTTTGCGCCACAGCCTCTCGTGTATCGCCGGGCTTCTCCGATCGCACCAATTCACGCAGCGTCGCCACCGAACTGGAAGATTGTTCCAACGATTGTGGCACTGACGGGTTCGAAGAAGGCTGTGGTGAGCCCTCAGATTGAGGTCGGTTTCGGTGACGGGTCTCTGGGGTCGGCCCCGAGGGGTCGCCCGCTCGGCCTTGACGATCTGTTCCTGTTCCTCCTCCGAAGCTCGGAGCAACAGGTTGTGCCGGCTTTCGAATCTCGCCCTTATGAACCCCGCTTTGGACTGTACCATCAGCCCGTTGCTCGAGTTGATCCGGCAGGAGGGTACCGACAATTGGGCCGGTCGAGCCGCCAGCCTGCGCTGCGTTAACGACGACTTCCGGCTCCGTTAAGGCAATATTGGTCGGCACTGCTCTCACTCGCAGTCCGGCGTTCACGCTGGGATCGTGGCCGGCCACCTTGACATTCTTCTCTGGCATCGACGTCGAAGATCCGCCAAGTCTCTCCTGGGGACTGACCAACTTCTCGTCAACCCTCGGGACACCGCTTCCAAGATCGGTTTCCAGCGAGACACTCCCGAAATCGTGGAATGTGGGTCGGAGGGGAGTGGGGCTCTGAGAGGATGTGGGAGGACTGACTGGCTTTGCCGGTTGGCCACTCGAACTCTCATTCGAGTCAAGTCCACTGAATTGGATTCCAATCGCAGACCTCTGCAGGTTCGCCGGCTTAACCGTAGGGATTCCAGATTGGCTCTCTGCTCCATCGGCAACTGCCGCGTCTGATGGTAGCGGGATTCCACCCCCGACCGTGGCCGATTCAGCACTTTTGGCTAATGTTCTTGTTCTCCCCGCTAATGGGATATCACTCTTGAACGATACGGAATCAGCACTGACGATTGAATCCGCGTCGTGTGACACGCCAAAGGCATCACTGCGGGCCTGTTTTTGGCTCCCAACGGCGGCGGAGACGTTTGGTTTCAGGTTTTGCTGCCCGACGACAGGAGAAGAAGCTCCAAGGAGCGTTGGTAATGCAACTGGGGCTTTAGGCTCATTGCTCGTCGGCTTCGCAATGACTCCCGCGTTTGCCACCTGACGTCCTGTTCCGGTGAGTGAGGAACTTTCAGGAGGACTGATCGGCGCTTCATGGCCTGGGTCAACCTGACGCCCCGTTCCGGTGATTAAGGAACCTCCACGAGGAGTGATCGGCGCTTCATGGCTTGGGTCAACCTGACGCCCCGTTCCGGTGATTAAGGAACCTCCATGAGGACTGGTCGGCGCTTCATGGCCTGGGTCAACCTGACGCCCCGTTCCGGTGATTAAGGAACCTCCATGAAAACTGATCGGCGCTTCATAGGCTCGTTCAACCTGACGCCCTGGTCCACTGGGCAAGGAAATTTCAGAGACAGCAGCTTGCAAGTTTTCCGGCTGACCATCAGTGGACGCCACGCCTGACGCTGTCGGACCTTTGAACTTGCTCGGGCTTTCGAATCCCATGCGCCGACTGGAAAACGGCCCTGGTCCGTCAGGCATCTCGCTCGATATCTCAGGTCTTGGTTGCGGGCCGTTCTCCAGAATGGGAGCACCCGCTCCTGGCAGAACCTCCGTTTCTCCGCCGGGGATCGAGACTCCCTGCCGGCTGCCACTAGTGCGGTTGATCGACGGCTGCACCGCACCACCTGCATCTCTGACACCCGTCCAACCGGCGGCCGAGTATGCACTGGCGACGCGAGAAGTAATCGGTGCGGAAGCCGATCCGCGTTCCGGCTCACCGATTGCGCTGATCGTCGAATCGGGCAGCTCTGAGCCTGACGTTCCGCGGCCTTCAAGAGGGTCGCGGGGGAGGGTAATCGGAAGCCCGGCAATGATGAGCGATTGAATAAGCTGAGTTGGGTCCGGCCCCGTCAGGAGAGAATTTTCCGACTCTGTCGCGCCATCGGCGCTCGACATTTCAACTTCATCACCTGGTTCCGCAGACTTCGGCAAAACAGGGGACTGTTCGTTCAGTAAAGGCACGCCCGATAGAGGAGGGGCCATCGACGCCACAATTGCGGAAGTGGGCTGGAGTATCCCTGGAAGCGCAGCAGGATTTGTCCCTGGCTGTTGCTTCGCGCCTGCGTCGATCAAATTGCTAGCATCCGGTCCCGCAGCCGAGGAAATCACGAGGACTGTCTCGAAAGAGTCGCCGAGGAGCGCTCCTTCAGGAGAGCCACCGGGCAACGCATTCAAGAGCGCGCCCTCGTTCGGGCTGGGCTTGTTAATATCGAACTGTAGAACGTTCATTTGGTTCCTGGGAGCTTGGGCTTTTCGCCAAGCTTGCGGATTTTTTCGCTGATCATGGTTGCTTTGCCTGTCTCCGCGGTCAGCTTGTTGGTGGCAAAATTCTCCAGAATAAGCGCCTGTTCTTTGAAATCCATGAACACGAGGATTTTTGCGACATCATCCTCCGCCATGCCATTGAGGATTTGCACAGCTCCGTGCGGCGGCATATTTGTGTAAACCTTGGCGAGATCCTTGAGTCGGTCCTCTTCCGTCTTGTCCCTCAGGTTCATCTGATTCGTAAGCTCGGACATGAGCAACGCCTTGGCTCTCAAAACCTCCGAGGTAATCGCGCCGATTTCCGCCTTTTCGGCAGCCAGCCGCTTCGCCAGTTCGTCAAGTTCGTGTGCCTTGGCCAGGAGAGCCCCTCTTTCCCGCCTGAGTTCTTCGACCATTGTTCGAACGTCCGGCGCATCGAATCTGAGGGATCCGGGCTCAGTTACGACCCCGGAAAACGTTGTGGCGGGGGTGAGCGTGGCGACTGGAGGTTTAGCGCTTTCCTCAGAGGCCGCGTGTTCTTCCGACGTCGGCTTTTCTCCAGGAGCGCTCTCTGAGACTCCGTTGGTGGCGGTGCCGACGGCATTCGTGCCTGCGGCGGCCGGAGCTTGTTCGACGGGTTCCCGGAGCATGACCATCAGGATCATGGGTATGCCGAAAGCGACGGCGGCTGCCACGGCGAGGAACCATTTGGCTGTGAGAATCTTTGTCATACCTGAATCACCTCCATTTCAAGGCAAAATTGCCGATGGATTTCAGGGTGGCGATTTCGTCGAGAGCTTTCTGTTCAAGGCGGGCGGCTTGGACCTTATGCCGGGCTAATTGACGGTGATAAACTTTTTCGACGATTTCACGTTCTTGTCGGGCTTTGAGCATGATTTGGGATTTCTCATCGAGAACCGCCTGCGCCTTCTGCAAATCGGCTTGCCAGCGTCGTAAAGCATCTTGCAGAGTTCGCAGACCGTGCTGGATCTGCTGAAGGTCCTCAGAGCTCGCAGCGCTCTTGAGCACGTCGCGACGACACGCGAGCGTTTCATCGATTTCTTGCCGGAGTTGGCGAACTTGCGAAGCGTTCCTCTCGACCTCGGCCTGAGCCAGGGCAAATGCCTCGAGGGCCTTGTTCTCCTGATTCAACCTCAGTGTCAGCACGGCCTGCAGGGGAAAGCGGAACGGTTTCATGGCGCGTCATGACTCTTGTTCCAAGTCGCTTTCAAGACGAGACGAATGCCACTCGCCCGTCCTACGAACACCTTCTCCCCATCGGATGGGGAGAGCGATGAGCTGAGGGGTTTTTCGAAAAGCGCTTTCACAACGGTTAGCCTCATCTTAATCGCTCGTTCGCTCTAACGGCTGCGTTTCTTATTCTCAACCGGCGGCGGTGGCGGTCGCAAGATCTCAGCCAGGAGCTGCCAGCTTTCGGCCATCGTCTTCGTCTCCCGGACGGCCTGGCGGAGAAAAGTGATGAGCGGGCCTTGCAGCCGGATCGCTTGATCGATCGCTGGGTTGCTCCCGGCCGTATAAGCGCCGATGGTGATCAAATCTTGGTTTTTTCGATAAAGCGCGGCCGTCTCGCGGGCGTGCCCCATCAACTCCAGTTGCTCGGGAGTCAGCAGGTCCCGAGTCAGACGGCTAACGCTCTCTTGAATATCAATCGCGGGGTAGTGATTCAAAGCCGCCAGCTCCCGAGTCAGAACCAAGTGGCCATCCAGAATGGAACGAACCGCATCCGCAATGGGATCGTTCATGTCATCCCCTTCCACCAAGACCGTGAAGAGTCCGGTAATCGAGCCATTATCGTCGTTCCCGGCGCGTTCCAGCAACTGCGGCAGCAGGGCGAAGACCGAGGGAGTGTAGCCTCGGGACGTCGGCGGCTCCCCTACGGCCAGACCAATCTCTCTTTGGGCCATGGCCAATCGTGTCACCGAATCCATCATCAAGAGTACGTTCTTGCCTTCGGCGCGGAAGTACTCCGCAATGGTCATCGCTAAAAACGCCGCCTTAATTCGGACAAGGGAAGGCTGGTTTGATGTGGCCACTACGACCACGGATTTTGCGCGGCCTTTCTCGTCGAGGTCGCGTTCAATAAACTCTCGAACCTCCCGTCCTCGCTCCCCGACCAGCGCGATGACGTTGACATCCGCCTCAGCGTGACCCGCCATCATGCCCAACAGGGTCGATTTGCCCACGCCGCTCCCGGAGAAAATGCCGAGGCGCTGGCCTCGACCGCAGGGCACGAAGGTGTCGATGGCTTTGATCCCTGTTTGAAACTGTTTCGTAATCCGGTCCCGTTTGAGAGGATGCGGCGGAGCCAAATTCGGCTCCTCGAGCGGCATGCTCGTCACGGGGCTGCCGCCGTCGATCGGATTGCCGAGTCCGTCGATCACGCGCCCTTTTAGCTCGGCGCCGACCGGCACGCGCAGAGGTGCGCCGGTGGCCACGACCAAACTGCCCGGGTGAATTCCGTTCAATTCACCGAGCGGCATCAGGAGGAGATTCTCATTGCGGAAGCCCACGACTTCAGCGAGCACTCCTTCCGGGCTCGAACTGGATTCAATCCGGCAGACATCACCGATCGCCGACATCGGCCCTCTGGACTCGACGACCAGACCGATCATCTGAGCGACTCGGCCATGGCGTTCGATCAACGAGGATGCACGCAGGCGGGAACGCGCCTGTTCCACCAGCGTCGGCGTCGGTGTAAACTCTTCGACGAGTTTGATCATTCGTTAACGGCTCTTTTCAGCAGTTCGATCTTGGTTTCGCGGCGGGCGTCGAGTTCGCCAAACTTGGTTTCCACCAGGCATCCTCCGCGGCTGGTTTTGGGGTCCGGCCGGAACCTGAGGATGGTTGAACCACCCGCTTTGTTGAGAAGTGTCGATTGATGCTGTTCCAGCAAGGCCAGGTCTTCCGGGTTCAATACCACCGTAATCTCAGTGTCATGCTCCACCAGATTGACGGCTTCCCGGACATAAGCCTCCACCGCATCCGCGGAGATGGGAATTCCAGAAGTGAGTTTGATGGCCGCTTCGGCTGCCAGGAGAACGACATGTTTTTCCAGAGACTTGAACATTTCGGCCACTTGCGAATGCACGCTCCTGTTCAGGTTTTCCAGAATCCGAATCACCTCGGCTCGATGATTCGATTCCCACTCCCTTCGCGAGTCCTCCACTCTCTGCGCGCATCGTTGTTCCGCTTCCTGCTGGCCGCGTTCGAAGCCGGCTTGCTCACGCGAACGCAAATCCTCTTCCGAGACCTCCGGGCTCACGCGGTGAGACGCGGTTTCTCTACTCCCGTTTCCATTCCCTCGGGGCTTGAAACTGGCCAAACGAATATCCCGCAGATGGCCAAGAATTGAAACATTTCGCGCGACGTTCACCATAAACTAAGCTCCGACATCCAAGGAGATCTCACCCTCCGCTTCCAGTTTCCGAACAATGTCAATAATGCTATCCTGAGCGTGTTCGATTTCGCGCAGTGTAATCCTCCCCAAGTTCGATATTTCATCCATGACCGTATCTGCCGCGCGTTTGGAGATCGCTCCGAGCAAGGCGTTCCGCAGGTTTTCGTTGGCGGCGCTCAGGGCGATTGCCAAGGTCGAAGCATCAATTTCCCGCAAAATCTTCTGGAGACTCTTGTTATCCAGAATGGCCAGGTCATCGAACGTGAACATTTTCATTCGGATCGACCGCACCAGTTCCGGCGTTCGTTCATCCAGCTTGTTCAAGATGTTCTGTCGGTGGGTCTTATCCATCACGTTCAAGACGGCGGCAGCGGACTTGACGCCGCCGGTCTGGTTCAACGCGCGAGAAATCTTGGGGCCGATCTTTTTCGAAAGCACTTCGCCGACGGTTTCCACCACTTCGATGGGAGTGGACGACAAGGTTGCCAGGCGCTCAATCACTTGCTCGCTCAAGTGCTCCGGGAGATTCAGCAACACTTCGGCTCCCTTTTGAGCGGAGAGATAACTAATGACCAAGGAGATAGTCTGAGGCTGCTCCTCCTTGATCAGGTTCACGATCGCGAGCGGCTCCATGTCGATGATTTGCTGCATCGTGGCGACGGAGGTCCGTCGTGTCGAAACTCGCCCGATGATTTCCGCGGCTTTGAACAAGCCGACCGATTTTTCGAGGACGGCGCGAGTGTACTCGACAGAACCGCCTAATGCGGCGTTGGCCTGAAGGGCGAGTTCGGTGAATTCTTTCAGCACGGAAGTCTGCTGCTCCAGGTTCATCAGCGGCAGATTGGCCATTTCCGCAGAGATAAGCTCCCGCTCGTTGTCATCGAAGTGTTTGAGCAGGATGCTCGCGCTGTCCTCACCCAACAGAATCAATAGCGCGGCGAGCTTTTGGAGGTGAGTCATCCCCTTTTCAGAACCGGCCGGATTCCCTCTTTGAAGTTCGGTTGCCAAGCTACCTCCTATTGTTGTTCAAAGTCGCTTTTGGCACGAGATGAATGCCCTTCACCCCTTCCCGCTCCCCATCCGATGGGGAGCGGGCGTCCGTAGGACGGGTGAGGGGTATTTCAAAAAGCGTTTTCACTCTGATGAGTCTCATCTCGATTGTCCTTGGAATCATGCTTCGTCAGTTTCCTGTATCTTGCGACTCAACCAACCTCGAGCGGCTTGGCTCATCTTGGCAGGATTCTCGCGGATCAATTGTTTCAGCACTTCAATCGTAATCCTCTCCGGCGCTTGCTGACCGAGGCCAAAGTCCATGACGAGTTTTGATTTGGCGGCCTGCAATTCCTCCACTTCCTGTTCTTCCGGCAGAATGTCTTCGACTCGTTGTTGCTCCGCTACCGCTTGAGCCACGCCAGTCGGCAAGGCCATTCCTGGAACTCCAACCGGCGCCTCATACACCAACTGCCCACCCACCAATTGCCCCACCGGAATGCCTGTCGGCAACAATTCTTCGGAAGAACTTCGGACGAGTCTCCAGAAGCCTATCAGCGCGGCCAGACCTAAAACTGCGTAGAGCACACCACGACCTATCGTCCAGTAAAGCTCAGTTCTCTGCTCTTTGTCGATCTTTTGTTCAATCCTCAAATCGTGTTCCCGATTGAAGCCAAGGAGAGTCACTTTCACGTTGGGCGCTGTCCTCACATCTGATCCCAGTTCCGGCCCGAGAGCGTTCGCAACCATCTGCGTCAAGTCGTTGCGGATTGCATCCAACTGCTCCAATTGGTTCGTAGAGTTCGGTGAAATGGCAAACACGGGGTTGTTATTAGTATTCACCGTGACCGAGGCACTAATCCGGCTGATCCCCCCGGCCAGTCGCGTCAAATTCGTTCTGGACATGCTGATTGCATATTCAGTGGTCTCGTCTTTCTTGTGCACTGAATTGGTCATCACCAAGAAGGCGGGCGCATTGGTATCGACGTTGGCATTCGTGGTAGTCCCAGGCACGCCTCCTGGTTGCGGTGATGTAGAATCCGTTTTTTCGTCGCGAGTGTTTGTCGTCCGTTCAACCTTTTTGTTGGGGTCGTAATACTCGTCAGTCTTTTGCAGTGATTCGTGGTTGATTTCAGCGGCAACAGTGACCAAAGCCTGATTGGGGCCTAGAAAGCCTTCCAGATGCCTTAAAACCTTGTCCGCCAAGTACTTCTCAATCCCTCGCTTCAGGGACAACTGGCTCGAACTCAGCGCCTGCAGGGAACCATCTTCAGCGGTTTCGGAGAGAACATTCCCCGAGTTATCTGACACGGTCACGGAGTTCGCCCTCAAACCTTCGACTGAGCCTGCGACTAGGAACCGAATGGCGTTGACGGTCGTCTGTTCAATCTGGAAGTTCCCTCGCAGTTTGACGAACACAGCAGCCGTGGCTTTCTTTTGCGGATCTACTAAAAGGCGACTTTCAGGCTTGGTGATCTTGACCCAAGCCTGATCGATGCCGTTGAATTTCGCGATAGTCCGAGCCAATTCGCCTTCGAGCGCACGCATGTAATTAACCTGCTGGACAAAATCGGACATTCCAAAAGCCGGTTTGTCAAAGATCTCGAAACCTACGCCTTCAGCTTTTGGCATTCCCTTGAGGGCAAGCTGGGCACGGACGTTTGGAACCTGACCTTGAGGAACATAGATCGCCGTTCCGCCCGCCTTCGCCTGATACGGAATCTTCATCTGGTCCAGCTCGGTCGTGATTTTCCCAGCCTCCATGAGATCAAGACTGCCATAGAGAAGCGTGTAACTTGGGCGGCTAGACCAATAGACCAAGCCGGCCAAACCCGCGAAGACAGCGATACCTGAGAGGACGATGATGACCCGCTGATTGAGGCCAAGCTGAATCCAAATCTTGCTAAGCTGTTGACCTAAAACTTTTAAGGCCTGCATACGATTCTATATGTTTCTACGCGATACGAATGCCCCTCACCCCGTCTCTCTCCCCATCCGATGGGGAGAGGATGTCCGTAGGACGGGTGAGGGGTATCTCTAAAAGCACTTTCACCAGGACAGGTTGTATCTTGGTCGCTCACTTGAATCAGCCAACTACACCTGCATCCTGATTAGCTCCTGGTATCCCTCCAAGAGTTTGTTCCGAACCTCGACCATGAGTTGAAAAGAGACACTTGCTTCTTCCATGGCGATCATCGCTTGGTGCAACGGCACATTTTGTCCGCTCAATAAACCAGTGACCGCATCGCCGACAGCCATCTGCTTGGCATTAACCTCCTTCACCAATTTGCCAAGCACGTTGTCGAATCCCACGGCGGCGGTGTTTGACGTCGCGGAGTCTGGGCGCAGTGGCAAAGGAATCTCATTGAGCTCGGTTCCCTCGATTCCTTTGCCTTGGCCGGCAGCGAACTGGCGGCGCAGGTTGACGAGCTCGGCGGAATATGCTCCACCGCTGAACGCATTGTTGAACGAGACGGGGGTCATCTACTTTGAGGTGGAGCGTCGTTGACGGTGCTACCTGCGGCCCAGTGAGAGAGTTTGCAGGGTCATCGCGCGAGAATTCTTGATCACGGCCAGATTCGCTTCAAAGGATCGAGAGGAAGCGATCATATCTGCCATTTCCTCGTGAATGTTGACATTCGGATAGGCCACCATGCCGTCCGCGTTGGCATCCGGGTGGCCCGGCTGAAAAACGAGCCGTGGGGGTTTATTATCCTTCAATATTTGAGCGATCTTCACGGTTTGCGGCACAGCTTCGGAATCAGATCCAAGTTTTTGCTGGAGGACGGTCTCGAATTTTACGACCTGCCGCTGATAAGGGGCGCCTTGGTCAGCTTTGGTGGTGTTGGCGTTGGCAATGTTTTGTGCGATCACCTCCAGCCTCACCCGCTCGGCGTGCAGCGCTGAAGCTGAACTTTCAAGTCCTGGCAATAACTTCATCATACGTTCCGCCCTAGAATGGCAGCCCGAAGTTTCATCAACGCAGAGGAGATGAAATGGGTCTCCACGTTGTGGGCCAAAGTGTTTTGTTGAAGTGCGAGCAATTCCTTCTCAAGTTGGACGGTGTTTCCGTCACGGTTGGGTGACGTCGCGGTCTTATCCATCACAATCCTGGGCTCAAGACGTTTCACGTCGCGGATATTGTGGGCTGCGACGGCACGGCTGAGTTCCTCGCCAAAACTGGATTCGACATCGATGCGTTTGTAGTTGGGTGTTTCGACGTTCGCCATGTTGCTCGCGATGGCCTCATGGCGCATGACCGTCGCATCGAGCATCTTTTTGAGCCCCTGATAATTGCTCTGTAGAAAAAGTCCATTAACCATAACTTTTTGCCGACTGCTGCCAAGCATGGCACGTGCCACTAGGAGACGGGCCTGCGATACTCAATCGCCTCTGAGGCCGCTCGGTGCGTAGGTTTCCAAGCCGTCCGCGCGCGAATCGATGTGGCGATCCGCAACCGCAGACGCAAGGCGGCGGATATCGGTCCTAATCAGGGCCTCCTCTTTGTTACCTTGGCGGCACGAATGCACGGTTGCATCGACATTCCTGAGCGCCACTCGGCGAGTTGAGGCTCGGAGAGTGGCTGGCAAAACTTTCCCTCTACGACCGGTCTGGTTCCTTTGTGTATGGAAGTTTTTTCCTCGACACTTCGCTGGAAATGCCGATATCACGGCGAAGATCGCAGGCTGTCGCTGCGATGAATGCATCTCAAGCCGGTTTGAGTTCCGATTCTAGCGGCACAGATTCCGCTGCGAGACTCAGCAACTGACAAGCGGACAAAATGCACGTCAAGACTGGAACCATCTCAGTTAACTGCGATTATTTTGAAGATTGAAAGGAACGTTCAGGTCATTCGGAACCTCATGCGGATCTACCGAGTTCTAGTGATGCTCGCGGCGGTCCCGCTGATCTCACCGACGATGTTGGGTGCGGCGAATGCCGCCTCGACGGGAGCGTCTCCCCTTCAAAGTCAGATATCCAAATGGAAAACAGCCGGCGAAAAAGGGGAAGCCTGGGCGTGCTTCAACCTTGGTTTGGCCTATCATCTTGGAAAGGACGTCGAAAAAAACGAGGCAGAAGCCATCAGATGGTACTTGTTGGCGGCCGAAAAGGGGTTTGCCGCGGCTCAAGCGAACTTAGGATACTGCTATGAGACAGGTTTTGGCGTACCTGTGGATTACGCCGAAAGTGTGAAATGGTACCAACTGGCGGCTCAGCAAGGTCATCCATTTGCCCAATACAACTTAGGAAAAAAATACCAAACCGGTCCCGGTGTTCCCATCGATCCAAAGATGGCTGAGAAATGGCTCCGACAAGCAGCGCAACGAAACTTTGTTCCGGCCTATTTCAGCTTGGGCCAGATTTATGCCAACGATACTTCGGGGAATGCCGACTATCGTGAGGCTTTCAAGTGGTTTAAGACCGCCGCAGAACAGGGCTACGCGCCTGCCCAACACGCCATCGGCTACCTATACTTCGAAGGCAAAGGAGTTCAGACAAACTACTTCGAGGCCGTGAAATGGTACAGCCTCGCTGCGAGCCGTAATTTTGCAGACTCCCATTACAACCTTGGTATCTGCTACGAACGCGGGTTCGGCGTCCCGCAAAACCTGGTTGCTGCGGTCACGCATTACCGGACCGCCGCCGAATTTGGCCATCCGTACGCCCAGTACAGCATTGGCGTTTGCTATTACGAAGGCAAAGGCCTCGAGGCGGATTTTCTTCAGGCCTACAAATGGTGGAATTTGTCCGCTGTGCAGGGAATCCCTGAGGCTGCGTCCAGCAGAGAAATCCTGACGCGTCTCATGACCGAAAGCCAAATCAAGGAGGGCCAGCGCCTCGCCAGTGAGTTCGTCCCGAGACAATCCACCGCTCACGAGGGCCCCAAACCTGTCGCGACGCCCTCCGCCGATGTCTCGGAGATCAAGAGAGTCGGCACCGGCTTCCTGGTTTCATCGGATGGTTTCCTTGTCTCCACACTCCGGACTGTTGCCGGCGCTACGAACATTCAGGTGATCACGGAAGGCGGAAGCTTTACGGCGAATCTCGTGCATGCCGATCCTTTGGGTGACATTGCGCTTCTGAAGGTGCTCGGCGTCTTCCAACCTTTGCCGCTCGTTCCGACGCGGGAAAGCGCGGTCAAAGACGGGATCCTCGCGTTGGGTTTTGACAACGAGAATCAGGGCCAGTTTAATCCCAAAGTCGCGCGAGGGAGCATCACGGCGCTGCTTGGGTTTCAAGCGGATCCGCGGCAATTGACTCTCCAACCGCATGTCGCGGCGCCTTTCGTCGGGACCGCAGTCGTGAATCGTCACGGGCAAGTGATCGGCATGATGTTGGCCGTTCCTCCAGGGACAGTGCCGTCGGAGGCCAAGGACAGCCCGCCTCCCACGGTTAGCTACGCGCTCAAGAGCGAGCATTTGATCAATTTCCTTCGAAGTATTCCGGAAGCCAAGCCCCTGGTGGAGGAACCGAGATCCGGCGAGGCTAGTGCGGTGGAGGAAGTCCTATCGAGAGCACGGGCGGCGACGGCGCTCATCGTCGTGCTGTAAGGTTTGGCGATCCGGACGAAACCTGAGATGCGGTCGGCGGTCGTGGGCAAGCGCGCGGCGCAGTTCTTGCTCAGCAGGCAGATTCATGTATGCGTTTGGTTGTCGTGATAGCTGGAGCGTTTGGTTTTATGACCGTGGTCTTGGGGAGTTTAGCATGGAATAAGCCGATCGAGACTAGCCTGGTCAACGGAGCAATCTCAGCTTTCGTCGCTGGCATTCTACTGCGTTGGTGGATGAAGCTCTGGATTTCCAGCCTCGAACAGGTTTCAAGGCAGGAGGAGCTCGCCGCACATTTGGATCAGCTCGAAACGGCGTCGGAGCAAGCGCAATCGGGAAGCAAATTGAGTGAACCTTGAGAACCATGATAGCCGGGGGACTGAGGGGAAGGGACGCGTTGCAGAGACTATGTCCGGCAAGGTGGCGAGACTCTACCACGCCACCAATATCAAGGGGTTCTCTGAAGACGAACTCGTGTTGAAATATGCTCCGCTGGTGCTGAAAATGGTCCACCGGATCGCGCCCATCGTTCGTTCCGTCGTTGACTTCGATGACTTGAAGAACGTCGGGTATCTCGCTCTAGTGCAAGCGGCTCGGGCCTTCGATCCCGACCTCGGAGTCGCTTTCGAAGTGTACTGCAAATATCGTGTTCGAGGAGCAATCTTGGACGAATTGCGAAGGAACTCGCCAGTCACCAGGACCGTCTATTCCAAATGGAAAAAGCTCGAAAGAACCATCCAAGACCTCGAGGATAAGCTCGGCCATCCGCCCTCGGAAGGAGAGGTCGCCGCGGCGCTCGGCATTACGGTGAACGGTTACCGCGAGCTCCTCGACGAGTTGAAACTGGTCGCATACGTGTCTCTGGACGAGATTTCCTCCCAAGAGAGCGATCTCGGCGAATTCACGCCTTTCCAATTGGCGGATCTCCACCAGGTCGATCCCGCTGGACAAGTGACGGCGCGCGATCTGCAAGAGCTGGTCCGTGACCGGATTTTGCAGATGAGTCCGCAACATCGAAAGATTCTGACTTTTTACTATTACGAAGGCCTCCGTTTCAAAGACATTGCCGCGCTTATGAACGTGAGCGAATCGCGAATTTGTCAGATCCACACGGAAGCTATTATGGCCTTGCGCGCCTTCCTTGACAGAGAACAGAGTTTGGTCAATAAAAGGTAATGGTCCTATGGTAATCGTCATCGGTCTGATTGTTATTTTCGGCGGTTCGATCTACGGATTCACTCATGGTGGCGGCAAGCTTGGCTCGCTCCTCCACGTTGGCGAGGTAGCCACCATCGCCGGCATGGCAGTCGGATCCATGATCATCATGTCGCCAGCGAAGGTCTTGAAGCAAATCTTCCAGATGAGCTTGGCGATCTTCAAGGGGGCTCCCTTCAAGAAATCGGACTTCGAGGACCTCTTGAAAGTCATGTACGAGCTGTTTGTCCTGGGACGCCGCAATGGAATGATTGCGCTGGAGGAACATGTCATGAGTCCGGGTGCGAGCAGTCTGTTCAAGAAGTATCCTTCGTTTCACAACAATCACGAGGCGCTCGAGTTCTTCTGTGACGGGTTAAGGCCGATCGTGGATGGCAGGATTAAGCCCGATCAACTAGAACCGCTGATGGACAAATCCTTGGCTTCGGTAGAGCATGAGAAGCACACGCCGCCCATGGTCTTGAGCAAGGTTGCGGATGCGCTGCCGGGATTCGGCATTGTGGCGGCCGTTCTGGGTATCGTGATCACGATGGGAGCCATCAGCGGCGACGTAAGCACCGTGGGCGAAAAAATCGGAGCGGCACTCACGGGCACGCTCATGGGAGTCTTTCTATGTTACGGAATCGTCGGCCCCATCGCCACCAACATAGAGTTCTATAACCACGGCACATTGACCTACCTGAACTGCATCAAAGCCGCGGTCGTGGCATTCGCCAACGGCTTGCCTCCGCTGGTCGCGGTGGAGGTCGGTCGCCGGGTGCTTGACGAAGATATGCGCCCCACGGCCTCGGAGCTGGAGACAACTCTTAAGACGATGGGCAGCCAGAAATAGGCGCGAGGCGGTCAAACTTTTCTACTTATGGCAGCAGGCGGAGGCGGATCATGGAAAGTGGCGTATGCGGATTTTATCACCGCCATGATGGCTCTGTTCATGGTCCTGTGGATCATGAATCAGGACCAAGAGGTCAAAGGCTCGGTCGAAGAGTTTTTTAAGAATCCGTGGAAGGCCGCTCTGAGCGATTCCACAGGGATCATTCCCGTGCGAAACGCGGACGTGACGCAGTCTCAAAGGTCCAATTTTGAGGCTCCCTCGGCGATTCAACTCGAGGCCGCGCGCCGCATTAACGAAGATCTGCTCAGGACTTTCGTCCAGAACAAGGAATATCGTGAGCATCGCTCACTCGCCATTGAGATGACCTCGGAAGGATTACTCATCAATTTTCTCGACAACCCGAGTCACCCGGTTTTCACCATCGAGAAAGGCTCCGTCAAGTTCACCACCTACGGGCGTTGGGTGTTCGATACCGTCGCCTGGGAAATCGCCCGTTATCCTTCGACCTCCATTGAGCTGGAGGGGCATACTGAGAACGGTTTCAAGCCGCTTCAACCTGACTACACGGCTTGGGAAGTCTCGATGGATGAGGCTTCGATTGCGCGGAGGCGCCTGCTCGAAATGGGAGTGACCGAAGCTCAAATTGTCAAGGTTTCAGGCTTTGCCGGCACCCGGCCGCTGAAAGAGAAGAAGCCTGAAGATCCGTCCAATCGCAGAGTATCAATCATGATTCGCTCCGGACGGGAACCGGAATAAGCAGCTTCACCACCCATGCCGGGCACATTCGTACCATTCTTCGAAAGGCCAGCGGCAGGAGATTCCCTGCCTCAATACCAATTCAATCAGTACAAGCTCTCCAAAGTCACCCTCGCTCCGCCGCAAACCGTCCGGCACGTGGACAAAGGAGAACTCAGGGCGAAACTGCTCAATGACCTGCGAAACGCATTCGCTCTTTCCTTGCCTCAGGAAGCCATTCAGCAGATCGTCCTCGACCTCAGGCGTCACCGGTTTTCAACCAGGCCAGCCCTGCAGAACTTCGACGGCGACGCCGAATCCGAAATCTCGGAAGCACCCCAGGATACCTCCGACAAGCCCATCATCAGGCTGGAAAAAGAAGGCGACAAGATCACTCACATTGTGGTCGAGTGCGAGTGCGGCCAGGAAATTACTCTGGACTGCATCTACTAAAATCTCCCCCCGTACACGGCGTTTTTGCCCAGCAACTGCTCAATCCGGAGCAACTGATTGTACTTGGCCATCCGATCGGTCCGGCTCAGAGACCCAGTCTTGATCTGTCCCGCGTTGGTTGCGACGGCGATGTCCGCGATTTTCGCGTCCTCGGTCTCTCCCGACCGATGGCTGATCACGGCGGTGTAATGATGCGCTTGCGCCAATTCAACCGCATCCAGCGTCTCGGTGAGGGATCCAATCTGATTGACCTTGATGAGGATTGAATTGGCGATGCCTTGTTCGATGCCCTTGCGCAGGAACTTCACGTTGGTCACGAACAAATCATCCCCCACCAATTGGACCTTTTGGCCGAGGCGTTCGGTGAGAAGCTTCCAAGTTTTCCAATCGCCCTCCGCACAGCCGTCTTCGATGCTGAGGATCGGATATTTGCCGATGAGTTTCTCGTAAAACGATACGATCTCTTCTCCGGAAAGCTTCCGCCCAGTGCTCTTCTTAAAAACGTATTTCCCCAATGAGGCATCGTAGAACTCCGAGGCGGCCACATCCAGCGCGAGAAAAATCTGCTTCCCGGCTTTGTAGCCTGAAATCCTCGTCGCTTCCAAAATGGCCTCGATGGCGTCCTCGACGCTTTCGAGGCGCGGAGCGAAGCCGCCCTCGTCGCCCACGGAAGTCGAGAGCCCGCGCTTTTTCAAGACCGCTTTGAGGGAATGGAAGATTTCCGTGATGGCCCGCAGCCCCTCGGAAAACGTGGGAAGGCCTTTCGGCACGATCATGAACTCCTGGAAGTCAATTGGCGCATCCGAGTGCGCCCCGCCGTTAATGACGTTTGCCATCGGGACGGGGAGAACCTTGGCGTTGGGTCCGCCGAGGTATTTGAACAGGGGGAGACCCACCGCGTTCGCCGCAGCTTTCGCGTTCGCCAAAGAGACGGCCAATATCGCGTTCGCTCCGAGCTTTGATTTCGTCTCCGTGCCGTCGAGTTCAAGCATTGTTCGATCGACCGTCAGTTGATCAAGCGCGCTCAACCCTTTCAGCGCAGGACGGATTTTGCCCAAGACGTTTTTGACCGCTTTGGTGACCCCCTTGCCGAGGAAGCGTTTCTTATCGCCGTCCCGGAGTTCCAAGGCTTCATGTTCTCCGGTGCTGGCTCCCGATGGGACGGCGGCTCGGCCAGCCACACCTGTTCCCAAGATTACATCGGCCTCGACCGTAGGGTTGCCGCGTGAATCAAGAATCTCGCGGGCTTGAATATCAGAAATAAGGCTCATAACAATCTTTCGCTGTTCATTGGAACGAGGGCGCATCATAGGATCGGGGGCGGCTGAGTCAAGGAATCCATCGGGACATAGCGCCGAGGCGACAAGGCAGGCACGCGTGAATCGTGAATCGTAAATCGTAAATCGTAAATTTGGTCCGCCGCCTCAGCGGCTACGATCCATAATTCCGTTTGGGAGATCCTGGCGGCACACAAAAAGGAATTGTCCTCCGCTGCAAATCACGGCACTCTCTCGCCCTCTATGCAGCAGGTAAATGTGGGCATGATTGGCTGTGGAACTGTGGGTGGCGGAGTCCTGCAAGCTCTGCAACGAAACAGTCCCCTCATGGCATCGCGCCTTGGCGTCAAACTCAGCGTCGCCAAAGTCGCCGTGCGCCATCCCCGCAAGGTTCGCGCGGTCGCGATCCCGCCCTCCCTCATCACCACAGACTGGGAAAACGTCGTCGCCGACCCTCGAATCAATCTGGTGGTGGAGTTGATCGGAGGCACAACGATGGCCCGCAAAATCATCCTGCATGCGCTCTCCGCCGGCAAACCGGTCATCACAGCCAACAAAGCCTTGCTCTCAGCGCACGGCGAAGAACTGTTCGCGGCCGCCCAAGAGTACGGCGCCAATCTCTATTACGAAGCAAGCGTCGGCGGAGGGATTCCGATCATCAAGGTCTTGCGCGAAGCGTTGATCGGAAATCGCATCACGCGGATCTACGGCATCGTCAACGGCACGTGCAATTACATCCTCACTCGCATGAAACTTGAGTCTGCCGATTTCGCTGATGTCTTGGCGGAGGCCCAACGGCTCGGTTACGCGGAAGCCGAGCCGTCCTTGGATATCGACGGATACGACGCCTTGCACAAAGTCGGCATCCTCGCTTCCCTGGCGCACGGATTCTGGGTCAATCCTAAACACATCTATGTGGAAGGCATCCGCTCGATCTCCAGACTCGACATCCAATTCGCCGGCCAGCTTGGCTATACGATCAAACTCCTCGGTGTGGTGAAGCGTTTTGACGACTTGCGATTCGCGAATGACGCGCCGCCCCGGCGCAAATCGCGTAATTCCCAAATCGAAAATCGTCGATCTGCTCGCGTGCAGGTCTCGGTCTATCCTGCGCTCATCCCCAACTCGCACGTCCTGGCCAGCGTCAACCATGTCTTTAACGCCATTTATGTCCGAGGCGATGTCGTGGGCGATACGTTGTACTACGGTCGCGGAGCCGGCCCAGACGCCACCGCCAGCGCCGTGCTGAGCGACTTGGCCGACGCGGCCCTGGACCTGAAATGCGGCAGCAAGAGCCGAATCCCGCCTTTCGTTCCCCACGAATGCGATGGAGCTGTCCTGAATATGGGGGAGGTTTTGTCCAGGTACTACGTCCGGCTGAGCGTGGTTGACAAGCCGGGCACGCTCGCAAGGATTGCGGCTATTCTGGGCCGGGAAAAGATCGGCATTTCTTCGGTGATTCAACCCGAGGGCCACGAGGGAGAAAGCGTTCCGTTGATCCTGATGATCCACGACGCGCCCAATGCCGCCATGACTCAAGCGCTTGAGAAGATCGGCCGGCTGGCTGTTGTCAAAGCAACGCCCCGAATCATTCGCGTGGAAAGCTTCGAATGAAACGCGCCCTTATCACATCGGCAACCGCCAGCCAGCACTCGGAGTCGCCCGTTTGGGAGGGAGTCATTGCTCGCTACGCGCGCTATCTGCCTGTCTCCGGAGCGACTCCAATCGTCACCCTCAAAGAGGGCAATACGCCGCTCATTCGAGTCCCCAACTTTGTGCACGCCTGCGGCGGCAAGTTTGAGCTCTGGCTCAAGTACGAGGCGCTCAATCCGACTTGCTCATTTAAAGATCGAGGCATGACCATGGCCGTGTCCAAGGCTCTCGAAAGAGGGACAAAAGTGGTCATTTGCGCCAGCACAGGCAACACTTCCGCCTCGGCCGCCGCGTATGCCGCGCGCGCCCGGATCCGCTGCGTCGTGCTCCTTCCGCACGGCAAGATTGCATTGGGCAAGCTGGCTCAAGCTCTGATGTACGGCGCCACCACGATCGCGATCGACGGCAACTTCGACGAAGCGCTTCGCATCGTCCGGGAACTCGGAGAAACGGGAAAAGTGGAAGTGGTCAACAGCGTGAATCCAGCCCGGATTGAAGGCCAGAAAACAGCCGCGTTCGAGATTTGCGACCACTTGGGACGCGCGCCTGACTTCCACTTCCTTCCGGTGGGCAATGCGGGCAACATCACGGCTTACTGGAAGGGATACACGGAATATTTCTCGGACGGGAGAATTGCGGCGTTGCCGCGCATGTTTGGATTTCAGGCCGCCGGCGCGGCCCCCATCGTGGAGGGACGCCCCATCGAAAAGCCCGAAACAATCGCCTCCGCCATCCGCATTGGCAACCCCGCAAGCTGGCACGGTGCGACGAATGCCATCGAGGAATCCAAGGGCCTCATCGATAAGGTGACGGATGAAGAAATCCTGAACGCGTATCAATTGCTGGCAAGAACCGAAGGGCTTTTCGTTGAGCCGGCCTCGGCGGCTGCGCTCGCCGGTGTGATTCGATGCGCGAAGAACCACCTCATCCCGGAGAACAGTGTTGTCGCCGCCACCATGACCGGGCACGGCTTAAAGGATCCTGACAGCGCCCTCAAAACCTCCGGAACCGAGCCTTTGATCGTCGCCCCCAAAAAAGAGGCCGTGATGAAAGTGATGGGAATTTATTGATGAGTTCAAAAGGAAGCAGACACCCCTCACCGGCCTTCGGCCACCCTCCCCCCATCCGATGAGAAGAAGGCTGGGGTGAGGGGTTTGTTTCATGTCGGTTTTCTTATGAACTGTTCACCAATTTAGCGATGGCCCTCATCGTCCAGAAATACGGCGGCACCTCGGTCGCCAATACGGAACGGATCAAGAACGTCGCCGCGCGCGTCGCCGGATACCGAAGCCGGGGCGACCAGATCGTCGTCGTCGTTTCGGCCATGAGCGGAGTGACCGACAACTTGATTAAGCTCGCCAAGGACATCATGCCGCTTCCGAGCGAACGGGAAATGGACATGCTCTTGGCGACAGGCGAACAGACCACGATCTCGCTCACGGCGATGGCCCTCCATGCCCTGGGAATCGATGCTGTCTCTCTCACGGGCGCCCAGGCCGGCATTGTGACTGATGGCGTCCACACAAAAGCGAAAATCCTTAATATCACGCCGAAACAAGCGCATGCGCTCTTGAAGGCCGGAAAGGTCGTGATCGTCGCAGGTTTCCAAGGCCAAACGCCCGAGGGACAGATCACCACACTCGGGCGCGGCGGCTCCGACCTGACCGCGATCGCCCTTGCGGCCGCTTTGCGAGCCGACCTCTGCCAGATTTACACCGACGTGGACGGAGTTTATACGGCGGACCCGCGCATCGTGCCGTGCGCGCGCAAACTGAACGAAATTGCCTATGACGAGATGCTCGAGCTGGCCGGCGCCGGCGCCAAGGTGATGCAGCTCCGCTCGGTCGAGTTTGCCAAGAAATTCGGCGTCGTCTTTGAAGTGCGATCGAGCATGAACGACAACCCAGGAACGATTGTGAAAGAAGAAGTCAGAAGCATGGAAGACGTCGTGGTCCGTGGCGTCTCGCTCGACAAGAACCAAGCCAAGGTTACGCTCGTGGCGGTCCCAGATCGGCCGGGGGTCGCCGCCCGCATTTTCAACGCGCTCTCCGACGCCGCCATCAACGTCGATATGATCGTCCAAAATGTCAGCCACGGCGTCGGCCTGCCTGCGACGGACCTCTCGTTTACGGTCGATAAGCCCGACCTCCTGAAAGCCACCAAGGTGATCGAAAGTCTCAAGGCAGAAATCGCCTATCGCGAGGTCATCTCAGATGAAAACATCGGCAAACTTTCGATCGTCGGAGTGGGCATGCGAAGCCACTCGGGTGTCGCGGCGAAGATGTTCGAGACTCTCGCCAAGGAAAACGTCAACATCGGCATGATTTCCACTAGTGAAATTAAGATCTCCGTCATCATTGACCTCGCCAAAGGAGAACAGGCCACCCGTGCGGTCCACGCGGCCTTCCTGGAGTCCAAGCCGGCCTGAGAGTGTGTTTCAGAATTCGGTTGGCGCGGGAACGATTATGCCCGTTGCTTGGCACTTGCGGCGGTTTTCAACATGCGGAACATCTACGCGTTCCGCCCGGTCGATCAATCCTCGATCAATTTGGGCCGCGCCCCTTTTCAGCGTCCGGCCGCAAAAAACGTTCTTGCCATTGGGAGAGGCCCTCCGTGAGATTCTGAGCCAACGCCACCGGCACATTATGAATCTGATCCACTCGAACCGTTGCGCCCTTCTTGCAGGCTTCCTATCGTTGTCTTTGTGTCTGTCACTTCAAGCGCAAGCCCCGCCTGACAATAGAGAGGGTGCCGACACGCTTGCGACTCTCGTAGAGGTTCTGAGCCAGACCGACGACGCACAGTTCCAGTTGGACATTCTAAAGGGATTGGTCGATGGACTGAAGGGGCGGCGAAACGTTCCCATGCCGAAAGGGTGGGAGAGGATCGAAGCCAGGCTCATTGAGAGCCCCAATTCTGAAGTGCGTTCACAGACGCAAATTCTCGCCGTGACCTTCGGCAGCGCCCGCGCTTTGGAGGCGCTCAGAAGAACGCTCAAAGACCCGGCCTTCGATCTGGCCACCCGCCGCCTGGCCCTCGAGACTCTCCTAAGCGCCAAAGATAGCGAGTTGCCAGCCATTCTTCAGACCCTCTTAAAGGATTCAGGCTTGCGGGGCGGAGCCCTGAAAGCGCTGGCCGGTTATGACCAGCCAACCACGCCGCAGGCGATCCTGGAGGTTTACGGTTCACTGAACGCCGGCGAGAAGAGGGACGCCTTGAACACACTCGCCTCGCGCGTGAATTACGCCAAATCCTTGATGGCTGCCATCGCGAGCGGAGCGGTCCCACGGAAAGATCTCAGCGCCGAGATCATCCGCCAGTTGCGCAGCCTGAAGAACCCTGAGATTGACCAGCGCTTGCAGGACGTTTGGGGGGTCGCCAGGGACAGCGATGTGGACAAGCGAAAGGAGATCGAACGGTACAAAGGGATTTATCGCGCCGGCGGCTCACAGCCTGGAGACGCGACCCGCGGGCGGGTGGTGTTTGCGCGCGTGTGCGCCCAGTGCCATTCTCTGTTCGACAGCGGCGGCAAAGTCGGTCCAGACCTGACAGGATCCAACCGAGCTGATCTCGAATATATTCTGCAAAATATCGTCGATCCCAACGCCGTCATCCCGAACGATTATCGCTCTTCAACGGTGGAGACCTCCGATGAACGCATTATCACGGGCCTTGTGACGAAGCAGGAAGAGAAATCGATCACGATGGTCACGGCGAACGAAACGCTGATCCTTCCGCGAGGCGAGATTCGGCTGTTGCGACCCAGCGAAATCTCCATGATGCCCGAAGGCCTGCTGGCGAACCTTGGGGACCAAGAAGTTCGAGATCTGGTTTACTATCTCACGCGTCCTGGACAGGTGCCGCTCCCGGCCGGCCCGGAGACGCTCGACCTTTTTTTTAACGGAAAAGATCTCAGCAATTGGGATGGCGACTTTGAACTTTGGCGGGTCGAGCGAGGCGAAATCGTCGGTCGAAGCGCGACCGGCCTTAAACAAAATGAGTTCCTCAAGAGCCAAATGGTTCTTGGCGACTTCCGGCTGATTTGCCGCGTGAAGTTGACTCCAAACAGTGAGAACAGCGGTATTCAATTCCGCAGCGAGGTCTTGCCAGACGGGGAAGTGAAAGGATACCAGGCTGACATCGGCGCCGGCTGGTGGGGCAAACTCTACGAAGAGCAGGGCCGCGGGCTTCTATGGAACAAGTCCGGAGAGCAGTTCGTCAGGCCCGAGGATTGGAATCTTTACGAAGTCGTCGCCGTAGGCCACCAACTCCTGACCGCGATCAACGGCAAACCGTGCGTTAATCTGCGCGACGCATCGGGAAGAGTCCACGGCATGGTGGCCCTTCAGCTTCACGCGGGTGGCCCGCTTGAGGTGCGCTTCAAAGATTTCCATTTGGAACTCAATCCAAAGCCGGAACTCACTAGGGCGAGGTAGCCAGGAGGACCGCGGCGGTTGGCGCAAGTCAATCCGATGGAAGCGCTCCGTAGGAATGACGAATGACGAATTTCGAAGGTCGAAACACGCTCCGCCTCCCCGCGTCGGTGGCCACGGTCGATCGCTCCACAGCACGACCGGATGATCGCGGAGAAGTCTGGGGAACCGCCGTTGCCCGCCTTCCGCCGACCCGCTCCGCCTCCAGCTACTGGCTCCGAGTTCGGGGAATCGGCTGGCCGCCCTCCAAAAGCGTCACAAGATCACTCAAGGCGTGGTAAGTCTCCAGCGAATATTTCTTGGGGTTCTGCGAAACGACCATCTGCATTTCGACGATGGCGCTGGAAATGCCTTCTTTCTGTTCGTCCGTTAGGCCACCTCCCTTGATGACTTTCTGCAGGACGGGCATCGCCTTGGTGTAATCGCCCGCTCGAATGGCCGGGACGGCTTGGTTGATCTCGCCTCTCACGGCGGGTCCCGCGCTTTGGAAACTTTGCTCCAGCTTGCTCGTATCGGCTCTGCCGCCGGAACCGCAGCCGGTTGCCAGTGCCACCCCCGTGAGAGCTGTCGTCAGGATCCAGGTCAGATGTTTCATAGGAGAGATTCGTTTAGCAATTAACTATTGCACAGTGCCTAGGTCTTCCGACATGAAACACCCCTCTCCCTGCCCTCTCCCCTCATCAGATGAGGGGAGAGGGACCAAGGGTGAGGAGAGCCGGTGTCAGGAAAGTCATACGCTGATCAATAGGTTCCGCAATTCTGCCATCAGTGTTGCGAAGCTACCGCCAAAAACAAAGATAAAATTCTGTAAAATCCTCAATTTCCATTTAGAACGCTGGCATGCAAATGAAGTTTCAGGAGTTTGACTTGAAGTTGACTCACCGTTGGACAATCGCGAGCTCGCTGGGCCCCGGCGGCGCCGGCGGAACCGAAATCTTCAAGGTCGTGTTCGTGGAGCTCAGGGACAAAAACGGCGTCCTGGGAATCGGAGAGGCGGCCCCGTCCACGCGGTATGAGCGAGGCATCGAGTCGGTGCTTTCTTTCCTGCGCCAGGTCGATGCGGACCGGTTGTCGTTCGACGATCTCTCGCCGAGCATGGAGTATTTGGACGGTCTGGGATCCGGCCATTTCGCTGCCAAGGGCGCGCTCAATATCGCGCTGCTCGACGGCGCAGCTCGACTCTCGAACAAACCGGTTTGCGACTATCTTGGACTCGGATTCACAGAACGAAAGCACGTTACCTCGTTCAGCATCGGAATCGACCATCCTGACAGCATTCGTCGCAAGGTCGCGGAGGCGGAATCCTATCCGGTGCTCAAGCTGAAAGTTGGCAGTCCTCAAGACCGGCAAAACCTGGCAGCGTTGCGCGAAATCGCCCCCCAAAAACCGATTCGTGTGGACGCCAACGAAGCGTGGAAAACCAAGGAGGAGGCGCTCGGACAATTGGAGTGGCTGGCCGGCGATGGCGCCATCCAGTTTGCTGAACAACCTATGCCGGCGACGAGCGCGCCTAGGGATCTGGCATGGCTCAAGGAACGCACGCCCTTGCCAATCATGGCGGACGAATCTTGCCTTTCAGCGAACGACATCGAACTCTGCGCCGATTGTTATCATGCGGTAAATGTGAAGTTGATGAAAACCGGCGGAATTAGCGGCGCGGTCGAAGCTCTGAAAGCGGCGCGCACGTCCGGAATGAAAACGATGATCGGTTGCATGATTGAATCGAGCGTGCTCATCACGGCCGCGGCTCATTTGGCCGAATTGACAGATTATCTCGACATCGATGGCAATCTGCTGATTAGCAATGACCCGTTTCTTGGCGCGACCGCCGAAGGCGGCATCATTTCTTTCGCGAAAACACCCGAACCGATCGGCCTGCGCGTCCAGTCGCGCGATCCGCTTGCCGACCGACGTTCCATTCACCATTCGGAAACGGCAACTATTCAGGTGGAAAATTGCTAATGGACGCGAATCACCGCGAATCAGAAGCAGCCTTTTGCCTTGCTGCGCTTCGTTCGGTTCCATTCGCGTGCAATGGCGTTCATTCGCGGTTAGCTTGAACAGCCGCAGGATAACCTTATTCGAGCACGAATTATGTCACCCCATCGAATCGGCATCATCGGAGGCAGCGGACTTTACCACATCGAAGCCCTGACCAAACAGCGATGGACTAAAGTGAAGACTCCGTTCGGGCAGCCCTCCGACAGTCTTCTCACCGGCGAATTGGGAGGCCGACAGGTCGTTTTTCTCCCTCGACACGGACGTGGGCACCGGATTCTGCCGAGCGAACTCAACCATCGGGCCAACATTTGGGCCATGAAAAGGCTGGGAGTGGCCTGGATCATCAGTGTCAGTGCTGTCGGTTCCCTGCAGCCGAAGTATAAACCCCGTGACATCGTTCTCCCGAATCAGTTCGTGGATCGAACAAAAAGAGCTTCAGACCACACGTTCTTCGGACGAGGAATCGTCGCCCATATCGCGTTCGCGGACCCGATTTGTGAACAATTGAGGCAAGCGCTGCTTCGCGCCGGTCGAAGTCAGGGCGCCCGCCTCCACGACGGCGGGGCTTATGTGAACATGGAAGGCCCTGCTTTCAGCACGCGCGCAGAGTCGCGGACGAACCGCCGGGCCGGTTACGATGTCATCGGCATGACAAACCTAGGCGAGGCCAAGTGTGCCCGCGAAGCTGAAATCGCTTATGCTACAATGGCGATGGTGACCGACTATGACTGTTGGAAGGCGACCCAAGATTACGTGACGGTCGAAATGGTGGTTGCCAACCTTCAAAAAAACGCCGAGTTGGCAAAGAGAATTATCGCTGAGGTCGTTCCGATGATACCGCCAGATACAGGCTGCACTTGCCATCATGCCCTGAAAAACGCAATCCTGACCGATCGGAAACTTTGGCCGACGAAGACGGCGCGCGCCTTGCGCATCCTCTTGTCAAAGTATCTCTAGAGTGGCCCCGGCGGCTTAGACCCAAATCAGTTCCTGCCTACACCCTTTCCCTCCTCGGCGGCCTTGTTTTTGGACCGCTCGCCGGCGGACCGATAGTGGCTCGCGTAATATCGATTCTGGTAGTAGTAGTAAGAATAGTAGTAAGAATCCTTGCCTTCGAAATCGATGTCATTCAACACCACGCCCACGATGTTGATCCCCGCATTCTGAACACGCTGGATCGACTTGCGAGCGTGTTCGCGCCGGATTTTGTTGAACTTGGTGACGAAAAGGACGCCGTCGGACATCGCGGCAATGATGAGCGGATCGCTGACGGCCGAGATTGGCGGACAATCCAAGAGAATCCGGTCATAACGCGAGCGAACCAACTCCAAAAACTCCGCCATCCTCTTGGAGCCGATCAATTCGGAAGGATTCGACGGCACGGAGCCGCAGCAAATGACTTCCAGGTTGGGCACTTCCGTCTTGTGGACGACTGGGGCGATTTCGTTGAGTTCATCCATCAAGAAGGACGACAGGCCGGTCGGACTGTGAAGGCGGAAGGCTTTGTGGACTGATGGTCGCCGCAAGTCCGCGTCGATCAGCAGCGTCTTCAACCCGGTCTGGGCCGTCACGATCGCGAGGTTGGAGGCAACCAAAGACTTGCCTTCGGACGGAATGGTGCTGGTGATCGCCAAAGTGCGAAAAGTTTCCGGCTTTTGGCTGAGGGAAATCGTCGCCCGAATGGTACGAAATCCCTCCGCTGCGTTCGATTGCGGATGCAGGTGCGCCTGTAAATCGCGTTCGACGACGCTGTTGGTCTTGATGTTCGGGACGTAGCCCAAAAACGGCAATCGGAGATACGTTTCCACGTCGTCCTGGCTCTTGATCGAGTCATCCAGGTAATTGACGAAGAACGCCAAACCTAAGGCCACGCCCAAACCGCCGATCACGCCAAGAAAGATGGTCAGCATGACACGCGGCTTGACTGGTCTCAGCGGCACGTCTGCAGGATAGACCACACTAATATTGTTGATTTTGTTGCGAGCGGTCAGCTCCATCTCGTTGATCTTGGCCAAAACAGCTTTGTAAAGCTGTTCCTTTTCTTGGGACTCGCGCTTTAGTATGTCGTACCCAACGCGCAATTCTCTCAAATCGAGTTGCGCCCGTTCTTGGTCTTGCTTCAGCTTCCACAAAGTTTCCTCCTCCGTTCTCGTCATCTGCGCTTTGAGACGAAGGGCTTCCAGGAGTATCTTCGCTTGATTGGTCAGGGAGTTTTGCAGGGACAAGACTTCTTTTTCGGCCTCCAGATAAGTGGGATGCTTATGCAGGTATCGCGTTTTGATCGCCGCAAACTTTGACTCCGCCGTGGCTAGGTCCTTCTTCAATTGTTGAATGGCCACGTTTTCGGCGACTTGAGGCAAGGTATCAAGCGGGACGCCGGCGACCAAAAACCGATCGACCTGCTGAACCACGTTCGAAGCGGCCTCAGCCTCTGCTTTGGCTCTGGCATAGTGCTCCTGGAATTGCTTCAACCCTTGGAGCACGATGTTCTCGCCCTCTTCGAAGGAAACCGTCTTGTTCGTCTGGGCATACCCTTGGAGCTTTTGCTCCGCCTTCTGCAGGTCCTCCCGCTGCTTCACGATTTCGTCCTCCAGGCGCCGAACGACATCCAACGCATTCGTCATCTTCTGGTCGAGGTTGCGTTGCATGAAATTCGTCGCCCAACTATTGGCGATTCTGGCAGCTTGGATTTTGTCCGGATGCTCCGCGCTGATATCGACCAGGCGGCTCAACCGAATCGGCGCCACCTGAAGATCGCCGACGAGCGCGGATACTTGGTCTAAGCTTCTCCTGTAGCGGTCATCATCATTCAATCCAAGTTGGTTGAAAACGGAGCGAATGAGCGTCCGGCTCAGGAGGTTCTTGTATTGCGTCTGGAGATAATCTTGCTCCTGCCGCGCCAGCGTAATCCCCTCAACCCGCAGAATGTTCTCGCTTTCCGGATCAATCTGCAGCCGAGCCGTCGCGCGATGAATCGGCGTGGCCTTGAACAGGTAGATGAGGCTCAGCACGAACACGGAAATGAACGCCGTCAAGATCAACCAGCGTCGCTCCAAGATGACGTGCCAATAATGGCGCAGATTGATCGTATCTTCCTGTCCGGTCGGGTTCAGCGGGTTTAAGTTTTCGCTATCCATACAAACGGCGGGCTAAAAAATCCTCTCAGGAACGTAAACGATGTCGCCGGGTTCCAGCCAAACTTTTTTCCGTGGATCCGACACTTTTCGCAATTCATCGAATTTATAGGTCGTGGTTTGACCATTTCGAGTAAGTTGGATTTTGTTTTTGTTCGCGTTGGACGTGAAACCTCCCGCCTCGGCGATTGCCTCCACAATATCCATCTGCTTCTCGCCGGGCAACTTGATTGGGCCAACCCTTCCCGCGACCTCTCCCAACACGGCCACCGTCCAGCGCGTGTATTCCTTGACGTTCACGCTCACCTGCGCGGTGACTAAGTAGTCTTTCTCGAGCTTTTCCTTGAGTTCAGTGACAACCTGAAGAGTGGTTTTGCCGGCCACCTCCACATTGCCAAGGAAAGGGTAAACAATCGTGCCACCGGCTTCCACTCGTCGCTCGACGGAAAAGTCTTTCTCGCCAAACACCTCAACGATGATCGTATCCGCCGCGGCGATCTTACGATCGACTTCGTCCGCGCCTAGGGCGGGGCATGACCAAAGAACAAGCGATAGGAACATGAGTTTCTCTGCGTCGAATCCGGTCTTCATAATTCTGATCCTAGTAACCAATCGCCACGCTCACGGTGACCCGGTTTATGTCATAATCAGCTCCGCCACCCGCTCCCGAGCGAATGCTGTCCCAGGCATAACCCAAGTTCGCACTCAACCACAGTTGAATCCGATACGCCAGCCTAAAATAGGCCGAATATTGGTCATACCCGCGTTGAGAGCCAGCGTCCGTCGACAGATAGTCGAACATGCCGAAGCGACCGCCCACAGTGGTCCTCCATTTGTGCGAGGAACCGAGGACTTGATCCCACTGGGTCGAAACCACGTTCGCTGTGTACGATTGTCTCCCGTATTGAATGGAGACATCGTGAAGCCTTGCAAACGAGAGCGAAACCAGGCCCTTTTCCGTCGATCGGTAGCTCAGTGCCACATCCGCAACCGGTGAACTCGGCGCTGTAGTATTGTCGCTAAACTTACGAGTTTCGTAACCTACTTTCACCGTGCCCGATAGTCTCGGTGTGAAACTCCCTCGGGCGCCCAAGGCTCCCCCAATGATTTCAACGTGGGGATTCTTTCGTTCGGGGAAGTTCGGCGTCGTCGCAGTCTGCCCGTAGGAAACATCGCCGAAGAACGCGACTTTAGGAAATGCCTGGAAGGCGAACCCTCCCGTGGCCCGCAGCGTGTTGATGTCATAGAGTCCGATCCCTTGCTCGTAATCAGTCGTCGCGTGCTGTCCTTGAAGGTAAACGCCAGTCTTCTCGCTCAGGCCATAGCCCAGGCTGTAGTTGTCAGAAAAACTGTTCCGATCAACATTCCGGTCAGCGATTGCCGAAATGACTTCCGGCCCTCGAACTGAACCGGGAAGCTCGCTTCCGACCGGCGGGGTTGTCCCACCCCCCGGAGCGGGCACGGATTCGACCGGTTCGAACACGGTTACATATTCTGTAACCAGGCCCACCGGACTCGAAAGCAGTTGCACGTTGTCATATCCACTCAATACCAGCCGTTCGCCTTGGATCCTGCTCCTCAGTCCGAAGCTATGCTCGCCCGCGTTTAAATCACCGCGATCAAGATAGAAGTGTTGACCAAAACTGTAATCCAGCGCTATGAAGTTGTTCGCCGCTCTGCCGAACTGGATATTCAATCCCGGGCTGATCGTTGTGATCAGATCTCCCTCGCCCTCCTCCTGGGAGAAGATGTTGTTGTTGTACTCCTCTGAGACCGAAAGCCTGGGGCGCAGGAGCAAGGGACCTTTACTGAACAGCAAATAGTCGGCCGCCTCGGCCGCCGCCAGCCCAACCGGACAGGCTAAGAAACCAACGGCCAGGACGGACAGGAGTTTCCGCGGACGGCGATCCAACATGCGGGGGTGCGTTGGAAGTGCTCTAGAGGCCGCGCCATCGGCTCTCCTGAGGATTTCCAGGGTGCCCTTGGCCGTATTCAGTTCCTTCAAGTCTCATCCTCACGACTGAATACCGTTTTTCTGAACCGTCTGTCGAGCAGACTTTTCAGCCACAGAATTTTCTCGCCTAGGCGAGCCGCGAACTTTAGATTGCTTTGAGCTACAAGCAAGGCGCTCTGCCTTGTGTGGAAAGGTTGACGATGAACACGATGCCATGCTCTTCACTCGGCTCTCCTCGCGAAGGCAACGCAGCAAAATCGCCATTAACGATCCCCTCGGAGCACTTGACGCCCAACCTTGTTCCTGCCTTCACGCTGATTGAGCTGTTGGTCGTGATCGCTATCATAGCGATTCTCGCTAGCATGCTCCTGCCTGCCCTCGCCAAGGCGAAGTCCAAAGCCCAGCAAACGGCCTGCCTCAACAACATGCGCCAACTCGGCATCGCGACTGTGAGCTATGTGCATGACAACGGCAAGTACCCCGGCACTCTCTTCGCCCAAGGAGGCTTCAGATATGTCTGGCCTCCCAGGCTCTTCACCCAAATGGGCACGAACCGGACGGTGTTTTCCTGCCCGGCCGCCAGGCCTGAAAGCCGGTGGGACACGAATGTCAACAAGACCCTTGGCGCGCCTAATCTTTATGGCGGCGGCAGAGATCCATGGGGGATCAGCGAAACCGCTCTCTTTTCCATCGGCTACAACGATTGGGGGGCTTTCCCTGCGTTCTCCGACAAAGGTCTGGGCGGCGACGTGGACACCCTTACTTATGAGGTCAAAGAGGCGGCCGTTAGAATGCCTTCCGAAATGATCATGCTGGCCGACAGCATGCCTGGCGACGGCAGCGCCAAACCCACCCGAGGAGCCTTCGACGGAAATGTTGATCCTACGACGCGTTCCGAGTGGCCCTCCAGCCGCCATAATCGCCGCACGGTCCTCATGTTCTGTGATGGCCACGCCGAAGCCGCCTTCCGCAGAGACGTGATCGATCCCAGAAATGAAAAATGGCACCGCCGCTGGAATAATGACAATTCAACGGCAGGCACTTGGTCGGTTAATGCCGCGGACGCCAACAAGCTGGATCCGTAGCAGCCGACATGAGGAGGCTCTGACTTCCTGATGCTTTGGAAAACGACAGAGCCGGAGTAATGGAGCAGCGAAGTGCCGGAGTGTTGAAAAGCCCAACAGTCCGCACTCCACGAGATCTCATGCTGTTTTCGCCAATGAGGGAGCTCTGCCACTGGGATGGGAACTTCTGAGGCCCCCGATCTCCCCGGCGTAATTGCTTTCCTTTGCGATTCTCGACTCGCGAGACCCGTTTACTTTCCCGGGATTTTGCTCGTCGCACGCTGTTGAAGCCAGACCACGTCTTTATTATTCGGAGAAGCGACGTTCAAGGGAATGGTTTGACCTTTCCTCAGCTTCGGAGTCGTGCGTGGATCAAGCCACTTCTTGATCTCCGCGTGACCATCGGCGAAGGAAAATCCAGCCGCCCCATTGTGGTAGCTCGCTGGATAATCGACAATCTGGGTCACGGCCGGATTGGGATACCCACTCATCTGCGTGACCCAGAATCCATCGTTTATGCTGTCCTCGCGTTCATCCATCAGCACCCAGGTTTGAGAGGGCCCAGGATCCGTCATGTGGCTGAGCTTCCTAAACACGGTCCAAATCCCGGCAGGCCACCCGTCCTGTGTGGGTCCGGGCAAGAAAGCCAGCTCTCCATTCCCTCCGACAAAGTTGTTCATCGACATACTCCTCACTCGAGGCACCATCCGGCCTTGGAAAGGGCCCGAAGTCGGTTTTACCATGCTCTGGTCCGCCGGGCATTTGAAAATCCCGGCCGATCCACCGCAATAGGGCCAGAGAGGACCTTTTTGAATGTCGCGACTGACGTCCCGGTTCGAGGCATTGCCGCCATCGAAGTTCAGCGAACTGGTTCCCACAAAACCATGCCTAGACCCGTAACCATGGACAACTTCCTCGTCGTCGTCCTCGGCGTACATTCTCCAAGCCAGCATCATCTGCTTGTTGTTATTCATGCACATGATGCCTTGCCCTTTGGCTTTCGACTTCGCCAAGGCAGGCAGAAGCATGCCCGCAAGAATCGCGATGATGGCGATCACCACTAGCAATTCAATCAAAGTGAAGGCTTCACGCCCAACGGGGAGGAAATTGCTCCGGGTCGTCGGTAATGGCAGTGGCGGGCATCCCCGCCTTCCGTAGAGCCGGGGCGTCTCGCGCGGAGCAGGCGGGTCGGAAGAATTCAGGTTGTTCATACCACTTGTCCGGTGCGTCTGCCGGTTTCCCTGATTGCCCCTGGCGTGTGCTACAGTTCGCGCGTCAGGGATTGGTCGCAGGCTCAACCGTCATGACTTGTACTTTCGAGTCGTTCGCTCGTAAAGCCACAGGACATCTGGATTCGGTGGATTGCCTTGGTTGACACCGCTTGGCAGCCCACGCTTAGTCACGGGCGGCATGGTGCGTTTATCCTTCCAGCGCTTGATTTCCGAGTGGCCATCAGCGAAGGCAAAGCCGCAGGCGTTGTTATGGTAGCTTGCTGGGACATCAGGCAGTTTGGCCTGCGCGGGATTCGGGTACCCGTTCATGTCCACACAGAAGAAGCCGTCATTCATGCTGTCCGGATGCTCATCTACCAAGACCCAAGTCATGCTCGGCCCTGGATCGACCACGTCGGACATTTTGGTGTACTTCCGGAACTCCGGACCGCCAAACCAAGTCCATTCACCCTGGTTCATGCCCATCCAGGAGTTCATGGAATTGCTTCGGCAGCGCGAGATTGCCTGTCCTTTGAAAGCCCCGGCGGTCGGGGTCACCGTGTATTTGTCAGCCGGGCACTTGTAGATGGACAACGCCGCCCCGGTGTAGGGCCAGATTGCGCCGTTCTTGATTGTGTTATCCACGTCCCAGTTCTGTGAGTTGCCATTCGACCAGTCGAGAATGCCGTGCGTCCAAGCAAACGGATAATTGGGGTTGCTCTTGTCCTCGGGAGCGTAGGCGAACGGTAGCCTATCGTTGTTGTCGTCCACGTACATCTTCCAAGCCGTCATCAGTTGCTTGGTGTTGTTCATGCACGCGATACCCTGGCCTTTGGCTTTCGCCTTGCTCATGGCGGGCAGCAACATCCCCGCCAAAATCGCGATGATGGCGATCACCACCAAGAGTTCGATCAGAGTGAAACCGCCGATGAGATGTGCTTTACAGGATCCGCCTTGCCACGAGTTGGGTTTGTTGAGCCGCATATGAGTCGCCTTTCGGAAAATGGTTTGGTGAATAGACTACGCGTTTCATACCCCAAAGCCGCGGACACCGCAAGCGTGCGTTTGCCCGCACACCGGCCATCGGCGCAGCCGGGGGTAGTTGGCGCGAAGTGGTGTCAGGCGTCCCGCCTGACGTAGAGGGCGCGCGTCTCGTCGCCCGGCCGTAGCCTCAGACCTAAACGGATGCTTCATTTCTCGCTTCAGCTCCGCCGGGCGAGACGCCCCGGCTCTACGGCGGGCGGAGACGCCCACCGCTACCCCAGACTCGCAGGTGCCATCCGTCTCGTCATTACCCTTTGGTCGATGCAAATCCCAGCCGGTCCCCAATTGTCTGCATGGCAGTGATGACGTGGTTGATGTGGTCATCCAGCGGAAGACCGAGAAGTTCCGCCCCCTTCTCGATGTCTTCCCGCTTTACAGCCGCTGCGAAAGATTTTTGCTTCATTTTCTTCCGCACGCTGCTGGCGGTCATCCCTGTTAGTTTTTCTGGCCGGACGTAGGCGACGGCTGTGACGAAGCCGCAGAGTTCGTCCACGCCAAATAGAGCCTTCCGAAGCGGCCGATCGCACGGATACTCAGTCTGATTCCAATCGGCGTGGGAAAGGATGGCGCCGATGACTTCCTCGTCCACCCCTTGCTCACGCAAAATCTTCGCGCCTTCGCGCGTGTGGTCCGGCGGGTTCGGCCAGCGCTCGTAGTCAAAATCGTGGATCAAACCCGTGAGGCTCCACACTTTCGGATCCTCGCCAAAGTGCGCCGCGTAATGGCGCATGGCCGCCTCCACCGCCAGGGCATGTTTGAGGAGGGATTCGGATTTCGTGTACTCGGTCAATAGGCTCCATGCTTGGTCGCGTGTCATCGGCGTGCCATGGTTGAGTCAATTGGCAGTATGAGTGAGCAGGCAGGGAATTGTCGAGTCCCGCTTTAGTCCCGGTTTTCGCACTCCGGCCAGCTAAAGCCGGAACGCCGCACCAGCCAAAATGAGAATTGCTGAGTTCTTCAGCCGGCGTGCGGATTTGATGTTGTCTTCCAGTTCCTCATCGCTTTTCATTCGGCGCAATGACGACGGCGGAAGCTCTCCAACTGTTTCGCGAAACCGGCGCGTTGCTCGAAGGCCATTTCATTCTGCGGAGCGGCCTTCGCAGCCGCCAGTATTTCCAATGTGCGCTGGCCTTGCAACAGATGCCCATCGTGGAAAAGTTCGGACGCGCCCTGGCGGAGAAGGTCCGCTCGCTGCAAGCGGCCACGGTGATCTCTCCCGCGATGGGAGGCCTGGTGATTGGGCAGGAAGTCGCGCGGCAACTTGGCCTTCGATTTATCTTCGTCGAAAAAGAAGAAGGCAAACTCGCGTTACGGCGCGGCTTTCAAATCTCCATCGGCGAAAAGATCCTTGTCGTGGAAGATGTCATCACCAAAGGAGGCCGTGTGCAGGAGACGATCAATATCGTCCGCGCTCGTCACGGCAACGTCCTGGCCGTGGCGATGATGGTGGACCGCTCGGACGGCACGGTCGATTTGGGAGTGCCGGTGTTCAGCTTGATCAAAATGAACGTAGAAACCTTCGAGCCCGATAAATTGCCGCCCGATCTCGCCAAGGTTCCTGCGATCAAACCGGGGAGCAAATGATGTTTCGACGCCGCATGAAAGCCTCCGAATCCTTTTCAGTGGCATCCTTTCGTGGCTTCAATGTCAGTTTTATTTTGGGAATTTTTTTCGTCGTTGGCTCCGCAACCGTTCCCGCCGCCGAACCTTCCACTGGCGCCTCGGCAATGCCTCCCGCCCGCGAGCAATTGCTCGGTCAAGCGCGGCGTTGCCGCGAAATCCTTCGCGAGAGCCTCGTCGATTTTTACCTGCCCGCTTGCGTCGATAAAACCAACGGCGGTTACCTGGAATCGCTGCGCGACGGCCAATTCACGTTGACCGGCGAAAAATTTCTCACGCTGCAAGCCCGCCAGCTTTGGTTCTTCAGCACGCTGGCTATCGAAGGCATCGACAGAGAACGCGCTCAGGCGGCGGCGCGAAGCGGATTCGGCTTTCTCCAATCCAAAATGCGCGATTCGCAGCACGGCGGATACTTCTCCAAGGATTCAGACGCCGGAGCGCCCGTGGACACACGCAAGCATGCCTATCTGAACTCATTTGCCCTCTATGGGCTCACCGCCTATTACCAAGCCACGCGCGACGCGGCTGCGCTCGCGGCGGCCCAGCAGTTGTTTCGCTTGCTCGACTCCAAGGCGCACGACGACGCGAACGGCGGCTATCTTGAGTTTTTCTATGCGGATTGGCGCCCGGTCACTGATCCGAAGGAACCCGGCTACGTGGGCGCGATCGGCACCAAGACCTATAACACCCACCTGCACTTGCTCGAATCGTTCGCGGAGTGTATCGCGCCTGGCCCGATCCTCAGGTGCGCCGGCGCGTCGAGGAGCTCATTCAAATCAACACCACCACGGTCCGGCATCCTGATTTCAACTGTAACATCGACGGATGGCATCCGGATTGGCGCATGGTGGAAAGCCCGCGCAACCTCCGCGCCAGCTACGGCCACGACGTCGAGTGCGTATGGCTCGCGCTGGACGCGGCGCGCACGATTGGGTTTTCGCCGCGGCTCTTTCGAAGTTGGGCCGAGTCGCTTTGGGCGACGAGCCTCAAATTCGGTTACGACCGGCCGCACGGCGGTTTTTATTACACCGGTCCGTTGGGCCAACCCTCTGACGATACGAAGAAGGAATGGTGGGTCCAAGCCGAGGCGTTGGTCTCGATGCTGGAAATGTATCGTTTGAACGGGAAGCGCGAGTTTTACGATCTGTTCGCTCAAACGCTGGGGTTCGTCGAGAAATATCAAGTGGCCAAGGAAGGCAGTTGGTGGGCGAGCCGGCAGGCCGACGGTTCTGCGTCCAAGAACACCCAACGCAGTTCGATGTGGCAAGGCGCCTATCACAACGGCCGTGCGATGATTCTTTGCGCCAAGTTGCTGGAGGACTTGGCCGCCAACCCTCGTGGGAGCCCCTGAGCGAGCCCGCAGTACTCTGCGTCCGGGCCATGGTTTCGGAGCCGAAAGAGGCTCCTCATGAACCTCCAGGTGGGGCGAGACTCCGGTCGAGCCCTGACCACTTTGGAGATTACACGGCTGCCACTGTCGTTTAAAACGAAATGTGCCGCCGCTCGCTCGCCAAAGTGTGGCGGGCTTCCAGCCTGCCTCGTTTGGTCAGTTACGCAGCGAAGTTCGCGAACCCGTGAGCGACTCGCCTGTTGTTGAACCACCGTCTGAATGCCAGCAGGGAAATGGACAAGCCGGGCGTCACTCTCACACTTTGCAAAGTGTGAGAGTCGTTGCCAGTGCGCCCGACGTTGCTTGGCCGGCGCGTCCTGCTAATCTTGCCGCGCTATGGCATTCGACTCCTTCCGGGAATTCGTCAACCAAGTGGACCGCGCGGGCGAACTCATCCGCATTTCCCAACCGGTCGCCACCGAGCTTGAGATCACCGAACTGGCCGACCGCCAGATGAAATCGTCCGGCGGCGGCAAAGCGTTGCTGGTCGAGAAGCCCACGCTGAACGGACAGATTAGCCCATTTCCCGTGGCCATCAACACGCTCGGCTCCTGGAAACGCATGGCCATGAGCATGGGCGCCAATTCCGTGGATGAGGTCGCGGCCGAGCTCGGTTCGCTCATGAAAGCCAAACCGCCCACATCTTTCAAGGAAGCCATCAAGCTCCTTTCGACCGCCCTCGATCTCCGCCACGCCAAGCCCAAGCTCGTGAAAGACGGTCCCTGCAAAGAAGTGATCCACAAATTCGACGCCCCGGTTACACGCACCGATCCGTGGCCGAGCGCTCCACCGATTACTGATCCACTGATTACTGATCACTCGGCCGTGCGAAGTAATCAGTATTCAGTAATCAGTAACCAGTGCCCGACCCTGCTCAACCTGCCGATCCAAAAATGCTGGCCCCTCGACGGCGGACGCTTCATCACCTTGCCTTGCGTCGTCACCCAAGATCCCGATACCGGCGAGCGCAACGTCGGCATGTATCGGATTCAAATCTACGACGACCGCACCACCGGCATGCACTGGCAACTCCAGAAAGTCGGTGCCCGACATGGCCGCCGTTACTACGAAACGGGCACCCGCATGCCCGTTGCCATTTTCCTCGGTGGCGACCCCGTCTTTACTTTCGCCGCGACCGCGCCACTGCCCGACGGCCTCGATGAATTCCTCCTCGCCGGCTACCTGCGAAAAAAATCAGTGGAACTAGTCCGATGCGCCACCTGTGATTTGGAAGTGCCCGCGAACGCCGATTTCGTCATTGAAGGCTACGTTGATCCGCGCGAGCCGCTGCGCGAGGAAGGCCCGTTCGGCGACCACACCGGCTACTACACGCTGCCCGAGCCGTATCCCGTCTTCCACGTCACCGCGATCACGCATCGGAAGGATGCGGTCTATCCGGCGACCATCGTGGGGATTCCGCCCATGGAAGACTTTTACATTGGAAGCGCCTCGGTGAAGCTCTTCCTGCCGATCTTTAGGATGAACTTCCCGGAGGTCGTCGATATGGCGCTGCCTGCGGAAGGCGTGTTCCACAACCTCGTCTTTGTGAGCATCAAGAAGACCTACCCGATGCAAGCCTACAAAATCATGTACGGCCTCTGGGGCATGGGCCAAATGATGTTCACCAAATACATCGTGGTGGTGGACGACGACGTGGATGTTCACAATACAAGTGAAGTGCTGTTCCGGCTGTGTGCGAACACAGACCCCCAGCGTGATTCCATTTTCACCAAAGGGCCAGCCGACGTTTTGGACCATGCTACCTCTGAAATCGCCATCGGGACAAAGCTGGGAATAGATGCTACGCGCAAACTCGCCGGTGAAGGATTCCAAAGACCGTGGCCGCCGTTAATCAAAATGGATGAAACCGTCAAACAAAAAATTGACCACCTCTCCAATCGCTGATGAACGGCACAGAACCAATCCTCTCCGTCGCCTTCTTCCGCATCGCTTCCGGCAACGAACCTGTGCGCGAATGGCTCAAATCCCTGCCGCGCGAAGAACCCCGCATCATCGGCGAAGACATCAAGACCGTGGCCTCCGATAATTCAATCGAGCGAAGAAGTCCGTCGAAAAATTGACGCGCTGTTCAAAACCAACCCGCAGCAGCCGACGTGAGGAGGCTCAACTGGCCGTGAATCCCAACGGGATTCCGTCCCAAAGCCCAAGGTAGCTCGCTCCTCGCAACCTTGGGCTAGAGGCCACAATCCCTTTGGGATTTCCCGGACACGTTTCCCGCCAGACCAACTTCATGTTGCATATGCAACAATAGTTTGTCCTGTGTCACGCGCGGATGAACGTGCGCAATTGCCGGCCGGCTCCACGCTTCGCTGGTTAGCAAAGGCGGATTTCAGATGCGCCGGCCTCCTTCGGGGCTGATTCAGGATTCGCATGAACGGCCGTAGCCGCCGAGGTGACCAGGCGGACATTGTTGCCAGCGCGGAAATCCGCCTCCTCACGGCGGCGGCTACGGATTCTTGAATCCGCCCTCCAGTCTCCTCCCAGCGACGATTCCAAAGCTCGACAGGGCAAAGCCTAGTTGTCACACTGGCCGTCGTTAGCACGGAAGCGCAGCCAGACCCAAATGTCATTCGCCGTGAAGGCCGAGAACGTTATGCACCATCTCGTTCGATCCACTCTTGCCTCGTTGATCCGCGGAAATCGCAGCTCCTGGATCCGCGCCGCGATTCTCCTGGCCGCGATCACCTGGTTAAATCCCGCCGTTCGCGCGGACGCCTCGACCGCAACGCCCGATACGAGCCCGCCCACTGTGGCCGCCGTTGTTCCGGCCGCCGGCGAGATTCTCTTCGAATTGACGCAGGTCGAGGTCATTTTCAGTGAAAGCGTCGTCGGTGTGGATGCGGCCGACCTGTTGGTCAACGGCGTGGGCGCGACCAACGTAACGGCGCCTTCGCCTCGCGACTACATCTTCTACTTCCCGCAGCCGGCGTTCGGCGAAGTGAAGTTGTCTTGGGCCGGCCACCACGGGATCACCGATCTGGCCACTCCCGCCAATGCCTTCACGGGGACCCCATGGGGCTTCACTTTGAGCTCGAATCGCCCGAAGCCCAATCTGATCATTTCCGAGTTTCTGACCGACAACACCGCCGGGATTAAAGACGAGAACGGCACGCGATCCGATTGGATCGAGCTCCTGAATCTCGGCTCCGACGCCGTCAACCTGGAGGGTTGGTATTTGACCGATGATCCCGCCCTGTTGACGAAATGGCGTTTTCCAGAAGTCCCATTGGCCCCCAACTCATATCTACGGGTTTGGGCATCGGCGAAGGATAGAGCCGATGCCGCCACGCCATTGCACACAAACTTCAAATTGGCCAGTGAAGGGGGTTATCTCGCCTTGGTGGATCCGGCTAAGGAGGTTGTTTCTTCCTTTGGGCCGTCCTACCCGCCGCAAAGGCCGAACATTTCGTATGGCCGCGACCGAGTAGATCCTTCGCTGACGGGCTACTTTCAAAGCTCGACTCCCGGGACGACCAATTTGGTAAGCGGATCGGGCTTTGCGCCGGACCCGGTGTTCTCCGTCAAAGGCGGGGTCTTTACGAACGAGAGTCTGACGGTCGAAATCATCGCGCCGGCCGGCGAAATCCGATACACGTTGGATGGCACCATGCCGGCGCTCACTTCGACGAATTACACGCAGCCGCTGCGGCTGACGAACAACACCGTGATCAATGCCCGAGTTTTCAGAGACGGCTTGCTCCCGAGCCAAATTGTAGTCCAGACCTACAGCTTCCTCTCGCCGAGCATGACCAACTTCAGTTCGAATCTGCCGATCCTGATCATCAACACCGCCGGGAAGCCGCTGACGCAGGACCGCCGCCAACGCGCCGTCCTGGCAGGCTTCCACGTCAAAGATGGACGGGCACGATTGCTCGATCAGCCGTATTTTCAAACGGTGGCGCAGATCGAAGTGCGCGGCCAAACCTCGGCAGGATTTCCGAAGGTTCCGTACAACGTGGAAATCAACGATCCCTACGGCAACGACGTGGAAGTTCCGCTCTTGGGTCTGCCGGCGGAGTCGGACTGGGTATTAAACAATCCGTATTCAGACAAGCCCTTCATGAATAACGCGCTGATCTTCGAGCTCCATCGGCAGATGGGGCATTACGCGCCGCGAACGGCGTGGGTCGAAGTGTTCTTAAAATCGAGCCAAGGCCGTTTGAACTATCCGTCCGATTACAAGGGCCTCTACATGCTCTCGGAGAAAATCAAGGTCGATAACAACCGCGTGGACCTCGCACGAATGACGCCCGCGGACATCGCAGAGCCCGGCGTCTCCGGCGGTTATATCATCAAGAAAGACAAGGACAGCCCCGGCGACGCGAACTTTTCCACCGCCGGTGGAAGAGGCTTCGCCGGGCAGGCGCTCAAATACCACGAACCCAAGCCGCGCGAAATCACGACGACCCAAAAAAACTGGATTCGCAACTACCTCAATCAATTTGAGCGGAGTCTGTATGCCACCAACTGGCTCAGCCTCACCGGGACCAACCATTATTCCTCCTACATCGACCAGGATTCGTTCGTGGATTACCACTGGATCGTCGAATTCAGCAAACAGATTGACGGCTACCGACTCAGCAACTACATGCGGAAAGAACGGGGCGGCAAGCTCAAGATGGAGCCAATCTGGGACTGGAACCTGGCCTGGGGCAATGCGGACTACCTCGAAGGAGAACGAACCAACGGCTGGTACTATTCCCTCTTGGGTGACTCCGAGCATATCTGGCTCCGCCGGATGATCAGCGGAACGACTGCCGCCAGCGGCAAGACCGGCGATCCGGATTTCAACCAAAAGATCACCGACCGCTGGAGTGAATTGCGGACGAATATTCTGAATGCAACGTCCGTGGTCGCTCGCGTCAACGAAATCGCCTCCTACCTCAGAGAAGCCGCGGAGCGTGATTTTGCCCGGTGGCCACGCCTCGGCGTGTACGTTTGGCCGAACCCGCAGATTTACGTCAGGCCGCGTAATTACGCCGGCATCATTTCCAACATGAACAATTGGATTCAAGGACGCTACGCCTGGATTGACCGCCAGTTTCCGCGAGTGCCTCAACTCAGCCGTCCTGGAGGACGAATTGCGGAAGGTTCCAGCCTCACTCTGTTCGCACCCACAGGGACGGTCTTTTACACCGCCAATGGGACCGATCCTCGGCTGCCCGGCGGCCGAATCAGTCCGGAGGCCAAACCATTCGCCGGCCAGCCTGTCCTTCTCACCGCAAATGCCCGGATCATGGCGCGGACTCTGCAAGGCACAAACACGTGGAGCGGCCCCGTTGCTGCGACCTACGTCGTCCAGCCTCCGCCTTTGGTGGTGAGCGAAATTATGTATCATGCCGCCCGGCCTGCGTCGGGGAGCACGAATTCGACTGAGGACTTCTCATTCCTCGAGTTGCGGAACATTGGGAGCCGCCCGCTCGACCTGGTCGGTTTCCGCATTTCGCGAGGAATTGACTACACCTTCACTGCGGCCAGCGGCGTCACGGTCTTGCAGCCAGGAGCTTATGTGGTACTCGTTGAAAACCAGGCCGCCTTCACGTCGCGCTATCCCAGCGCCGTCAACATCGCCGGGAAATACTCCGGCAGCCTCAACAACGGAGGTGAACGCATCTTGATTGAAGGCCCTCTCCTGGAACCAGTCGCCGATTTCTCCTACGACAATCGCTGGCATCCCGCCACGGATGGGCACGGTTTTTCGTTGGTCCTCGTGAACGAGAATGCGGCCCCGGATAATGCCTCGGTTCGCTCGACGTGGCGTCCGAGCAGCCGCGCCGGCGGCTCACCAGGCCAGGCTGATCCGGCGCCGCCAGCTCTGCCGGCGGTATTGGTCAACGAAACTCTTCCGAATTCCGTGCCGCCGCAGGTCGATGGCGTGGAACTCTTCAACCCCGGCACCACGCCTGCCGACATCAGCGGGTGGTTCCTCACGGACGACCTGCGCGATCCGAAGAAATACCGCATCGCCAGTCCCACGGTTATCCCCGCCCAGGGGTATCTGCTTCTCGATGAGAAAAGGTTCAACGCCGGCAGCTCCGGCGGCTTTGCTTTCAATGACGCAGGTGAAGAGGTGTATCTCTTGTCCGGAGACGGCGCCAGCTTGACGGGCTACGGCCACGGATTTCAGTTTGGCGCATCTGCGGGCGGCGTGAGCTTCGGACGCCTCGTTACGAGCACGGGCGATGAACGCTTCGTCGCCCAACGCCAGACGACCTTAGGCGCGGCCAATGCGGGTCCGATGATTGGTCCCATCGTCATCAGCGAAATCATGTACCAACCTCCGCCCGTCGGCTCGACGAACAACATCCTTCACGAATTCGTCGAGATCCGAAACGTCGCTGACCAACCTGTTGGCCTCTTCGATGCGGCCGCGCCAACCAACACATGGCGATTGAAAGGTGGAGCAGTGTTCCAATTCCCCGAGAATGTCACGCTCCCACCGAACGGCTCGGCACTTGTCGTCAACTTCAACCCTGCCGCTGAACCCAACACGTTGGCCAATTTCCGGGCCAAGTATGGAATCGACCCGAGTGTTGCCCTCTTTGGTCCGTACAAAGGCAATCTGAGCAACGAAGGCGAACGCATCGGTTTGTACCGCCCGGCGCCGGCGGGTTCGATCCCGGTCCCGTTCGTGCTTGTGGATGAAGTCGATTACTCCAGCGAAGCTCCCTGGCCGGCCAATGCCGCCGGCACCGGCTTCTCGCTGCAGCGTCGCTCGCAAGATCAGTATGGCAATGATCCCGTGAATTGGCTTGCCGCTGCGCCGAGTCCAGGTCGAGTGGCGGTCTTGAGCGGCGGCGACAGCGACGGCGATGGTCTGCTTGACGATTGGGAATTGGCCAACTTCGGCAACCTGTTCTCAGGCCCAGTGGAGGATCCTGATCACGATGGGCTATCGAACAAGGATGAGTCCATCGCCGGCACCTATCCCAAGGATCCAGCGAGTTATCTCCGTGTGGAGAACTTGCAGGTGACCGCTGGTTCGGCGCGCCTTGCCTTTAGGGCGGTCGCCGGAAAAACCTACACGGTGCTCTACCGGGACGACCTCGCCAAAGGAACGTGGCTCAAGCTCACTGATGTGCCGGCGCGGACATCGACCGGCGATGCTCAAGTGACCGATTTATCCAGCCGACCTTCGCGTTTCTACCGGCTGGTGACTCCACAGAGTCCATGATACTCAAAGTGTATCAGTAAAATCCCTCCCCTTGCAGCAGCCGAGGTAACAAGGCCCTCTCGAAATTTCAGATTTCAAATTTGAAATTCTTGAGTCGGAGCATCCTTGCGTCGCCTGCTCCGATTCTGAAGGCGGACTCTCAATTAACTCCGGTCTCGAACCCGTGTTGCTTGCGGTGATGCGGGCCGTCGAACGCTTTGGAGCTCTTGAACAATTCGTGGCGGCCATCGCCCGCTTGGTCGCGCACGCGCTCGCGCAGCGCCAGTTGCTCAGTCTCCGGCATCGGCTTGAAGTGCCGGCCAACCGACACGTCTTGCCGAAGATCTTCCATCGACATGATCCCGACCACAAGCGAGGCGATGGGTTGGCTGAGAGCATAGCGGATACAATCCTGGGCTGATACTCCGGCTTGGGTGGGGATTCTGCCCCGAGGCGCGCCGCCTCCCAGACTCTTCATTCCCAAAGCCGCGACTCCTTTGCTCAGGCACACGGGCACGACTTCCTTCTGGAAGCTGCGGTAATGGGCATCCAGCACGTTGATCGGCATTTGCGCGGTCGCCCAGGCGTAGGGTTTATCCAGCATCTTGAGATGGATGCGAGGATCTTTGTGTCCCGTGAAACCGATGAAGCGAACTTTGCCGGCCTTTTGTGCCTCGAGCGCGGCCTTGATCCCGCCCTTCTCGAAGACCCAATCCGGATCATTGTCATACACCATCTCATGAAACTGCCAGAGGTCCAGATGATCGGTCTTGAGCCGGCGCAAGCTCTCTTCGAGATTCCGCATCGAGCCGGCGTGATCGCGCTCGCAGTTTTTGGTCATCAGAAACACCCGGCCCCGTTTTCCGCCCTGCGCCAACGCCTCGCCCATCCATTCCTCGCTGCGTCCGTCGTGGTAATCCCAGGCATTGTCGAAAAACGTGATCCCCTCATCGATGGCTGCATGCATGATTCGGATGGCTTCGCTCTTCTCACCGACGGCTCCGATGTGCCAGCCGCCCAGGCAAAGGATCGGCACGCGGATGCCGGTCCTTCCCAATTCGCGCGTGGGGATGCCTGCTCCGGCATCACGGGTTTGGGCCAACACCCGTTGGCCGAGCACCGCGGCGGAAGTGACCGCGGCGGCGGTCTCCAGAAACTGACGTCGTGTTTGGCGAGTATTCATACGGGATTCTCCTGATTGAGTTTTGGTCGTTTCCAACACGTATCCATACGCCGAATCTTAACCGGAGTCACTTGAACGTGCACCGCAATTTTCTAGTCGGCCGTAAGGCCTCAGTTTTGCCCGGCGTAGCGCAGATTTTCAATCTGCTGTATCGCCGAGTTGCACTCGGCTGGCCGTTCGAGACCGCGGGCGTGCTTGGCCATTCGAGGCGTCCGCAGAATGCAATTCTGCGAAACGGCAGATTGGAAATCTGCGCTACAAACTGCTGGTCTGTGACTGAGCAAGAGTGCCCGGTTACACTCGGCCGGGGGGGTCTCGCCTGTAACGCGGACACTCCTGTCCGCGCGTTTTCTGGCCCTCGCGGACAGGAGTGTCCGCATTACGACTAATTCCTATGCATTCGGCAGCCGCTTTGAGGTTGGAATTCTTGGTTCGAGCAGTATGCTGGCCGCGTTCGATGCACATCGACCCGATCAGTTCTTACAACGCCTACGTTGCGAAGAACGCTCTGGACCGGCTGAGAGAGTATGCTGAACTGGCGGAGCGGCGGATACTGCTCCACGCCAACTATCTTCGCGAGCTGGGGCAAGGCATCAAAAAGATGGAGATGGAGCGCGCCAAAAACGCGGAGCTTTTCGAGAAGTTCAGAAGAGAGCCTTAGCGTCTGACCCGTCACGCTTTGCTCCCAGAGCCGACGCTGGAAGAAGAAACCACGAATGAACGCGAAGCGACACGAATCAGACAGGTCGATGATCGCTTCGGGCCATTGCGACCGCGCTCATCGTTTGGCGAGCCTGTCTCGATGCTGCAGAGACCAAAAGAAGGCCGGGTTTCATCCCTGCACGTGAAGCTACTTGCCGCGCAAGTCATCGGCGTCATCCCTGCGCGCTACGCATCCACCCGTTTTCCGGGCAAACCCCTCGCGCTCATCGCCGGTAAGCCGCTCATTCAACACGTCGTTGAGCGCTGCCAACAAGCCAGTTCCCTCTCCGAGGTCATCGTCGCGACCGATGACCCTCGAATCCGGGAGGTCGCCCGACGATTTTGCCGGGTCGAAATGACCTCGCCGAATCACCCCAGCGGATCGGACCGGGTGGCGGAAGTCGCGAATCGTCGCGCATGCAATGCGGTGGTCAACATCCAAGGTGACGAGCCGTTGATCGAACCAGCCGTGATTGACGCGGTCGTGGCCGCGCTCAACCAAGCTGAGATGTCCACCGCAGCGACTCAGATCCGTGATCGGAAAGAGTTGGACAATTCCAACGTCGTAAAAGTCATTGTCAATTCTTCCGGGCGGGCTCTATATTTCTCCCGTCGCACCATTCCGTATGTGCGAGATGCCGCCAGTCGTTCGCTCGAAGAGCAGTTGGCGGCGTTTCCATTTTTGAAGCATTTGGGCATTTACGGATACCGGCGGGAAACTTTGTTGAGGCTGGTCCAATGGCCGGTCTCACCGCTGGAACAAGCGGAAAAATTGGAGCAATTGCGGGCTCTGGAAAACGGGATTGCCATTGCGGTGGCGCAGGTGGATTACGACGGCGTCGGCGTGGACGTGCCGGATGATGTGGAACGGGTGGAAGCACTGTTGAAGCGTTAAAACGTTAAAGCGTTACAGCGGGCAGACCTCTGACCACGCTCCAACGTTGTAACGCTTCAACGTTTTAACGCTGCAACGCTCTTAACGAACATGAAATACATTTTTGTGACCGGCGGGGTGGTGAGTTCATTGGGCAAAGGCCTGACCGCGGCGGCGCTGGGCACTCTGCTCGAAAATCGCGGCGTGAAAGTGACGCTTCAGAAATTCGATCCTTATCTGAACGTCGATCCCGGAACGATGAGCCCTTATCAGCACGGCGAGGTGTACGTGCTCAACGATGGCGCGGAGACGGATTTGGACCTGGGACATTACGAACGGTTCACGAACACCAAGCTGACCCGCTTCAACAACCTCACCAGCGGCCAGGTCTATCAGACGGTCTTGGACAAGGAACGCCGCGGAGATTACCTCGGCAAAACCGTCCAAGTCATCCCGCACGTCACCGACGAGATCCAAAATCGCATTCATCAGATCGGCGAATTGACCAAACCGGATGTCATTATCACGGAGATTGGGGGAACGACGGGCGACATCGAAGGGCTGCCGTTTCTGGAGGCCATCCGCGAATTCGCGCTGGATGTGGGTTACACCAATGCCATCTTCGTGCATGTCACCTTCGTCCCGTTCATCAAAGCGGCGGGAGAGCTGAAGTCAAAACCCACGCAGCAATCCGTCGCCAAATTGCGCGAAATCGGCATCGCGCCCCACATCCTGGTTTGCCGTTGCGAACAATCTCTGACCAAGGAACTCCGGCAGAAAATTTCGCTGTTCTGCAACGTTCCGTTCGAAGCGGTCATCGAAGAGAAGGACGTGGAACACTCCATTTACGAAGTGCCGCTCATGCTGCAACGGGAACGGCTGGACGATTTGGTCTGCCGCCTCCTGCATCTGGACGTGCCGCCGGCCAACATGTCGCATTGGCAGGACATCATCCGAAAGCTCATCGCGCCGCAGCACCGGGTGCGAATCGGAGTGGTCGGGAAATACATCGGCTTGAACGACGCCTACAAGTCCGTCTATGAGGCGATCAGTCACGGCGGCATCGCCAACGACTGCGGCGTGGAAATCGAGAAGGTGGAGGCCGAAGAGATCGAGAAATACGGCGCAGAAAAAATCCTCAAAGGCCTGGCCGGAATCTTGGTTCCCGGAGGATTCGGCGAACGGGGAATCGAAGGGAAGGTTCAAGCGGCTCAGTTCGCCCGCGAACGGAAGATTCCTTATCTGGGACTTTGTTTGGGAATGCAGGTCGCTTCGATCGAGTTTGCCCGCCACGTTCTAAAACTGGAAGGCGCTCACTCGACGGAGTTTGATCCCAACACGCCGCATCCGGTGATTGCGCTTCTGGACGAACAAAAGAAAGTGACCCAGAAGGGAGGCACGATGCGGTTGGGCGCGCAACCTTGCCAGCTCATTGTCGGATCCAAAGCGGCGCATCTGTTTGGCGCTTTCGTCATCAACGAACGTCATCGCCATCGCTACGAATTCAACAACGCGTATCGGGAGCAGTTCGAGCAGGCGGGCTTGAAGTTCAGCGGCACTTCGCCCGACGGCAAGCTGGTGGAAGTGATCGAGCTCAAGGATCACCCATTCTTCATGGCCAGCCAATTTCATCCGGAGTTCCAAAGCAAGCCCAGTGCTCCGCACCCGCTTTTCAAGGGTTTCATTGCCGCTTGCCACCAATACATTCACCACAAGCCGCTTTGACGGGGCGGTCGCTTGTGTCGGCGGCACCCATGCACTTTATCGGCACGCTCAACTCGCTCGCCCGAAGCCGGGGGCTTGAGTTTCTGGTTATCGGCGCCCACGCAGTGTTCCACCACGGCTGCCCCAGAGAGTCCGCAGATCTCGACCTGTTGGTGAGAAAAAATGCTCGGGGAGAATGGCTCGATCTGCTCGCGTCGCTTGGCTACCGTGTGTTTCAAGAGCGGGAAGTTTTTCTCCAATTGAACGCCTCCGAAAGGGAAGCCTGGCCGGTCGATCTGATGTTGGTGAACGATGAAACGTTTGCGAAGATGCGTGAGGCGGCTGTGGAGGTTGAGTTCGCAGACGCGAAAGGTCTAATCCCTTGCGTGGAACACTTGATTGCCTTGAAACTCCACGCGTTGAAGCACGGACGAATCCACCGCTTCCTCAAAGACTTCCAGGATGTGGAGGGTATCGTTCGAAAAAATGAGTTGGACCTGAAGTCGGAAAGCATTCGCCAACTCTTCCTCAAGCATGGCACAATGGATCTATATGAAAAATTCGTCCATGCCTGTTCGGACCGTTGACGATAGGATTGCGGGCAATCCGCCAGCACTCGATTTCGCACTGCCCGTTGACCAAGAATTCGATTCACGGCCGCCCTTCATCGACCCCCAGGCCATGGTGCGACGGTGCGAGGAAATGATGCCGTTTCGGAACGCACGAGCGGGGGAGCAGGAACGGCGGTCGCTGGAAAAGATCGATGCTGAATTCGTGCTCTAGACCGCCCACGACGGCTGCCTCCGCTGGGCTAGCGGCCAAGCTTTCTTGAGGACTCCTCCAAGGCAGGGACTTTCTAACCGTTCATGACCTACCGCGAAGCCATCGAATTTCTCTACAACCTGCGCCTGTTCGGCGTGAAGTTCGGCTTGGAAAACACCCTCAAGCTCGCCGCGCTGGCGGGAAATCCCCACCAGAACTTGCGCTTCATCCACGTCGCCGGAACCAACGGCAAAGGCTCCACCTGCGCGATGCTGGAAAACATCTACAGAACGGCCGGACTGCGAGTCGGATTATTTACCTCCCCGCATCTCGTCGCTTTTGGCGAGCGCATCCAGGTGAACCGGCATCCCATCACCGAAGCCGATGCCGTGCGCCTGGCTGAAGGAATTCAGCCGCTCTTGAAAGAGTTTCCCTCCTCGGCCCATCCGACATTCTTCGAAGTCGTGACTCTCATGGCGCTGCGCTACTTCGCCGAACAGAAAGTGGATCTGGTGCTCTGGGAAACCGGGCTGGGCGGGCGATTGGACGCGACGAACATCGTCAACCCGCTGGCCAGCGTCATCACCAACATCCAGCTCGATCACGAAAAATGGCTGGGCTATACCTTGTCCGCCATCGCCGCTGAAAAAGCCGGGATCATCAAACCGGGAATTCCGGTCATCACATCGGAGGAAAACTACGAAAGCCTCTGCGTCATTGCCGACACCGCGAATCGCCATCGAAGCCCGTTGACCAAAGTCACCCGCGCCGACATCAAGCGTCCGCCTCTGGACAAGCTCCGCCTGCCGCTCTTAGGGGATCATCAACAAATCAATGCGACACTGGCGCTGGCGACGGTTAGAGTCCTCAATTCACAAATCCCCGTGAGCGAAGAAGCCGCGAAAGCGGGACTGGCCGGCGTCCAATGGCCCGGGCGGCTCCAGATCGCGCGGCCCGCGTTGGGCCGGACGATTCTCTTGGACGGCGCGCACAACCCGGCTGGCGCCAAAGCGCTCCGCGCCGCCCTGCAGAAGCTTTATCCGAACATGCTTCTGACTTTGGTTTTTGGAGTCATGCAGGACAAAGACTGGCACACCATGTGTCAAATCCTCGCGCCGCTCGCCGGCCGTATCGCGCTTGCGCCCGTCAGCAGTGACCGCAGCGCCAGCCCGCAATCGATGCGAGAGTTCTGCCAGCAACTCAACCCTTACGCCGAGGTCCTGGCGTGCCCCTCCCTGAAAGAAGCATTGAACCGGACGGCATCCGACCCGGTCGTTTTGGTGACCGGCTCGCTTCATTTCGTTGGCGAAGCCATGGAACACCTGAAACTCACTGCCCGTCCCGAGCAGGATGAGCGCGGTCTGAACGACTGGCCGGCAACAAGGTGAATTATCCTCAGACCGACTAGCAGAGTGTTTCAAAATCCGGTCTCCCCAACGTAGGGCGGACTTCCAGCCTGCTTGCTTCGGGCAAACTCAACGACAAATGGGAGGCAGGCAAGATGCCTGCCCTACATTTAGAACACGCTAAGAACATTCGCAGAAGCATGAGAGGGATCTCCGGTATTCGAGCCGTGACTTTCGACGTGGGAGGCACGTTGATCGACCCGTGGCCATCTGTCGGACACGTGTACGCCGAAGTCGCGGCGCAACATGGGCTCCGCGACCTCGAGCCGGAGACGCTCACTCGCCGGTTCGCCGAAGCCTGGCGCGCCAAATCGGATTTTGATTACTCAAGAGCGGCTTGGTCCGAGATCGTGGCCCGAACGTTTCGGACGCCGGGTCAGCCTTTGACGGAGGTGAGCTTCTTCGGCGACCTTTATGAGCGGTTTGCGCAACCCGGCGGCTGGCGGATCTACGACGATGTGCTCCCGGCTCTCCATCAATTGCGTGCTCGAAATATCAGGCTTGGCGTCGTTTCGAATTGGGATGAACGACTCAGACCGTTGTTGGGCAAACTTAAGTTGCAGGATCTATTCGAAGTCATCGTGGTCTCCGGAGAAGTCGGCCTCCACAAACCCCATCCCGCAGTCTTTCGGTCGGCGCTGGAGCAGCTCGGTTGGCCCGGGCACGCGGTGTTGCATGTGGGTGACAGAGTGATCGAGGACGTCCAAGGCGCCGAGCAGGCTGGTTTGCGAGCGGTTCGACTCAATCGCCACGCCATCATTTCCGACGAAAAGGAAATCCATTCTCTCCTCAGCTTGACGGAATTCATCAGGTAGGAACCACAGCAATTAGGCCCGATAACCGCCGGGGAAGAGCCGCTTATACTTGCCACTGGCGCATTGACGTTCGAGCGCCTTCGCGATTACATACCACGGCATTCAATGTTGCGGCTTTTTCAGTCTTCCCTTGGGAAAAAGTACATCATGGCCGTCAGCGGCTTTGTGCTGTTCGGTTTCGTGATCGTCCATATGCTGGGGAACCTGCAGATTTTCTTGGGGCCGGAGCCCCTCAACCGGTATGCGCACTTTCTGCAGTCGATGCCGGAGCTGCTTTGGCTGGCGCGGATCGTCCTCCTGACCATGGTGGCGCTGCATGTGTGGTCCGCGATCAAACTCTCGCTCGAGAACAAGGCGGCGCGTCCGGCTGGTTATGAAGGCAACCCAACGCCAGTCGCAGCGAGCTACGCTTCCCGAACGATGCTCATGAGCGGGCTGATCGTGGCCGTGTTTATCATTTATCACCTCCTGCATTTCACCGTCCAGACTCCCGCCGTGAATTTGACCGGGCAGGATTTCAAAACTTTTCTCGACCCCCAGACCAAGCATCACGATGTGTTTCGTATGATGGTCGTCGGCTATTCGAAATTCTGGGTGTCCGGATTTTACATCCTCGGGATGGCGTTGCTGTGTCTTCACCTCAGCCACGGCGTGACCGGAATGTTTCAATCGCTGGGATTAAAAAACGAGCACACGGGCAAATGGATCGATCGCTTCGCCCTCGCTGTCGCCGCGGTGATTTTCCTGGGCAACTGCTCGATTCCGATGGCGGTATTGCTGGGCTACGTAAGATGAATCTCGACGCTAAAATCCCCTCCGGTCCATTGGAAAAGAAGTGGGACCGCTACCGTCTGGAAATGAAGCTGGTCAATCCGGCGAACAAGCGGAAGTTCGATGTGATCGTGGTCGGCTCGGGTCTGGCCGGAGCCTCGGCCGCGGCTTCGTTGGCCGAACTCGGTTACAACGTCCAATGCTTCTGCTTTCAAGACAGCCCCCGCCGGGCGCACAGCATCGCGGCGCAAGGCGGCATCAACGCGGCCAAGAACTACACGAATGACGGCGACAGCATCTTTCGCCTGTTCTACGATACGATCAAAGGGGGCGACTTCCGTGCGCGCGAAGCCAACGTCTATCGCCTCGCCCAAGTCAGCGTCAACATCATCGATCAGTGCGTGGCCCAGGGCGTCCCCTTCGCGCGCGAGTATGGCGGGCTGCTGGCGAATCGTTCGTTCGGCGGCGCCCAGGTCTCGCGCACCTTTTACGCGCGCGGCCAGACCGGCCAGCAACTGCTCCTCGGCGCTTATCAGGCTCTTTCCCGCCAAATCGGCTTGGGCGCCGTGAAGATGTATCCTCGGACGGAGATGCTCGATGTTGTCTTGATCGACGGGCATGCCAAGGGAGTGGTGGCCCGCAATCTTGTCACGGGCGAAATATCTTCGCACGCAGCGGATGCCGTCGTGCTGGCTACCGGCGGATACGGGAACGTGTTTTATCTTTCCACCAACGCCCGCGGCTGCAATGTGACTGCGATTTACCGCGCGTTCAAGAAGGGCGCCGCCTTCGCGAACCCTTGCTACACGCAGATTCACCCAACCTGCATTCCGGTGAGCGGCGACCACCAATCCAAACTCACTTTGATGTCGGAATCCTTGCGAAACGACGGGCGGGTCTGGGTGCCGAAGAGCACAGGGGACAAAAGGCCGCCCCGGCAGATTCCCGAGAGCGAGCGGGACTATTACCTCGAACGAAAATATCCCAGCTATGGCAACCTAGCCCCCCGCGATATCTCGTCGCGCGCGGCCAAGGAGGTGTGCGATGAAGGCCGCGGCGTCGGCTCCGGCGGCCTCGGCGTTTATCTGGATTTTGCCGACGCGATCAACCGTTTGGGACAACGAACCATCGCGGAGCGCTACGGCAATCTTTTCTCGATGTACGAGACGATCACCGGCGAGAATGCCTACGAGGTCCCGATGCGAATCTTTCCCGCCGTGCACTACACCATGGGCGGGCTCTGGGTGGATTACCACCTCATGAGCACAATCCCGGGCCTGTTCGTCCTGGGCGAGGCCAACTTCTCCGACCACGGCGCCAACCGGCTCGGGGCCAGTGCTCTGATGCAGGGGCTCGCGGACGGGTATTTCGTCATCCCTTACACAATTGGCCATTATTTCGTCTCCGCCAAGCAGGCCAAGGCTTCCACCAGCCATCCGGAATTCAAAAAGGCGGAGGAAGAGGTCAAAGTCCGAACCGAGAAACTTCTTTCCATTCGCGGGCGGAGAACCGTCACCTCGCTGCACCGCGAGCTGGGCAAGCTCCTCTGGGATAAGTGCGGCATGGCGCGCCACGAGGCCGGATTGAAGGAAGCTTTGAGGAAAATTCCTGAGTTGCGCGAAGAATTCTGGCGCAACGCGAATGTTCCGGGCGAAAACCAGGATTTCAACCAAGCCCTCGAACAAGCCGGCCGGGTGGCCGACTACATGGAATTTGCGGAGCTTCTTTGCCTCGACGCGTTAAACCGCCGCGAATCCTGCGGCGGCCATTTCCGCACCGAATTTCAAACCGAGGATGGCGAAGCGTTAAGGGACGACCAAAACTTCGCTTTCGTTTCCGCGTGGGAATACCAAGGCCCGGCCAAGCCGCCCGCCTTGCACAAGGAACCGCTGGTCTACGAGGAAGTAAAAATGACGCAGAGGAGCTATAAGTGAAGCGATAAGTGGGATGAACCTTACCTTAAAAGTCTGGCGGCAAAAGAGTCCAAACGCTCCCGGCCGCTTCATCACCTTCCAAGCCGACGGGGTCATCCCGGACATGTCGTTCCTGGAAATGTTGGACGTTGTCAATGAAGGATTGATTGAGAAAGGCGAAGACCCGATTGCGTTCGATTCGGATTGCCGCGAAGGCATCTGCGGCATGTGTTCGCTCGTGATCAATGGCGTTCCTCACGGCGGGCACAAAGGCACCGCCACCTGCCAGTTGCACATGCGGCACTTCAAGGACGGCGATACGATCACCATTGAGCCCTGGCGCGCTCGCGCTTTTCCGATCATCAAAGACCTGGTGGTCAACCGTTGGGCCTTCGACCGGATCATTCAGGCGGGCGGATTCATTTCCGTTTCCACCGGCGGCGCCCCGGATGCCAATGCCATTCCAATTCCTAAAGCGGATCAGGACCAATCGATGGACGCCGCCGCTTGCATCGGCTGCGGCGCCTGTGTGGCGGCCTGCAAAAACGCATCGGCCATGCTTTTCGTGGCGGCCAAGGTTTCCCATTTGAGCCTCCTGCCCCAAGGCAAAGTGGAGCGGCACCGCCGCGTCACGAACATGGTCAAAGCGATGGATGCGGAAGGTTTTGGCGCCTGCACCGTGACGGGCTCGTGCGAGGCGGTTTGCCCCAAGGAAATCAACCTGACGTTCATCGCCCGGATGAACCGCGAGTACCTCGCCGCTTGGTTCAAGGGCAAATAGCAAACCCAAGGAGCGCGGACAGCCATGTCCGCGCGAAGGAAGCGTGGCTCGCCGCGAAGCCGACGAAAGGAGGCAAGCGTCCGGTTCTATGGGAGTTGAGCGCTTGCCGCGGCGTCAGGAGTCTCGAGGCTGGAATCCTGTCCTGCGATGACGAACCGACTTCTTGGCGGACTCTCTGAGATCAAGGCGCTGACTCCGGGCGGATGCAGCTCAACGTTGGGGGTAGATTTGGTAAAGGAGTAGGTAGATCACGACACCCGTGACCGAGACGTACATCCAGATCGGCCACGTCCAGCGGGCGATCTTTTTGTGCGTTTCGAAACGCCGCCGGATGGCCAGATAGAGCGTCACGAGAACCAGCGGAACGATGGCTGCAGCCAGCAAAGTGTGAGTGGCCAAAAGTGTCAGGTAAATTGGACGGAACCACGCGGGTTCCCTAAACACGGTGCGGCCAGCGTTGAAATGATAAATCAAATAGCAGATGAGGAAGAGCGCGGAAGTCACCACGGCGCTCACCATGCAATTTCTGTGCGCTGTTTGATTCTTGGTCCGGATAAAATAGTAACCCGCGGTCAAGAAGATCGCGCTCAGGGAATTGAGGCAGGCGTTGACCGCCGGTAAATCCGCCAGGCTCATGGCGCAGCCTCGCGCAGCAACCGATTGATGTCATCCAGGATGCGGTCCTTCCACCCCGGCTGCAAGGATTCCACCGCCGTCCGCAAGCGGGCCTGTTGATCGACGACCACGAAAAGGGTGCTGTGAGTAAATAAGTCGAACTGGTTCGTCCTCCGCTCCGGAGCCGTTTCCATGGCGCTCAGCTTGAGATTGTTGGTCAACACGTTTCCCACTTGTTCTTTCGAGCCCGTGAGGAACCACCAGCGATCCGGATGTGCCTCGTATTTCTCCGAGTACCGCTTCAGGACTGGCACCGTGTCATACTCGGGATCCATCGTCAGCGAGACGAGTTTGACGGGCGACTTGGCGGGCAAAGCCGCTTGCAGTTCGCTCATGCGCTTGCTCATTTCTCCGCATTGCAGCGGGCAGCGCGTGAATATGACATCGGCCACCCACACGTGGCCCCGCAGTCGATCGAGCGACACCGGAGCTCCCGTCTGGTTGGTGAGCGCGAAGTCGGCGACTTGGCCAAACACCGGCAACGGGGGGCGCAAGTCCTTGAGGCGGGTCCAGACCAGAAGCACCGCCAGCGTGAGAACGGCGAGGCCCAAGCCGACCCAGAAACCAGAGCCGATTCTTCGAGGAGCAGCGTTCATTCGATACGGTGCGTTGTGAAACCACCTAATACCTGGCAAACCGGAGCCGCAATCAAAATCCGAAATCCGAAGCTCGGAATCCGAAACAATTCCCAACCTCAAACGGGGTTGCGGTTAAGTCGCTGGGGTAGAGAACACCAGCAGGTGATCCAACGTCGCGTTTCCTTTCACTGGCCCTCTCCCCAGGGGGAAGGGGGAAGGAATTGCAGTCTATCCTCCGGCCTCCTGGCCAACGGGCGCACTATTCAAACGTGGTCGCGGTGGCGCCGCCGCCTTTGCTCTGCTGAGCGTACCATTTGTCGAACTCCTCCTGGCTATCGATCGTGATGAATCCTTGCGCCATTTGAGCGTGGCCATTCCCGCAGAGTTGGGCGCAGTTGATTTGGTACCGGCCCGGGGTCTTGGCCTTGAACCAAACCGGAATGCTCAGACCGGGAATCGCGTCTTGGCAGACGCGCAGCGCAATCACTTTGAATGAATGGATGACGTCCATGGACGTAAGATGAATGATGACCGGTTTGTTGACGGGCACGCGAATGCTGTTGAAATCGCCAAAGTCGTCTTTTCCGGGCGCGTCGCTCGCGACCACACCAAACTTGTTCGTGGAGTTGACGAGCTTGATGTCTTGTTTTGCGAACACGCGATCCAAACCAGGGTAGCGGACATTCCAGCCGAACTGCTGCGCCACGACCCGCAACACGAGCGACTCGTTTTCCGACGGCGGCTTGTCCACCAATTGCGCCCACCAAGGAATAGCCAGTCCGAACAGCAGCACCATTTCAACGAGCGCCACGAGCCCTTCGATCCAGGTTGAAGTATGGCCTCGCGCGCCGGTGTGGTCCGCTTTCGGGTGCCGCGATTTGCGGAAGCGCCAGATAACATAAAGAAAGTAAGCCACCCAGCCCACGAACAGCACGATCATGAGCCAGTGCATGTAGATAATGAGATTATCCACTTTCTCGCCGTGCTCGGAAGCCAGCACGGGCAGTCCTAAAAGGTCGCGAATCATCAGAGTCTATGGGTTGTTTCAGCGGCCGGTTGGGAAACCGAAAGGGGGTTGGGCGCGTTCGAAGCCGAGCGTTTTGCCAAATAGATGAAAAAACTGGCGATGCCGGCCAGGACACAAAAGACGATCGCGAGCAAGCTGAGCACTCCCCAGTGCAATCCTTTCGCCAGAGCACTGTCGGACTTGCCAAAGCAGACCGCGCAGGCGAGCGCCGAATTTGCGCTCGTAAGCATCGCAGCGGCGATGACGGCAAAAAATAGGCGGGCAATGCGGAGCCTCATAGGTAGCCGATGTTCTTAAGTTTTTTCAGAAAATATCTGCCGTAGCAGATCAGCCCTGCCGCGACGGCGATCGATCCGAGGCCAAGGAGAAGATCCGACGTTGAGCCCAACCCTTGGAAGTAATTCTTCAAGCACCAAACGCCAAAGCCGATCGACAGCAATGTCGAAGCCGCGATGAACACGAGATGGATCGCCTTGAGGGACATCTTTCAGTGCGCGGCGCTTTTTTCGGCGGGGTGGAAGGCTTCGCCGCTGCCGGTGTGGAGGGTTCCCAGCGGCGTGTCGTCCCTCGCGAAAATCGTGAGGTACATCATCCCGGCGAAGAAGAACGCGGTCGCGCCCAGGATGGAGTAAATCATCTTCTTTTCGGACATCAGGTGCATGAAATAACCGGCCACCAGGAAGCCCTTCACGCAGGCGATGAACAGCGCGATGGCGATCGTGACCGCCATGCTGTCAAAATGGACCGAATTCATCGCCACCGTCAGCACCGTGCCGATGAGAAGGGCGATGCCAACGATGAAGTAGATTCTGACGTGTTTCGAGATTTCGTGTGAATGGTCGCTCATAGATTTCTCACAGCAAATAAAGCACCGGGAACAAGAAGATCCAAACCAGGTCCACAAAATGCCAGAATAATCCCGAGACTTCGACGCGGTTGATGTATCGATCCGGATCGGTCTTCCAAAGCTTGGCGCCGGGTCCCCAGATGAAGGCGATCACGATGGCCCCGCCCAGCACGTGCAAGGCGTGCAGCGCGGTCAGCGTGAAATAGATTCCGAAGTAGGTGCTGTGGGCCGGAACGAAGGAGGAAAGCCGGGTGATCTCGGACGTCTTGATCGTGACAGGCTCGTGCTCCTTTCCATGCCCGCCTTTCCTGGCGTGCGCCATTTCCTTCGCGGTCATCGTGTAATGGTAGGGATCGGGAACAAACTTGATGGAATCGAGTTTCTGCTGCGCGAGGGTCTCCGTTTTCCAGAACAGAGGATGGGTTCCATTGTAGTCGATGTGGCCGAGAAGCCGCGTGCCGTCAGTCTTCCAGACTTCGTAGTGCAGGAATTTCTCCCGATACTCGAAGGACTTAATTCCCAGGAAGCCGAGCGCGCACAAGATCGTGATCGCTTGCAGAACTCGATACTTGGCGAAGTTCCCCGCTTTCAACGCCGACCACGAAAGCACCACGGTCACGCTGGAGGTGATGAGCACGGCGGTGTTGAACGTCCCAATCGGGATGTTCAGCAAGCCGTGCACCCAGCTTCCCGGCGCAGCCCCGACTCGCAAAATGATGTAGGAGGAGAACAAGGCGCCGAAGAGCATGACTTCGGACGCCAAAAAAAGCCAGATGCCGACCTTCGCGTTGTAAAGGCCGGTGTCCTGACGAGGCTGAGCGACGTAGGGAATGTCCATGATAAGATTTATGCGGGCTGATTCTGCGGCGTGAAGTCCTTCGGCTCCCCGGGCAGGCTATAATCATAAGGCCCGCGATAGGCGTGGGGAGCAGCCGCAAAATTCCCGTGCGGGGGAGGAGTCGGCGTTTGCCAATCCAAGGTGGTGGCTTCCCAAGGATTATCCGAAGTCACTATCTTCCCGTGCTTCATGCTCCAGAAAAAGTTGATGATAAATGGAATCTGCGCCAGGCCCAGGGCCGCCGCGGCGTGCGAGATCGTGATGTTCCAGTGCATGATGCTATCGGTCAACCCGCCGATGGCATCCTGGCCGACTTTGGCCAGGGAGTAATTGGCGCCGCCATCGGACATTCTTCGGAGCATGCCCGCCATTCCCTGAGCGAACATTGGTTGGAAGACAAGGTTCATGAAAATCAAGGAAAGCCAGAAGTGAACCTTGCCCCAGAACTCGTTCATAAGCCGGCCGGTGATTTTCGGATACCAGAAGTAGATCCCCGCCATGAGGCCGAAGATTGTCCCCGGCGCCACGACGTAATGGAAGTGGGCAATTACGTAGTACGTGTCGTGCAGATGAATGTCACTGTAATTCAGGCCCAGCGGAAGTCCCGTCAATCCTCCGATCCCGAACATCGGAAGGAAGCCCAGCGCAAACAACATCGGCGTGTTGAACCGAATCGAGCCGCCCCACAGCGAGATGAACAGACACGACAGAATGATCACCGATGGGATCGAGATAATCATTGTCGTGGTCTGGAAAAACGTGCTGATCTTCGTTCCCATCCCGGTCAAATACATGTGGTGCGCCCAGACGATGAACGAGAGGAACCCGATCGCTAGCACCGAATAGACCAGGGACTTGTAGCCCCAGAGCGGCTTCCGAGTGTTGTTGGCGATGACTTCCGCGACGATGCCCATCGCGGGGAGAATCAACACATAAACTTCGGGGTGCCCCAAGAACCAGAACAGATGCTGCCACAACAAAGGGCTGCCTCCACCGCTGACATTGGCAATCGCCCCTCCGGCCGCCAGACCCGTCGGCAAAAAGAAACTGGTGTGCGCCAGCTTGTCCATGAGCTGCATGACCGCCGCGGCTTCCAGGGGAGGGAAAGCCAGCAAAAGGAGAAACGCCGTGACGAATTGCGCCCAGACGAAAAACGGCAAACGCATCCAGGTCATCCCGGGCGCGCGCAATTGGATGATCGTGGCGATGAAATTGACCGCGCCCAGCAAGGACGAGGTGATCAGGAACACCATTCCAATGATCCAAAAGGTCTGGCCGTTCGTCGGAATTTGGGTCGCCAGCGGCGAATAGGATGTCCATCCCGCCTGAGCGGCGCCGCCCGGAATGAAGAAACTCGTGAACATGATCACGCCTCCGATCACGTACGCGTGATAGCTGGCCATGTTCACCCGAGGAAACGCCATGTCCGGCGCCCCGATTTGGAGCGGCACCACGAAATTGCCGAAGGCCGCAAACGCGAGTGGTACGATCGCCAGAAACACCATGATGGTCCCGTGCATCGCCCCCAACGCGTTATACAGGTCCGCCGTGATGGAGTAGCCGCGCAGAGCGCCGTTCGCGTCCAAGACCGGCGATGCTGCGTCCCCAAGGATGGAGTGCAGGAGAGGTCCGATCACAGGAAGGGGCTGGCCTGGGTAAGCGATCTGCCACCGCATCATCAGCATCAACCCGAAACCGACCAGCAGAAAGAGCAGTGCGGTGAAGCCGTACTGCATTCCGATAACCTTGTGATCGGTGGAGAAAACATATTTGCGCCAGAATCCGAGCTCCTCATGATGAGGTTCATGAACTCCAGCATGGTGCGTTTCTCGAGTTGTTGGCTGCATCGGCGAACTGGTTTTTGGTGTTTGAAACTACAAACTACGTTCTAAGCCAAACTTTTAAGGGGCGCAAGTTACATTCGCCCCAGGTTCACTGTCAACGGCAGAATGGCGCTCTGCGTCATCGGCTCAGCTTCGAACGGACACCGGCCCCGGTGAACTCGTGGCGCAGATTTTTAATCTGCCGCATTGCAGAATTGCATTCTGCGGGCGCCGCGAATCGCCAGGCACTCCCTCAGTATCGAACGCCCAGCCGACGGCCAGTCGGCGATACAGCAGACTCCAAGTCTGCGCTACGGGCGGCTCGGCTGAAGCCTCACTGCGTTTTATCCAGCACAGTCAAAGTGAGCAGCATCGGCAAAAAGATGATCGACGCGAAAAAGAGTTGCCGCGCATGCGTCCTCGTCAACTGCCGGCAAAAGCGAACCGAGAGCGCGAGGAACGCGAAATTCAAAACTAAAATCCCGGCCAGATAGACGTTGCCGGTCAGGCTCAAGAAGAACGGACAAAGACTCGTTCCGAGAAGTCCGACCGCGGAAAGACAAACGTGGAAACAGGTCCGTTTTCCGGTTTCATCAAGCACCGGGAGCATGGCATATCCAGCCTGTGCGTACTCGTCCTTGTACAGCCACGCGATCGCCAGGAAGTGCGGGATTTGCCACATGAAAAGGATCGCGAACAGCGACCACCCTTCGAGGCTCGCTTGACCATGGCTCGCTGTCCAGCCCATCACCGGAGGAAGCGCGCCGGGGACAGCGCCGATCAGCGTGTTGAGCGAGGTGACGCGCTTGAGCGGCGTATAAACGAAAAGATAGGTCACCAACGTCACCGCGCCGAGCAAACAGGTCAGCCCGTTCACCGCCCAAGCCAAGTACATGAGACCAGAAATCGCGCAAACCACGCCAAAAATCAGCACTGTTTCCGGTTGAACCCTTCCCGAAGGCAACGGGCGGCCGGAAGTCCTCGGCATCTTCGCATCGTGCTCTCTTTCGATCAACTGGTTGAGCGCCGCCGCGCCGCTGGCAACCAATCCTGTCGCCAACAAGGCGTGAAACATTAGTCCGTAGTCCGGGACACCGCGGCTGCCGAGGTAGAAGCCGACCAAGGTGGTCAAGAGCACCAGCGATGTCAGCCGCACTTTGATCAACTCGAGAACCACTCCGACACCGGCTTTCTCGCTCGAAGGCGAGGCGGAGAGGGACGATGCGAAAGCTTTCATCGGCGCATGTTAATTTGGGCTCAACGCGGCTTTGGGCTCGCCGGACGAGATGGCCGGAATTCCATCGGCCCGCGCTCGGCATTCGGTTTCTTGAGTGGCTGGGGCCGCAACCGGAAGCCCCATGGCCCAAAGTATCGCGCCCATCACCAAACTTGCCGCGCCCAGGACGACGTGAGCCGTGGCGATATCGGCGGCTTTGTTGCTCAACACCGTCGCAGCCCCCAACCCGGCCTGCGCGACAACGAGAACGAACCACAGCATGCAGAGTTTCGCCTGAGTGGACTGAGATCCAAGCCGAGCGCGGCTGAACCATGCGGCGAGCCCCACCAAAACCAGGCAGGCGAAAGCGCCCAAGCGATGAATCATGTGCAATCCAATTTGAAATGCGGTGATCGGGTTCGGATCGAACACGTCGAGACGGTTCCTGTTGTAGGCCTCGATCGACGCGGGGTCCATCGCAGGCCAGAGTTTGCCGTAAGCCAAAGGGAAGTCGGGCACGGCCAAGCCCGCGTGCTGATGCCGCATCGTTGCTCCCAGAATCAATTGCAGAAAAATGAGCAGCGTGCCGAACACCATCAGACGAAGAAGTCCCTTCGAAACTACAACGCCTTCGCCCCGGCTTGCTCCCGCTAGCGCGCGCCCACGCGAGGTCCACAACGCGATGAGGCTGACCAGCACGACGAACAATTGAGCAATGGCGGCATGCACGATTCCAAGGGAATTTTCAAGCAGCGTCACTCTCAAACCGCCCAGGACTCCTTGGAACACGACTCCGAAAAACGCGAACACTCCTGCCCACCGCAGCCATCGCCGCGGTTCCTTGATCCACAGCCAAACCGCCAGGACCGTGGTCAGCAATCCGACGAACGAGGCGAAGAGCCGATGGGTGTGTTCGTAAAGAATTCCGCCGACCCAGTAGGACGGCGGAAAGAGAAACATATTGTAACCATAGCTCGTCGGCCAGTCAGGCACGGCCAGACCCGCGCCGTGGCTGGTGACCAGTCCCCCAATCCCAATCAACGCCAGCGTGGACACCGCCGTCAGGACGGCGAAACGATGGAGCCAAGGATTGTCGGGAGACCGGGTCATGCGGCGCGTTGAACTGAAAAGCCGCTGCGGCTGATCCCCGCAGCGGCGGCAACAAGCGACGAAGAAGCGCGCGATGGATTATTGGGCTGCGGCTTCAATGGTAAAGTCGGCCTTCGCTCCGTCGGGCCCAACCTTCATCTTTTGGGTGGTTCCCTTCCCACTCGGATGCGTCTTTCGATGCACCATTTCGATCACATAATCTCCCGGCGGCACGTTGGCGATCTTGTAAGTCCCGTCTTTGCCGGAGACCGCGAAATAGGGATGATCCACCACGCCGACATACGCAAACATCCACGGATGCACATCGCACTTGAAGCGGAGAAAGACTTCCGGGTTGTCGAACATGTATTCCAGAGGGGCTTGGTTGGCGGCTTGGGCTCTGTTGGACTCCTTGTTTCCGGCCACCGTCGGGGTCGGATGCACGTTGTGGAGGAGTGGATCGGAATTGCTGACCAACAGTTTTTGTTTGGTTTGAAGCCCCAGAACATAGGGCAGATACTCGCAGCCCTTCTGGTCCAGCTTCACCGGTTCAGCCGGCGGCGCCGGTTTTGAAGTCACTCCTTCTTTGAGGTAAACAAACACATCGGCGAGTCCGCCGTTCGCGTCCACCACATAAAATCGCGTGGTCGGGATCGGTTTTCCGGCAAACAGTTTGCCGCAGAACGGATCGTTCGCCACCGGCAATTGCTTCTCGGGCGCAGGCTTGCCCTTCAACGTTATCTTCCCCGTGATATCCCCCGCGGTCGCCATTGGAACAGTTCCCACGCAGAATGCCGCTGCCCAAAACCAAATTAATCTCTTCATAAACTTTCTTCTTGATTGTTGCTGCTCTGAATTTCGCGCGCACCTTAACACTGCGGTTTTGGACGGGCAAGTGATTTGTGAAACTTTTCACAAAGTCGCATCCTTTCGCTCCTCCTCCGCTCTGGTTCAGCCTTGTTTCCAGTCGCCAGTGCGTCGAAAAGTCCAGCGCGATTCACGCGGTCTGATTGGCCGCCAACCGCTCAATCCGCTTCATCGTCTGTGCCATGTCAATCGCGGTGTTGGCGGCTTCGAGACCACGATTGTGCGTCCGGCTCAAACAACGAACTCGCGCTTGCTCTTCGTTTTCCAAGAGCAACACCTCATGGATGACCGGGACGCGATAGGCGACTTGGATTTCCGCGAACGCGTGGCTGACGGCCTGGCCGATGTGCTCGGCGTGAGTCGTTTCACCCCGCAAGATCACTCCCAAACAGATGATCGCCGAAAAAGGGCGCTTCGACTCCGCCGCCAATTTTGCCGCGACCGCGGGAATCTCGAATGCTCCCGGCACTCGCACGACCTCCACTTGCGCCGCGCCCGCTTGGACGAGCGCGGCCTTCGCCGGGCGCAGCATGCCATCGACAAATTTCGTGTTGTACTTTGACGCGACGATGGCGAAGCGCGCGCCGCGCGCAAGACTGCTTTTCCCTTTCGTGAATGCCTGTTTCAACATGGGTGATGAAGGAGCCGAGGATTATTAGTCAGTTCATGAGTAGGATCTAGACGTCTCGAAGCAGCGCCGCCGGCCCGACGTTCAAATCAAGTGCCCTAGCTTTTCCCGTTTAGTCTGAAGATATCTTCGATTGTGTGGATTGGGCCGCACCCGGATGGGTACCTGTTCGACAATCTCCAGCCCGTACCCTTCCAATCCTACAACCTTTTTCGGATTATTGGTCAGGAGCCTGATCGTCTTGATCCCCAAATCGACCAGGATTTGCGCACCCAAACCGTATTCCCGAAGGTCCATCGGATAACCGAGTTTGAGATTTGCTTGCACGGTGTCGTAGCCTCGCTCTTGAAGCTTGTAGGCCTTGATTTTCGAGACCAGCCCGATCCCACGGCCTTCCTGCCGCATATAGATAATGGCCCCGCACCCAGCCGCCGCCACGTGCTGCATCGCTTGATGCAGTTGCGGGCCGCAATCGCACCGCTGCGAGCCGAACACATCGCCGGTCAGGCATTCGCTGTGGACGCGCACGAGCACATCTTTCTGTTCCGCGACGTCGCCCTTGACCAGCGCCAAGTGGTGCTGCCCGTCCACGCAGGATCGATAGAGATACAGTTCGAAATCGCCGTAATCGGTGGGCATCCGCACGACTTCCACGCGCTCGACCAATTTTTCGCGGGTCCGGCGGTAGCGAATCAGCGCTTCGATCGTGGCCAGTCTCAATTTGTGGCGGCGCGCGAGCTTGATCAATTCCGGCAAGCGCGCCATCGAGCCATCCTCGCTCATGATCTCGCAAATCACCGCGATGGGACGCAGGCCGGCCAATTTGACCAAATCCACGGCGGCTTCTGTGTGGCCGGCCCGTTGGAGCACCCCGCCGGGTTTGGCGCGGAGCGGAAACACGTGGCCCGGTTGCACCAAATCATTCGGCACGGCGGTGGGATCCGCCATGACTCGGATCGTGTGCGCCCGGTCCGCGGCGCTGATGCCGGTGGTGATTCCATTGGCCGCATCGACGCTGACTTGGAAATCCGTTTTGAAAGTGTCGCGGTTCTGCACCACCATCTGCTCGATCCCAAGCTGCTTCAGCCGTTCCGAAGTTGTCGGGACGCAGATCAAACCGCGGCCAAATTTGGCCATGAAATTGACGGCCTCCGGAGTCGCGCATTCGGCGGCGATGATCAAATCACCCTCGTTCTCGCGGTCCGCGTCATCGACGACGATGACCATCTTTCCCGCCCGCAGATCAGCGACGACCGCTTCGATGGTATCAAACGGATCCTTCATACAGTCCGAGGCGAGCCTATTGTGCAGTTCATAACTATCCCGACCTTGCAGCATGCCCCTCACCCCAGCCCTCTCCCCATCGGATGGGGAGAGGGTGGCCGAAGGCCGAGTGAGCGGTATCGTCTTACTTTTGAACTCATTAATAGGTTTTTTCGTTCTCTTCGTCGCGAAAAAAATTCTTCAGACAGAATCTCAGCAGGGATGCATCAAGCTCACCGAATCCTCCCTCTCCTCCATCGGATGGAGGAGAGGGTCGGGGAGAGGAGGCGCCTTTTTGTTGGTTTCCCCTCTCCTTGTTCCTCTCCCCACTCGTTCCTCGCGGGGAGAGGATGAAGAGCTTGATGCAGCCCTGGAATCTCAGCCAGGGCTGAATCAAAAATCGCACCTGAGGGCGTAGCCGCCGAGGTGACGAGGCGGAAATTGTTGACAACGCCGACATCCGCCTCCTGACGTCGGCGGCTACAGATGCTCAAATCCACCCCGGATTCTCTCAGATCGCGCGAGCCGCGGCTCGTGTTACGGCAAGACCACAATGCGGTAGAAACGCGCAGGCCGCTGATTGATCGGGACGGCATCCCGGACGACCGCCTCGCGCGCCTCACTGCTGCCAGTAACGCTTTCCAGGAGCCTCCAAGCCGGCGGCGCGATCTCGTCCGAGAATTCCACGCGGTAGGCCCGGCCAGGCTGCGCCGAAAAGCGGATCGATAGACTCCCGCCATTCACCATCATTGCCTCCACGCGGAAGCGGCTGGAGGCATCACGCGGATTCGTGCCGCTCACAAACTCGGCAAGATTGGACATCCCGTCCTGATCGGCATCGCCTGCGGCGTCCGCCGGCGAGGTCGGGTCAAAGCCGTGCCGCGTTTCCCAAGCGTTGTCGATGCCGTCCTGATCGGCGTCGCCAGGGGCAATGAGGTTCGGCGCCGCAGGAGTGGGCGTGCCCGGAAAGCGCACGATCTGCGGCGCGCCGTCGGGATAACGGCCTTCGGAGACGCCATCGAGTTGCACGATGAAATCCACGGCGTCGATGATCTGCGAACTTGGATTGAGCAGGCGAATCGTTTCGCCGAACCGATCGAGCTGAAAGGGCGTGTGCTGCGGGCCTCGGGTTGGCGCGCCGTCGGTGTGGAACCGCACGAACGCCCCCGCATCGATAAACGTCAACGCGGGAATTCGATTGTTGGTAGCGCCGCGAATCGAGGGATCGTCCGTCAGCACCCAGCGTTCGAGACTGACCGGCAGCGCCGCCGGATTGTAGAGCTCCACAAAATCATTGGTTCCGCCGCCGGCGGCCATCCATTCGTTTAGACGGAGTCCATTCCCCGGATCGAGCGCTGCTAGCGGCCCGTTAGCTTGGCCGGGCGTAGGCGCGGACAGCAAAACCCATTGCAGATTCACGCGGCCAAGCGAACGATTGGCAACCTGCAAACCGTATTCGACGCGATCAATGATTCGGTCGCGCGAATCGCGGAGGGTTAGCACCGAAGCGTCATCGTGGAGGGAGGTGGGAAACGCGTGGGAGTACGGCTGCGGCGCGAAGTCCATCGGCATCGATCCAAAATAAACCAGAGTCCGCTCGCTCGCGCCAAGCTGGGCGTCGAGGCGAAAGGGCCATCGGAGAAGCGGCGCGCCCGGCGCGTCCACACCCACAGAGTATCCAGCCAGCGAAATCGCTGCGCCGGAGACGTTCTCGATCTCCACCCAATCGGGCCCTGGGGCTGAGCGCGCGAGAAATTCTGAAATCCGCAGGCGCGTGCCCAACTCCGCGAGGTAATTGCTCGCGCCGCGCGTCGCGCTGAACAGGAGCGGTTGAAACGCGCCGCTGCCGTCGGGAATTCGGCCGAACGTGATGTCCGTCGCTTGCGGTCCGTACGTGACGCGGTCCAGTTCCTCGCCGTTTGGAGCCAGCAAGGCGATCATTCCACTGGACGCGGGCAATTTGAGATCGACGTGATCAGGTCCGGGATTCTCATCCGCGCGGAGAACGATGAATCCTCCGGCACCGATGAAGGCGGGAGACGCGATGCGCGCCAGAGCATTGCTGGTGGCGACGGCGCAGCCTTGAAGCGCGACGGCGAGTGAACCTGAGTTGTGCAGTTCGATCCAATCGTCGCCGCCGTCCGGGTTCGCCAAGAACTCATTGATCTTCACACCCGTGAGCGGACCGAGCGTTGCCGCCTCGTTCGGCCCCTCGGGCGTTGGATCGCAAAGCGCCCATCGACCCTCGACGCGGCCGGCGGTGTAGCCATCCGCCACGGGGCCGTACCAAGCGACATCGGCCCGATTGGTGAGGGGATCGAAGAGCGCGATGGTTTCGCCGTCGCGATTCAGATTGAACGAGGCTTTGAGGCGGCCTGATTCTGAACCTCCGCCGCAGTCAATCCGCAGGAAGCCTTCCGCCGGAATCCATGTCCCGGACGGCACGACGAATTGCCGCGGATCGGAGTTATCGCTGAGGGACCAGCCGCTCAATTGAACGGCGCTCGCGCCGGCGTTGTAGAGTTCGAGCCAGTCGCGATCCGTGCCCGGCTGCAACTCGTTGATTCGAATTAAGGGCGGTGCTGGGGAACTGTTTGGGGCACTCGGTGAACCGCCCGGCAAGCTGGCCTTCCAGTTGGAGGGATCATCCGGTTCGCGCTGGGCATCGACCACTTCGAGTGACGCGCCAGTCCCATCGGCCGCGGTTGGCCAGAAGCCAGAGGCTCGATAATCGGCCGAAGTGATGACGCGTCCGGAGGAGTCCAACAACTCGATTCGTTCCCCGTTATTGTCGAGTGATCCGGAAAACCAACCCGCGGCGGAGACGTTGGGATAGCGCCGCTGAAAGTCGGCAGGCCGGGCATCATTCGCGACGACGATTTTTGCACCCGGCGCAAGCTCCGGAAACGGCGCCGGAAACCGAAAGGCAATTCCGGCAAAACTGCATCCGCTCAAGTCCACCGGAAGGCCGCCGGTATTCTCCAGCTCGACATACTCGTAGGCCTCGCCGCCGGGAGGATGGTACATGATCTCCGTGATCCGAACCGGATTGCCGGGTTGAGTGGTCTCAAAGTCGAGATCGATGACCGCGCTCCAGTTGGTTCCGGCGAGCGAACGCGCCGTGAGATGCAGAGGGCCGCTCACGGTGAGAGGCGCTCGGTAGGCCAAGGCGGCAGTGCTTCTCGCCCAGGTGAAAGCGACTCGCGGATCAGTCCCATTCGTCGTGTGGAGGATTTCGCCCGTGAGATTCTGGAGACTCAGTTGGTAGCCGGCTGGAACGTGCCCGCCAAACTGACTCGCGACCGGCGCATTCGACGAAGCGAGGAATCCCGCCTTTTGAAACGCGTTCGTGACATACCGCCTTCGGCCCGTGATCCAGCTCCCGATGACATCATTGAAGCCGGAAATAGACGGGGCAACTTGGGCCTTCATCACGTTGTATCGCGCCCGAATCCGCGCATCGGTCAACGGACCGTCATTGAAAAAAGCCCGGTGCACGCGGTCGGCGAAAAGCAGTTTGAACTCCGGCGATTTCTTCAGTGAATTGAACATCGCCTGGTAATCCGTTGTGCCCCACGGCGGGCTCAAACTCGAAAGGGTCGTGGCGATGGTGTCGTAGCTCACCGAGTGCGCGGTGAAGGCGAACTCGGCGTCCCAAGGATAAAAGCGGAATTTCGCGCCGAGTTTCCTTTCACGCGCGGCCCGCGTGTTGTTGTGCGGCCAATCATCGTCGTCCGCCCAGATCAGCGGCAGCAGGTAATCGACGAAATTGGCGAGGTCCATCCGGGCGGCGACCTCGAGGTAGTTCGTGCGAATGGTCAGATCCTTGCGGACGGCCGTGCGCAGTTGGCTCCACGCCGTGGCGTCGCCTCGGATGGCCTGATTGCCCGGCCCGATCACATCCCAAAGCTTTCCGCCGCCGTGGTACGCCTGGAGAAAATCGTCATCGACCCGTTCGGTCGGATTGTACAACCCTTTATAGACGCCGTTGAGGAAAAGATAAACGAACGTGCCGTGGCAGGCGGCGAGGCCCACGTCCAAGCTCAGGGCGCGAACGAACTCGTCTTTGATGAACGGATTGGTGTGATCGTTCATGCCGGCGCGGAGGTGCAGCGTGTTGTAGGAATCCAGCGTCGATTCGGGGAAGATCGGATAGTTCAGGCGACCCGGTCCGTACTCGCCCCGGAAATAAAGGCGGAAGGAGTATTTGTTCTGAGGCGGGCTGCCGCCGCGGTAAGTGTAGAGCCCGCGGATGTAATCGCCGCCGGCCACGCGGATTCCGGCGTCGAGCTGGAAGCCGCCGTTGTCCTCAGGCCGAATCCACTCGACCGAGACAGGCCTTTCCCAGGCGGCGCCGTGTTTGGTCGTGTTGCGCGGGCTGTACTCCATGATCCCGGTGCGGCCATACAGATTGTTGGTGGCCGTGACGAGCGAGAGAACGGGCAACAGACGGCGGTTGTTCGCGAGGTTCATCAAGTAGGAATGCGTTCGTACGCCGGAAGGGAGTTTTTGAGAAGCGAATGCGGCGGCACGAACAATCCGTGTCGTCGCGATCGGAATCGGGGACACATACGCAACACCATTGGTTGGCGTGGGAGGACTGCCATCCAACGTGTAGCGAATTTCCGATCCGGGAGTGCGGCAGGCCAGGCTGAGGTTGAATGGGGCATTGAAGAATCCCCGCTCCACGCTGAAATGAACTTCATCGACTTTGCTGGTAATGGAACTGACGCTGTTCGCCGCGCCGGGCGTAGCTTCCGCAAAAGAACCCCAGACAGCCGGCGCATTCCCAGTTTGCCGGCCATACGAGTGATTGGGCGACTGTTCCGGATAAGCGAGCACGTCAACGAGAACTCTAGGCAACTCCGGGCCGAAGAGTTGCAGGGTGTCGCCGTTCGGGTTCAACTTGAAATTGGTGTGCAACCGCTGGCCAGGCGCCGGCTCGCGCCGGTCCTTGCCCGAAGCCCAGATCACGAGGTACCCCCCGGCCGGGATGCTCGCAGGCGGGAAAACCCATTGGCCTTCTTCCTCGCGATCCACACTGAGCGACCAGCCTCCGAGATCAACCGGCTGCGAACCTCGGTTGTGCAATTCGATCCAGTCTTCGGGGTCTCGCTCTTCATCCGTGATTCCGGTCTGGTTCTCCGCCAGGATCTCATTGATGACGACGCTCGGGGCGGGTTGGCCGGGATCGACGCGATATTTCCACGGAAAGCCGGCGAACGCGACCGGTACCGCTTCGTCGGTCACGATCCCGTGCCCCGGAGTCCACGACACGGTAACCTCAGCGGAAGGCGCTGAGGGAAACGCAAATCGGTACGGCCCCGCGCCCACACCGACGACCTGCGTGGCCGCAACGCTGTTCAGGCGAAGATCCGCGGCATCGACCCCATCGACAGGCCGGCTGAAACTGACCTCGACCTCCGCCAATCGCCGCAAGGTAGTGCCAGGGACAGGAAGGACGTTGGTGACGTTCGGCCCGGCGAGGTTGATCAACTGGTAAGCCCAAGTCGATCCGGGCACGCCGGCGTCGAAGCGCAAAGGCGGATTGCCCAAATCCACAACGGTATGAAGCGGGCCCCAGGAAACATCCACCGGGCCAAACGGTGGTTGCGGGAAGGTGAACGTGTAACTGGCGCTCGCGCCGACGACATTTTCCGCCGGGACGCCGTTGAGCAGGAAATCTCCTGGGCGAACGCCCGTCACCGATTCGTTGAAGGTCACGGAAATCGCCTTGAGTTCGCTGACGAAGCCCGGCGCCGGAGACACGCCAGTAATGAACGGCGGGGCGGGCATGTTTTCGGTCGAGGTCAACTCCAAATCGAAAACCAGGTCCGGACTGGCCGGCGTCACGTTGAGAACGAGCACCGCAATTGTGTTCTCACCCGCGACGAGATTTTTGGACGAGTCGGGCAAATCAAAGATCGCTTCGAACGGTTCGGTCGCCACCGTGGCCACGCTGGTTCGTGTCAAACCCGAGTCACTGGCCGGCGCATTGGTGGCCGCCACGCGAACGCCGTTGATCCAAGCGATGAAGCCGTCATCGACCACTGCCCGGAGCTGCAACGTGGCGATGGCCGTGGGATCCGGGATGCTCACGGTCTGCCTCAGATAGAGCGTCGTGTAACTGCCCTGCATGCCCGTCAAGTCCGTGCCGCGAAAGCTAGGTTCCCCGTAAGCGAACGGGGCGTTGCCGCGTTCCCACGAAGCATCGTTAAAACCGCGTTGGCGCCAAGCGGTAGCATCGGTCGGCGATGGATCAGCCGTTCCCTTGAAAAACTTCCACGACGCGCCGAGCGAAACGAGCGTGCCGGCATCCGCGGTCGAAAGCGGGCTGAAGAGAAACACCACCGGGGCGAGGCATCGAAGAGCAGCAAGAATTGAGCACATGTGTTGCCCGGAAGTTGAGCAGGATTCAAGTCGCGGTGGAAGCTCGCAGTGGGCAATGGGGTCGGTTCTTGACTTTTAATCCGGTCGCCTTCAGAGCCTGGTCCGAATCCACGAACCGAGAGGCTTGGCTCTGCGCGCTCGGCGCGACTCCAAGGACGAACGGTGTCAGGATCAAAAGTCAAGGACTGACCCCTAGGCGGATTGTCAACAACCTGCCAACACTCGGTCGATAACTTCCAACAACTCTGACTTTCTTGAGCCGGTCCGTCGCGGGATAAAAGGGCCATGAATGACCTATTCTCTGAGGAACGATTCAAGGCCCTCCTTGCGACGGCGGAGGTCTGACATGAGCGAATACCAATACTACGAATTCCAGGCCATCGACCGCCGCCTTGGCGAAAAAGAAATGCAGGAGTTGCGTGGCTATTCCTCGCGGGCCCGCATCACAGCAACCAGTTTCGTCAACGAATACTCCTTCGGCAGCTTCAAAGGAAACGCCGACGTCTGGATGGAGAAGTATTTCGACGGCTACCTCTACAGCGCGAACTGGGGGACTCACGTCCTCCAGCTTCGTCTGCCCGCCAAGTTGCTGTCCGCAGAAACAGCGCAACTCTATTGCCAGGACGATCCGGCTTCCGTCCGAGAGAAGTCCGGCAATGTCATCTTGACGTTTAGGTCCGAGGAAGAAGGCGGAGGCGAATGGGTCGATGCCGACGGCCTTCTCTCGTCGATCCTTCCCATCCGCGACGATCTCGCCCGGGGCGATCTCCGAAGCCTGTATCTGGCCTGGTTGTTGTGCGTCCAGGAAGGCGATCTGGACGACGACCACCTGGAACCGCCTGTGCCCGCCAACCTGGGCGAATTGTCCGGCCCGCTCTCAAGCCTCGCCGAATTCCTCCGAATCGATTCAGACCTGCTGGACGTCGCCGAGGAGGCAAGTCCCAGGATAAGATCGGATTCGTCCGATCGAAGGGAGATGTCGGATTGGGTGGCGTCGCTTCCCGCGAAAGAAAAGGATGAGCTGCTTCTCCGGCTCATGGACGGCGGGGACGCACACCTCGGAACGGAGCTTTGTTCTCGCTTTCGCCGAACTCGGTCGGGGCGCTCGCCTGTTGCCGAATCTCCGCGCCGCACGGTGGCGGCGCTTCGGTCCGCCGCCGAGGATCGGGAGTTGACTCGACGGGACGAAGCAGCCCGGAAAGTGGCCGAAGAATTCGCCAGCCGCAAACGGGAAGCGGCTCTCGTCCGCGAGAGGCATTTAGACGCCGTCGCGGGTCGGGTGCCGGAACTATGGAAGACCGTGGACGACCTCATCGCGACCAAGCTGCCGAAAAACTATGATGCGGCGGTCCTGCATCTCGTGGACCTGCGCGATCTGGCCACTCGACACGGGACGCAAGCTGATTTTGCTGAGAGGATCGCCGCCGTTCGCGACGCTCAGAGCCGCAAACCATCATTCATTGACCGGCTCAACCGGATCGGATTGTGACTCCTGATGTTGCATAGGCCGCCAACATCCCCTGCCCATGAACCGCGGAGCGCCGGTCCCCGATCCGGCGTGATTCTCTGCCTCATGTCAGACCTCAGAAAAATAAAAGATTCAGGCCGGGGAAGGTGGTCGATTCCGTTCCCCAATTTCTCTGTTCTCTCCGTTGCCTCATGTTCGGAAAACAGGAGCAAACGGAGGAAGCGGAGAGGGCTAATTGTGCGCTTGTCATGACGAAGCAAGAAATGCTCAACACGATGTGCCTGGTTGAATTGAGTCAGGCTGACGTCAAAGCGATTGGCCGATGCCGTGGATTCGAGGCCGAGGTCGTCGCATCCCGCGCTTTGCTGCAACACGTCTTTCTCTCAGAACAAGGAGTGCGCGAAGCGCTGGCGTCGCTTACCGAAATGGAGATTCTCGGTCTGCACCTGTTGAATCACCGTGCCGAGGCCGTCGGAGTGGAATTCTTCAAGCGCGTTTATCCCGGTTCAGTGACCCACGACCTTTATCTCAGCCACACGGCGCGCTACAAAGGCCTTCTCCAACTGGTCAAAACAAACCTGGTCCGGCGCGGCGTGCTCGTGTTCTGCGCCCTGCCGCAGAGGCTGGACAAGACGTCGGCATCGGAGCGGCTGCGATTTTGCTTCCCCGACGAATTCAGCCCGTTCTTGCCCACGCCGTTTCAGCCGCGCCGCTTGGCCGCGGCTGTGTCGAGGCAATATCGGAAGACCGTGGTGCCAGAGAAGCTGGCCGAGATTCTCGAACTGGAGCGTGCGCCGGTGGGCAAACCGTCCGGGCGGGAAGAGGCCCGCTGGCGGCTGGCCAACGGGGAATTGCTGTTCGGCGGGAAACCCTTCGCCGTCGAACGATTCAAAGCCTGGCCAGCAACTCAGCTTGCAGAAAGCTATCCCGGCGCCGGCAAAGAACAGGCCGAGGGGTTTCGGCCCGTCTCCCTGCTCCTCTACGCGCTGTTCCGTCTTGGGGAAAACGAATGGTTGGCGCCCGGCGATCTGTTGCCGATCTGGAAATTGGGATTGCCGGGCGGCAAAGCACCGGAGCCGCGAACGGTCTGCGAAGCGGGTTTCGATTGCGGGTTGCTGGAAAAAGTCGAAGAGGACGGGACGAGTCTTTACCGCTGGCGCGGGCTGGTCGAAACCGCGCCGGACGCGCCTCCGGATGATTTTCTGGAGGTTCAGAATCCGGACGAAATTCGAATCGATTTGGCGCGCGTTCCCTTGGAGGGTTTGGAGCGGCTGAACGAGGTTGCACGGCTTCGAGTTGCGGAGGGCAGTCTGTGGGCCGCTCCGAGTCTCCTGAAAATCAGCCATGCGCCGGCTGCGACGCTGCAGGCCCCGATCTTTCGCTGGTTGCAGGAGAATCATGCGGCTTTCAGAGCCGTGGTGGACAAGATCGAACAGAAGCGCGGTCACCTGATCGTTCACGAGAACCTCGCCGTGGCGAAGGTGAACGATCCGGCACTGCGAGTCATGCTGGAAAAGGAATTCGGGACGCCCGGCCAACTGGTGGCGCTCTCGAGTGGCTATATTGCGTTTCCTAGCGGACTCCTGCCGCAGGTTCAGTCCTGGATGAAAAAGTCCGGCCACGTCATCAAGACCGTTTCCGCCCATGACACCGATTAACCTCGCAGAAGCCGAAATAACGGACCTGGAAGTCGTCGCCAATGCTGCCGACTTGCGGCAAGACATCCATGTTTTCGTGGATTACGCGCGAAGCCATGAAATCAAGCGCGGGCATCGCGACAACCAAATCCCGCTCGCGCACCGGCAACGCCTCGCCAAGCTCATGAGCGATCCGAACTCGGCGGCGCACTCCGATGAAGACGGCTTTTCACCCTGGATCGAACACGTGGACTCGGTGTGCTTGGCGCTTGGACTCGTCCGCTATGAGACCGAGGGAATTTATGTCGGATACACCAGTTCGAGTCCTTCGTTCCCGGATAATTACGTCAAGTGCAGCGGGGACGTGCACGAAGAATTTCTCGGCCTTTCGCTTCAAGAACAAGAGGAACGCATTCTGAACGTTCACCTCAAGGACGGCAACGCCGGGGCCAGCGAGTTCTTCAGCCGGAGCCCTTTGAGCCAACTGGACCGTTTTGACGCGTGGGGTTCCGCCACCGGCGTGGTCCCTACCATTCAGTTTCTCAAGGTCCGGCGGCACCTGTTGGATTTGCTGGCGCAGTGCCCGATCGGAGTCTGGTTTAGCACGAAGTCGCTGATCGAGCATCTCCGGCGGCACGACCCGTGGTTTCTGATCCCGGAACGGGTCCCCGCCGCCGTGCAAGCACGGGGGATGCACGCGGACCGCTACGCCAATTTCATCGAGCGAAAACGCGGCGACTGGGGAAATCGCAATCCGATTTCCGACCGCGACCCGGAAGGATTCGTGAAGGTGGAAGGGCGGTATGTCGAACGTTTCTTGGAGGGAATCCCACTGGTCCTCGGCTACACCGAGGTGGCCTACGCCAGGCGGAAGATCGAAAGCGAGATCGAGCCGTCCCGAGGCTTGCTCCGCGCTTTCCGAATCACGGAACGATTGCAACCCGCGATGCGGCAGCGGATCGCGGCCCCCAAAGTCACCGTGCTGCCCAATTTCGAGGTCCACGTCGAATCGCCGTTCTTCCCGGCGAAAACCGAAGCGCAATTGCTTCCGTTGGGCGAGTTGGCGCAACGCGGCATCGTCACCGTTTTCAGATTGACCAAGCCGAAGGTGGCGGCGTTCATGGCGGCCAATCCTAAGGTGAGCGCCATTGGCACCCTCCAGGAACTCTCCGGACGCCATCTCCCCTCCAATGTGGAGCAGGAGTTGACCGACTGGGCTGGGCATTCGGAAAAATTCATCCTGTATGAAGGGTTTGGTCTGCTTGAGGGGCTATAGGAGGAATCCGGCGCGAACCGCATCGTGGTCGAGACGATTTCCCCAGAGTTCGCTCTCGTGCGTACACCGGAGAAGCTTTACCAACAACTGGAAGCAGCCGAGCAGGTGCCGCTCAGGATTCGTCACTCGGAAAACGCCTTGGCAGCGCCGCCAGATGTGCGGAGCCGTGTGGCGCCCAGCGCTACGCCGCCTCGCGCTGCCGCCAAAAAGCCGGCCAAAGTCCGGCGAAGCGTTGAGACCACGCTCTGGTTCTCCGACGCAGAAGCCCACGCCGCATTCAGCAAGCTGCTGCTCGATGCCAAATGCGTGGTTCCAACCGATTCGCACGCCCTCACCGTCAGCTACCCAAGGAAAGCGGAACCGCTAGTCAAAGAGTGTCTGAAAGAACTCAACGAACAGTTTGCGGTGGCAGTGGAAGATATCGAGAAATGACCTCAGCAAATCTTCGCCGCCGCTTCCCTGCGTGAGCGGAACGAGCTAATGAGATCTCGTCTGTCCCTAGACTCGTGGCAGTCGTTCATGAAGGCCGCCGAGCAGTTCCCGCGTGCCTTGGGACCATGAACCGGGTTGGAGCGCCGGCCTCCGGCCCGGCCCGTTGCGATCCAGTGCCGGTTTCGCGCCGGGCCGGAGGGCGGCGCCCCGGTTCATCGAGATCCTCCAAGCCCTCGGGGCGTGCCTGGGGACCGTGAACCGAGAATGGGCCCGGAGCGCGGGCGGCTCGCCCGCACCTTCGGACCAGGGCGAGAAACTCGCGGGCGAGCCGCCCGCGCTCCAATCAGGCGGTTCATGGAGAGCCTCCAAGCCCAAGAGGCGTGCATTGGGACCATGAACCGAAGCCGCCGACGTGAGGAGGCGGATATTGGTTTCACCCACGTCTTCCGCTTCGTTACCTCGGCGGCTGCGAACCGTCGGTTCAAGGAGAGCGCCCACGCAACAGCACGGTAGTAAGGGGCCAGTATCAACCGGGCGACGACGGCCAGCGCTTTCTCGTGAACATTCTGAGTGAGCAAACGGCCGCACCGCGAACGCTCACCGTCGTGCTGAACTGGGCGTCGCTCGTGGAGAAGAAATGATCGGCGCCCGTCTGAAGAATCATAGCCGTCGACGTGCGGAGGCTCTGGACGATCTGCAATTCTAAATTGGAGATTTCACATTCTCGGTAAGGCGAAGCGTCCCTGCTGAGCCGGTCACGCAACATGGCTTCAAAAACTTGTCGGCTCGCCGGGACGGACTCGCCCTACCGCTTAGAATGCTGAATTTAACAGTAGTGTACACGGGCCCTCTCCCTTGGGGAGAGGGAGGAGTGTTCACTGCGGCTCGACCAGGCGGACCTGGGCAGTTTTTCCATACGCGAGCGGTGCTGTTTCCCTCTCCCTGGGGAGAGATCGCAGGATAGATTGCATTTCCTTCCCCCTCACCCCGGCCCTCTCCCCCGGGGAGAGGGAGAAACGTTCGCCGCAGCTTGGCTGTGCGTGGCTCAACGATTAACCAACTGCGCGAGGAGGGCGACGGATTCGTCGTAGGCGGCTTTGTAGGTGTAGTCGGGCGGGCCGTCGCAGGTGGCAAGGCGCTTGGCTTCGGCGGCGTGGTGCAGGGCGGTCTCGCGTTGGGCGGGAGTGGCGCGCTTGATGGCCTCGCTCAAGGTTTCCGGTAGGGGCGCGTTGCCGCGCGTCCCTTATATTTGGGCCGAACGGCAGCTTGGCCCTACCGAGTAGAAGTCCAGGGCGAGCTTGGAGAGTTCGAGGTGAGCGTCCGCGCCTTGCAGGACGTAGCCGCTGCGCTCAGTGATGAGCAGCGCCTCCTCGGCCAAGCGCCGGGCCTCGTCCGGCGCGCCGGTGACGGCGCGCAGCCGCGCCAGGTCAATGAGGATGTTGGCTTCGTGGTCCACCATGTTGATGCGGCGGCAGCGTTCCAGCGCTTCGTGCAGGTGGCGCTCGGCTTCGTCGTGCTGTCCGGCGACGCGATGGGCCGCGCCCAGCAGCCAGTGGGAGCGGATGTAATCGCGCGCGTTTGGACGGTCGGTGCGTGCGTCCTCATCCGCCAGTTCCAGTGCGCGGCGAGCCAGCGGGATTGCCAATTTGCGATTTGCGATTTGCGATTGCCGAAGCTCCATCTCGCGCAGCGTGAGTAGTTCGCGAAGGGCGCGGTGGGCAGAGTTTACACCATGCCCTTGCAGATTCTCGCGCCAGACCTTGATCTTCAGCGCCGTCGCCAGTTCCATTTCCGATTTATGGTATACCCCGCGGTAGGCCAGAAGCCTGCCCAATTCCTGGTGCCCAATCGCCTCATGCCACTCGTCCTTGATCTCCCGGCTAAGCGCGAAGCGGCGGCGCAGGTTGGCCTCGGCGTCCCGCAGCGCGCCAATGGGCATGCATGCGGCGTAAGCAACGGCCCCCAAGCCGATGGCGAGGTTGCGCTTGTCGCCGTGTCGCTCGCGGATGGCGTTCGACTGCTCGTACAGCGGCACGGCGCGGCGGGGCTGGCCACTGAGGCTGTAGGCGTTCGCAAGTTCGTTCAAGGCGTGAGCTTGATCGCTTTCGTCTTCCAGGCGTGGCAGGGGTTGTTCGCCTCCAGGGAAGAGCGCACGCAGCAGGTCAATTTGAACGAGGTAGCCGCCAAGTTGGTAGTAAAGCGTTTGCCAGATTCTGTCGCGAAAAAGCGTCCACGCCTCGTCAAACTGTCCGGCGCGGACGGTGTGGTGATAGAGTTCGATCACCGGGGCCAGGTCTTCCAGGCTCTTTACCTTGTCCGGCCGGGGCACGGCGGCGAAGTAATCGCGCAGGCGGACGTGGGCGGCGGCGCGATCGGGCGCGGCCAGCCGGTCGTAGGCATAGCGGCGCACGATGGGGTGCAGGTCGAACCGGGCCTCTTTGGTGTCGTGGTGCAGCAGCCCGCGCGCGACGAGATCGCGGAGGTCGGTGTCGAGGTTCGCCGCATCGGAGCGCCGGTCTCCGACCCGGCCCGCTGCCGGACTGGAATCTCGCCGGGCCGGAGGCCGGCGCTCCGACTCCGGCGGCTTGCCCACCGCGGTGAGGAGCTGGCGCCAGGCGATATCAAAGTCCGCGCCCTCGGTGAAGTCGATGTGAGTGAGCGCCGCAATGAAGTCCGCATCCTCGGGGAAATCGCATGGCCGAAAGAGTAGAGGGATGGTGCGCGACTCACGTCCGGAAGGCTTTCCTTGCCGGCCAAGCAGGCCTTCGAACATCGTCCATTCGCTGGCGAACCAGTCCTTCGAAATGACCAGCAGGCTGCGGCGGCTGCGGCGGACGGCGTCCTGCATGTTGAGCAAGGCATTTCGACCAGCCTGGAAGTCACGGAAATCAATGCATACCTTCAATCCCGCTGTTTCGAGGCGCGGCAGCAGCTTCCCCCTCACCCACGCCTTGTCGCGGCTGCTGTACGAGATGAAGACATCGAACTCGTATTCCGGTTGGTCTGGCACGAATTTACCTCCGACCTGATGGGCTCCCAAGGCTCATTGGAATTGTATGATAAACATCCCTGCGGGCGCCGCCGATCACAAAGAGCGAACGTCGCGCAAAATGAAGATGACGTAGCTTTGGAGGCCTTCGCGCTCGGCCGTGAGTTTGCCCAGGTAAACACCGCTCAGCCAGTCGCGCGGAATCTTCAGCGACGCGCACGGCTCCCATTGGCAATCACGCACCCGCTTTGGGCCGATGGGCGGATCGGCTTGTGTCGTCCCGTGGAACGGCCCCACCGTGAGCAGATGCCGTCCGCCTATGCCGCCGTAGTATCCCATGCGATAGAGATCGATGGTGAACGCCGACGCCGGATTCGCGCTGACGAAGAACCGGATCGTTTCGCCCGCGCGAAGGCTCGTGTCCGAGCAGAAGCCTTCAATCCAAGGGCATCGATATTTGGTGGCGAGATCAATCCTCGTATTCTTCAACATCCAGTCGCGCGTGCCGGGCTTTTGGTTTTCGCGCTGGACTCGGTCGCTTCGCGACGATGTCTCGAGGGACGCGCAACCTGGCCACATGGCAGCCGCGCCCAATCCCATGGCGCCCTTGAGCAAATTGCGACGAGCGATGCCGTTTGAGTCCTGCGATCCGGGCGAAGTCGTGGGAGTGTGTTTGTGTTGCATAAGCGAAGTGGTCTAGGCATTCGGCCAGCACGCGAGCAGATTGGCAATCCTCCGTAGCAGGAGAGTCACCCCTGATTCATGGCTGCGCCGCAGCGCAGCCCTGCCGAGCACTGATTATTCATGGCTGAATCGGCCATTTTCGAGGCCCAAGGCGTTCGCATAGCTAATCTCCAGTCCATGCTTTCGAGTTTCTGTAGGACGAGCTGGTGTTCGTAATGTCGCAGCATATCGCGGAGAACCGGTAGGTTGCTTCGTGGTTTTGAAGTTGTCGGTTGAACAAATACCAGGTAGAAGGAATCGCAATGGTGATGCCATGACTGTAGCGCTAATCACGGTTAAAGCTCGGCATGGCTTCTTAAGGACAGCGAAACCGAGCCTGCTAGAAAGAGGACGGCCATGTTCGATGCCGAGAAATATACCGATGTCCAAAAAACAATTGGCTGCGCCAACGGCGCTTTGATCGTCGCGTTGCTGGTCGTCTGCTACATGTTTGTACTTTCACCTGGGGACAAGGCGGCGATCGAGGGAGTCCTAGGCAAGCTTAAGAGTGCCTTGGTCGGTTCAATAGTTTCTCTCGCACTGGTAGGCGCGGTTTGGGCTTACCTGACCAGCGCCTTGATCAGACTCCACGACGGTGTATACGAACCCCACCTCGTAAAATGGCGTGCCAGCTATGATTCAGATTTCATACTGCGAAGCCTTTGTGCCGATTATTCCCATCTGATCGACCGGGCCGCGTTTGAAAAGGCCTACCGCGACCGTGTCCTTCGCGACAAGATGATGTCACGACTCTTTTACAGTTTTGTCGGTGATTTCGAGAAGAATCATGCTGGGTTGCTGAGCCACTTTTATACGAACATTCGAGACTATTGGATCATTGTGACCGCTGAGCTCTATTGCCTCGCAGGGTTGATCGCGTTTTCAGCTTACGGTGCTTTTAGAGACTATCGGAAAAGCACCTTGGTCAGCTTGTTGGTTCTCGTCCTGCTCGCGGTTGGCCTAAGATTGTGGTCGAAGCGGTATCTCGACACAGCCAGACAGTTTACGAGCGAGCAGGTATCCGTGATTCTTACGGAACACAAGAAGGACTTCGAACAAAGACTCGAGAAGCTGGCCAATGAGGAGAGGCTGAAGTAGAGGACGGGTTTGAAGCGAATAATCCAGACAGAACTCTCGGCACTGGGAATTCGAAAAGCATCAAGTCCCCGACTGAAACCTTTAATCGCAAGATTAGCCGAATTACAGGATGCAGGGCTTCTCTCGCATGACCCTTTGATCGTAGATCAAGGTTGTGGGCAACTCCGGATAACGAAAGAACTTCTCAAGCATTATCATCGCATCGTTGTCGTCGAGACAGACTTCCAGCTCTCGCGTAAGCACAAGTTCTTTGACGAGAAGTTGACAATCCCCGAGTTCCTCAAGTTGAGATGGTCGAACCACCGTATCGAAGTAATGTCGTCGACACGCTTTGCGAAATCACAGCTCCGGGCCGACGTCGTGTTTTCAGTCAATGTGCTCGACGTCACACCTCCGCACACCAGAGGCTCGATATTGAGGGCCGCTAGGCAAAACATTTCGCAAAATGGCGTTTTTGCAGTTATCGTTCCGAAGAACGAAAGTTGGACACTTCGGCTATGCACGAAGGAGCGTAAACACGCGGATGGTTTCGTTTTCTCAAATCATCGGGCTCACACTTTCTACAAGAACTGGCAAGCCGCGCCTTTGAGAAAGTTGCTCAAGAGGTATGGTTTTCTGGTTTGGGAGGATCTTTCACGCTTTCGCATCGCGTGTTTGATCTGCAAGCCGTGCTGATCTCGGCCTGCCTTTTTCTTGGCCCTACGCCTTCGCACCGTTATTCTCAAGTCCGTGCTGGGAGAACGAATAGCTTTCAGGCGTCTCCAGAAGCCGTACGGGTCCCGGTTAGTGTCGGTAACTGTCGCTTGGCTGGCCGTCACGCAGCTCGCGCAGGGGACGAATGGCGATCGAGTCGGCGAAGGGACAACCACCCGTCGAGACAGGATGCTTTCTTCGGCGTTGGCGACAGGAACAGCTCAACTCTTCCTTCGTGCCAGTCAACTTGGTTACTGCCCCGCTGATCCGAAGAACGCAATGGCGTTCGGCGACGGTCCCCTTCCCGAGCATTTCGCCGTCGTGGACGCCGCGTCTGGCAAGGAAGTGTTCCGCGGCGTGCCAAAACCATTACCCGGCGAGCACTGGGGCCGATTCCAGAATCACGCCGAATTGGACTTCACAGCGCTCCGCAGCCCTGGCCGGTTTCGCGTCGCGATGGGCGGATTTAGTTCGCACCCCTTCGTCATCGCCGCCGACGCGTTCGCAACGCTCCCCGATGCCTGCCTTGAGTTCATGCGCCAGCAACGCTGCGGCAACAATCCGTGGCTCGGCACAAATTGCCATCAACTTGACGGGCGCACTGCCTATGGCCCCGTGCCCGCCGGTACACCAATCGACGCCCGCGGGGGCTGGCATGATGCGGGCGACCTGTTAAAATATCTGCTCACCTCCGGCAACGCGACCGCCCAGATGCTCCTGGCGTGGCAACTCACCAACTCCGCCTCTGGTGACCGAGTTGACGCCCTGGGCAATCCCCGCACAAACGGCATCCCGGACATCCTCGACGAAGCACGCTGGGGACTCGACTGGATGCTCAAGCTTCATCCGGCGCCGGACCAACTCTATCACCAAGTCGCCGACGACCGCGATCACATCGGCTTCCGCTTGCCCCAAAACGAAACCGCAGATTACGGCTGGGGCAAAGGCGGGCCGCGCGTTGTGTATGCCGCGGATGGCCAAGCCCAGGGTCTTTCTCAGTTCAAGAGCGCATCGACCGGCCTGGCCAATCTCGCGGGCCGTCACGCCGCGGCGCTCGCGCTTGCTTGGCAAGTCTGGCAGAACGACTTCCACGATTACTCCACTAACGAGCCCACGATGGACGGCACGGCTTCGGCATTGCTGCTTTGGTCGCTCTGCAATTACGCACGCTAACGATCGCGTGATTATTCAAAGGTGATGGTGAGCGCACGCGCCCTCGCGTGCACTGGCCGGCGCATACGCCGACCACACTCGCATGTTGGAACGAGTCACGCTTTCGTGCCCCAATCACGCACCCGTTCCGACTGGCGGGGCGCCGGTCGGAACACGCGAGGGCGCGTGCGCTCCCTGATCCTCACTGCAAAGCCACCGCCGAAAACAGCTTCCCGGATTTGCCTCGACTACTTCAAATCCCCTTGCCGGTCTTTCACCCAATCGATGTCGTTCTTGTCCGGCTGGGTGTCGCACTTGAAGACGCCGGCATGGCGGTCTTTAAAAAGCGCCTTTTGCCATTCGGCGCTGCGGAGTTTGCCGATCCAGCGCTTGATCTCCGAATGGCCATCCAGGAACGCGAAGCCGCAAGCGCCGTTGTGATAAGTGGCCGGAATGTCGCACCAACCGTAGAGCCCGCCGTATCCGTTGAGCGTGGCAATGTAATAACCGTCGTTGATGGAATCCGGGTGCTCATCCAACAACACAATGAGCTGCGACGGACCGCGTTTCTTCGGATCCGTGCTCTTCTTCCATCCCACCCAAGTGTTGAAACCGGACCGATCATCGTCAACACCGGAAAACGCGTTCATAGCGACGCTGCGCGCGCGCGCGGTCCATCCCTTTGCGCGTTGAGCCGGGCTGACCTGGTTGTCGGCCGGACAGCGATAAACATTCTGGGACTTGCCGATGTAATCCGCCAAGACCGCTTTCTTCGGGTCGATGAGGGCCGCGAAATTCGTGTTGATCGGAGTCGTCCCCCAATCGAGCCACGTGTTGTCGATCCAGGTTTGCGCGCTCGGCACCACGTCCGAGTAATCGTTGGCATACATCAGATACCCGTGCAGGAGCTGGCGGGTGTTATTCATGCACGCGATTCCCGTCGCTTTGGCTTTGGCCTTGGCGAGCGCGGGCAACAGCATGCTCGCCAGGACCGCGATGATGGCGATGACGACGAGCAGCTCGATTAAGGTGAAAGCGCCGCGAGAAAGTGAGCGCCGATTGATTCCATCCGAAGGGCAAGTGATCCGCGAATTCATAAATTAGTGCTGTGTTAGCTTCTACCCTAGCAGGGTTCTTTACTCCGGTCCAAGGGAATTCAAAGACGCTGGTTTCATCGCGGCACTCGCGGCCATTCCGGCCGGCAGGTTGCCGACCGGGGCGGACAGGTTGCCCGCGCCGCCCATTTTTGAAACAGGCTCTTAACGCGCGGGACAGGGAGACCTGACAGCGAGGATTTGGCTGTGCGGCTCGCCTTCGCTGGCGCCGCTGTAGAAACCGACCAGGGTGCTGGGTGGAAAATAGAAGACATCGCCTTCCGTGCATTTATATCGTGCCTCTTTCCCGTCCGGCGTCTGTCCGGCGACCATTTCGCCCCGGCCTCTTAACACGTAGTAAATCTCCTCTTCACGCGTGTGGCGATGCGGGATGTTGGTTCCGCCGGCGGCGAAATCCATGAGGAAGAGGCTCGTGATCTGGGTTCCGGCCGCAATTTTGTCCCGAGTGCTGCGGCTGTTCCCGAGGAGCAATTTGAACTGGGTTGTCGGCCCGTGTTGTCCCAGCACTTGCTGCGGCACGTCATCGGCATTGGCGATCATGAGCTTGGGCGGCACAGACGCCCGCGCGCCTTCAGGAATCCAGTAGCCCATGATCAAGACACGCAGAGGCCGGTCGGATGAGTTGGAAAGCTGGCGCTTGATCCCAACGGGCAGGTACATGAAATCGTTCTGCTCAAGGGAGGCTGTTTCATCGCCGTAATGCAGAACGCCGTTGCCGTTGAGCACGAAGCAAGCTTGTTCCTCTTTCTCGCAACTGACCATCTTCGTGTCTCCGCCGGGGTCCACGGTCAGTTCGCCGTACCGGGCGATTCCTTTGAGGATGCCAGTTTGTTCATCGCCGAGGCCGAAGATGGGCCGGTAGTGCGCCTTATCAGTCGTCAAGTCGTCGGGCTTTTCCTGGACTTGGGAGACCGTCCGCTTCAGATACACGGGTTCGGCTGCCTGTGCGGGCAAAACCAAGCTCGCCATGATCAGGAGGACAAGACCGTGGAATGGGGGTCGATGAGAAATATCATTCATGTGCACAGTTGAGTATTTCTCACCTTGAACCAGCCTCGTTCACAAGTTCGCCGTGCTCGTTGAGGTGCACCCAAGGTCCGCCGTGATTGTACCAACTGCCGTTGCGAGCGATGATGCGCTTCTTGACGGCTTCCTCTTTGGTCATGGGCTGATCGAACTCCGGCGTGGGCTCGAAGTAACCCGCCTTGTAGATATAGCGCGGCTCGCGCAGATACTTCCGGACGGCCTCGTCATTTAGTTCGATGCCGAGCCCCGGTTTCTCCGGCACGCTGTAGCAGCCATCCCGAATGAGCGGCTTCTCAATTCCGGTGACCAGGTTTTCCCACCAGGGAATGTCCATCGCGTGATTTTCGATGCTCACGAAATCGCGAAGGGTGCAGGCGCAATGGACGCTCGCCATCGCTCCCACGGGCGACCCCGCATGATGGAACATCGTCTTGATCCCATACCGGTGCGCGTAATCGGCGATCCGCTTCGTCTCCAGCAACCCGCCGGAGGTTTCCATGTCGCAGTGGATCATGTCCACGGCGTTCTGATTGATGAAGGGGCGGAAACCGTCGAAACCGAAGATGTCCTCGTAGCCAAGCGTTGGCGTGGGTGAGCCGTCGGTGATTTTCTTCATATTCTCGACGGCGTTGGCGGAGAGGAACGGGATCACGTCTTCAATGTAGGCCAAGTTTCGCGACGGTTTGGCCATGGCCACGCCCAGAAGAATCCCCGATTCAACCGTCATGCGCCCGAAGTGATCGGCGCCGAGAGTGATGCCAGGTCCGATGGCGGCTCGGATCGTCTCGACATATTCGCCCCAATAATCCATGCCGCGCGCGGTGGGAATGCCATTCTCGAGAGCTCCGGCCTTCCCGCGGAGCAGCACCGGGCGAAGGTCCATCTTCAGGTTCTTGAGCTTCCACGTTTCGACGCGAATCTTGGCGCGGCGGGCATAGATCGCCTTGTCTTCGTTGGCGTCGGTGTCGCCATAAACGGGAATTTTGTCCGTCAACTTGGTTCCGAGAAGTTTGTAAGCCGGGACTCCCAACGCCTTCCCGGCGATATCAAACAAGGCCATATCTACCGCGCTAAATCCGCCGCCGGAGCGCCCGTGCCCGGCCCAAGGCCGGATGGTCTCGAGGATACCTTCGATATCGAGCGGATCTTTGCCCACGAGCAGGGGCTTCAGGACCAGCGCCTCGCCCAAGTAGCCCGCGTCGCGGACCTCCCCAAGGCCGTAGATGTCCTGGTTCGTGTAAATCTTGATGATCGGGTAATCGTAGTTGGCGGCGACGGTGCAGCCGCGGATGTCGGTAATCCGGAGGTTGGTTGGTCTCGAATAAGCCGTGAGGGGATTGATGGCCAGGCCGGTCCACATCATTCCTGCAAAGCCCGCGTTGGTCCTGAGAAACTCGCGTCGATTCATGTGCCCGCTCCTTCCTGCCGGTGAATGTTTTTTCGCCGTGTGTCTTGACTGAAATCTCAAATTTGAAATCTCAAATTTCAGAGGGCCGGCCCGATTCACGTTCTGCGCAGGCGCTTTTGACTCGCCCCTGATCCAGGCATTCGCGAATCGTGTCGAGCAAGGTTTGGGGGAGGTATGGCTTCGGCAAGTAACTAACGCCTTCTCTAAAATGGAACCGCCCGCTGGACAGCTCCTGACTGTAGCCGCTGGTAAAAATCACTTTCAGATGCGGCGCTTCGCGTTGGAGGATTTCGGCCAGTTCAAACCCGGAAATCCCTCCGGGCATCACCACGTCCGTCAGCAACAAATCGATCTGACCTGCTTGGTTGCGCCAGATTTGTTCCGCTTCAACGGCGGTTTGGGCGGCAAAGACTCTGTACCCGCTGCTGGTCAGGAAATCCTGAAGCAGGGCGCGGACCGATGCTTCGTCTTCAACCAACAGAATTCTCCCGTTGCCGAGCCGCATCGACCGAGCCGCCGCGAGGGGAGGCTCCGCCGCTTGCTGCTCGGAACACGGCGGCAAAAAGATTTGGAAAGCCGTTCCTTGGCCGATGGCGCTCTTCACTTGAACCCAGCCCGAATGCTGTTTGACGATCCCATAAACCGTGGCCAATCCCAGACCCGTGCCCTTGCCAATCTCCTTGGTCGTGAAGAAAGGCTCGAAAATGCGGGGGAGCATCTCGGGCGGAATGCCGCAGCCGGTATCCGACACTTCGAGCACAACCGCCAACCCCTGCCGTGCCTCCGGATTCTGTTGGGCCGCCGCTTCGCTGATTTCCACGCGGCCGGTGGCGAGGCGGAGACGGCCTCCGTGCGGCATGGCATCGCGCGCGTTGACCGTCAAATTTAACAGGACTTGTTCGAGCATGGTTCGGTCGCCTCGCACCGGCGGCAAATCGCGCTCGCCACTGAACTCCAGCTCAATCTGTTCACCGAGGACGCGCCCCAGCATCTTCATCAACTCGCGCGTCACTTCGTTCAGATCCAGAACCCGAAGTTGCATCCGCTGTTTGCGGCTGAAGAACACCAACTGGCGCGTCAGGGTCGCCGCGCGATCGCTGGCTTCAAGAATCGCCGTCGCCAGGTTGGCCTGCGCCGGGCTGGTCTGCTCGTCCGAGACGAGGAGCGATGCGTTGCCTTGGATGATGGTCAGGATGTTGTTGAAATCATGAGCCACACCTGCGGCGAGTTGGCCTACCGATTCCATCTTTCGCGCCTGCTGGAGTTGATCGAGTTGTTGCCGGATCACTTCGGTTTGCTTCCGGACGCGCCGACGCAAGGCCATCGCCCACCCCAGCGCGAGCGCCAAAACTCCGGTCATTCCTCCCACCACCGCGAAGACACGCTGCAAGGACCACCAGGACGGCGCGCGCAGCAGTCCAAGATCAGCCAAGGAAGGGACCAACAGCCGGAACGACCGGACCTCGCGCCACTCATCCACTTGGAGTTGGCAAATGCCGGTCACTTGCAGAAGGCTGCCGGCGCGGAATGGCTTCAGTTCGGCTGTGGTCTGCGGCGTCTCGGCCATCGCCTTGAAGATAATGCCCGCGTCTTCCAAAACCAATTCCAGCGTGTTCGGTCCGGAGAGACTTTCGATCAGCCGGGCCTGGAGGCGCACACGCTGGGCATCATTGGTGCCTTTGAGCAAGACACTCGCGGCCGCCTCGACGGGAGCCGGCAGCGTTCCCGGGCCCAGATGTTTGAATTGCACTTTGTCAAGCATCGGTGTGTATCCGCCCACCACCGGAAATCCCAATGCGTCCACGAGTTCGCCAACTTGGACCTCATTTGTCCGTCCAGCCTGGATGCGGGTGCCGCCGCTGTCGTCCTGAAGATAAACGGAGCCGTCGGGCCGGACCAAGGTGACGACGCCCCGAACGCGCACGCGGTGTTCGAAGATATCCTGCGGCGTGAAACGAAGCAGGTCCCGGATCGGAATAGCACCGGCCGCGAAGGGATCTTCCGGGCTCGTGCGCAGAAACTCTGCCTGAGACCAATCCGGCACATGAAGGTTGATCCCGGTCAGTTGCCGGTAAACGTTCGCCAAGACGCCGCAGGCGCCTCGCACCTTCAGTTTGGAATCAACCAGCCGAGGCTGCAGTGCGCCCGGCGGCGGCACGGGCACGGTCACCTGAAACGGCCCGGTCGGCGCCTTGAGTTGCAGGATCCAATGCCGGCCATTGACCTCGACCGAGCGCACGACGCCGATCTGCTCGATCCATTGGCTGTCTTCGCGTCCGGTGGTCAGATTCTCCAGAGAGATTCGCTTCGCCTCGGGCCATTGACCCGGCCCGAGCACGCGCAGTTTCACTCGGGTAACCATGGGCGCATAGCCGCCGGGATCGCTCGCGCCGGAGACTTCGATCTGCTGGCCGGTTTCCAGCAAGAATTCCTGGTCCGCCGAATCGACGTAAATCCCGCCGGTCTGGTCGTGCATGAACAGCACGCGCCACTCGCGGTCGTAGTAGGTCGCGACGCCGTTCAAGTGAACCGGATAGCCGCGGCGGGCCTCCTCCGGCGAAAGATTCCGCAGCTCCTGCACCGTGCGCAAAACCGGCAATTCAGATTGGGGCATCGACGGCGTCGAGGAAGAGGTGTCGCCCAGGACTCGAAAGACGCCGGCCTGCAAAAACGGCTGGCCGTCTTCGCCCAGGCGCGGAAAGCCGGCAATGTCGAGCAAGTCCCCCGGCCGCGTCTGCGTGCGCAATTCCGATCGTACGAGAATCGATCCCGAATCATCCTGAACTCGAAGCCATTCGCCGAGTTGTTGCTCAAGCAACCGGCCTCGAACATGCAGACGCCGGAGGTCCGGCCCGCCGAAATTGGGAGCTTTGACTCGCTCCTTCACCTCGGCAACCCGCGTGACGGGCAGTTGCAGCGGATCCCCCCGTTCGCGCTCCAACACGACCAGATCCTCCAAGGACGGGACAAAGAATTTCAGCGGCCGCGGCTTGGTTGGGTCCGGCTGCCAGGAGGCATTGACGCCATGGACGATCACGACAGCGTTGTCGAGATCCGAGAGATTCTCCATGCGGAATTCGCGCACAATCACTTCGGCGGTATGGCGGGCATCGAGTTGGATTTGCAGGCGCAGCCGGTTGTCCACGTTGTCCCTCGCTTGGATCAAGCCGCGGATGGCGACGCGACGGTTCATGGCCACCCCATTCGTCAGAGAGTCAATTCCCAAAAAGACGGGCTCCGGCAGCGCGGCTTGTCCAACCACCTTGAAGCGCACATTGGCAAAATCCGGACCGTTGTTCTTCACACCGCTCACGGCCTCCAAATCCACCAGATCACCCGGCCGAGCTTCAGGCTGGGCCTCGGCCAGATAAAAGTACATCGCATCGCTCGCGTCCTGCAGATACAGGATGCGCCAGCGTGGATCACAGTAGAGCACGGTCCCGCGCAACCGAATGGGATATCCCCGCGCGGCCTCATGCGGCTTCAAGGAATAGAGCTGTCGGATGCTGGTGATGACAGGAAAGGCCGGCGCTTTTGATTCGCTGGCCGAAGGCACGGTTGGGACCGCAAAGGCACACGCCAGCCCTACCCACCAAAAACGCTCGCGCCACGGGGCGATGCTATTCACCGAAGAAGAGATGCTTCAACGTTGTGTCCGTGCGATGGCCGTCTTCTGCACGGCCGAACCGGACTTATTCAAGTTTCTACCGGAACTGGCTGCGATTGGCCAGAACTTTGCAGCAATTCTCATTATGACCCGTATGTAGTCCCGGCTTTAGCCGGCCCGCGCGAGAAAACCGGCTAAAGCCGGGACTACAAGCGGGTCGCAGGTCGTGC
>JACQWK010000237.1 GCA_016209525.1 Verrucomicrobiota bacterium
ATTGACCAGAATCGCTGCCGCGCCTGGCGGTATTGCATCACTTCCTGCCCTTACAAGAAGGTCTATCTGAACTGGCGCACCGGGAAGATGGAGAAATGCATTTTGTGCTACCCGCGTCTCGAGACCGGCCAGCCGCCGGTTTGCTTCCACACCTGCGTCGGGCGCATTCGCTCCGTGGGGCCGATCCTCTACGACTTGGACCGCGTGGCCGCCGCGGCGAACGTGCCGGACTCGGAGTTGGTTGAAGCGCAACGCGACGTGATCCTTGATCCGAACGACCCGCAGGTCATCGAAGCGGCGCGCCAGGCGGGCATCAATGAATCGTGGCTGGAAGCCTGCCGCCGCTCGCCGGTTTATCGGCTGGTCAAGCAATGGCGGTTGGCGCTACCGCTGCACGCGGAGTTCCGCACCTTGCCGATGCTTTTCTACATCCCGCCGTTGAGTCCGATGATCACCAGCGCGGGCAAGGATTCTCCCGGCGATACGGACGTTTTCGGCATGGCCAAGACCAACGGGATGCTGGCTGATTTGCATGAACTCGACAAAATGCGAGTCCCGCTGAAATACCTCGCCACGATGTTGGGGGCGGGCAACGTGGAAGTGGTGAAAGAGTCGCTCCTGCGGCAACTCGCCGTCAGGCATTACGAGCGCAGCCTGCGTGTGGACGGGAAGCCCAACGTGGACGTGCTCAAGAAGGTCGGGCTGACCGAAGCGGATGCCAAAGGAATTGTGCGAGGCATTTCCCTGGCCTTCTACCACGAGCGATTTGTGGTCCCCACCACCCACTACGAATCCACGGCCAATGCCCCATACCTCGAACGCGGCTTTGCCGGCTTCACCGAGATGGCGCCGAGCAGCCAGCCGCGGCGGCGGCAACGGTTTTACAGCACCACCCCGGAGGTCGGATCGTGAACACGACCATACGGAATGCGGAAGCCTACCGTTTCCTCTCCGAGGTGTTGCTGTACCCGGCAGATCGGGACGTACAGAACCTGGAATTGCATGCCGAGAAGGCCGGCCGCGCCGTGCCGGAATCGCGCGACGCCATCCAGTCTATGATGGCCAACCCGGAGTTGGACGACTGCGACACGTATCTTGAGTCGTTCGAGATCGGCGCGAAGTGCCCGCTTTACCTCGGCCACTACTTGTTCGAGGAACCGAAAAGTTGCAGCGGCGCAGCAGTTTCCCGCCGCAACGGCTACATGATCCAGTTGAAGAACCTCTACCGCCACTTCGGTTACGAGGTGCAAGGCCGTGAACTCCCTGACTACCTGCCGCTGATGCTGGATTTTCTGGCGTTGAGCGCGAGCCACCCGGCTTACAAACATCGGCGCTTGCTGGTCAAGCAGTTCATCTTGCCTGCGCTGCCGGCGTTAAGCAAAGCGCTGCGGGAAGCCAGCAACGTTTACGCGCCCATCGCCGCGATCTTGGGACAACTCCTCCACGCGGAACTGGAGACATTGTCCGCGCCGCCGCCTACGGCCGAGCCGGTCGTGGGTGAACCGTCGCCTGGCGCGGAATTTCAACCCGACGGCGCCGATGCCCACCCTCGTAGCGCAGATTTGCAATCTGCTGTATCGCCGATTTCCAATCGGCAGGGCGCCGGACAGGACGGAGACGCGCGAAACGCCGCACCACTGGCGGGTTGGAAACCCGCGATACAGCAGGTTGGAAACCTGCGCCACGAGCCCGATCTGCCGCCAGCCACGGCGCAAGGTGGCGACGCCTACGAATCCCAATCGCGAGCCCAACCATCGTGCCTATGAAAAGCCCCTTCCTGACAAACCTGCTCTGGGGTGTTTACCCCTACCTTTGCATCACGCTGTTTCTGGTCGTGCCGGTCATCCGGATGATGTACCGGCCGTTCGGATTCAGCACGCGCGCGACCGGCCTATTCAATCGCGACGTGCTCGGCGTGGCGTCGCTCACGCTGCACTGGGGCTTGGTGCTGCTGCTGTTGGGGCATCTGGCGGGCTTCATCGGTGGATTGCTGGGGCTGGACGGCTGGCTCCAGTTTTTCTATTGGGCCGGGCTGATCGGTGGTTTCTCGGCACTGCTTGGCTCGATCATCGCACTGGTGCGGCGCGTCACCATGCCAGAAGCGCGCGCGATGAGCCAATGGGATGATTACCTCGTTCACCTTTTTCTCATCGCCATCATGACCGTGGCCCTCTGGCAGGTGACGGTGGACAGAATTTTCGGCGTCGCCTACACGGCGTCCTCGTGGCTGGCCAGCGTGGCGCGGTTCGCCCCGCAGCCGGAGTTGATGGACTCGGCCAGTCTCATTTCCAAGTGGCACGTATTTCTGGCGCTGACGTTCTTCGCGTTGTTTCCGTTCACGAAGTTGGTCCACTTCTGGACGTTCCCGGTCAACTACTTCGTCCGGCCCTACCAGAGCATGAGGACCAACCTTTTCAAATATCAGCGGAAATGGGAATTCGCCCTGCGCTCCGACAAGTCCTTCCTCACTTACTCGCTGGTGGGAGTGGTTCTGTTCTTCGGCGGCTTTTCCCTGTTGCTCGGCCACACCCGGACCAACGGATCGAAGGCGGCCAAGCCGACCCCGACGTTGACGTCTTCAGGCCGGCTGGCGGGGATGCCGTTGTTCGTCAGCCAGTGCGCGCGTTGTCACGGTCTGGACGGCAAGGGCGACGGTTTGGGCGCTCTTTCTCCAACGTTCGCCCGGCCGCCGCGCAATCTGGCGTCGGAGAAAATCCTTTTCGTTTCCACCGACAACGGCATCGCCTCGGACGACGACTTGGCCCGCACGATCCGGGGGGGGTTGGTCAGCGCGGGGATGCCGGCGTTTCCCGAATTGGACGACCATCAGGTCGCTTCGCTCGTCGCGGTCATGAGGCATTTCCGATCCGGCCGCGGCGAATCGCCCGGCACGCCGATTCCCGTTGCTGCGTGCCCGCCGTCGGCCAACGTCACGCGTGGCGGCGAGGTGTTTCAGATGGCCTGTGCGCCATGCCACGGCTCCACGGGGCGCGGCGATGGCGCAAACGTGGCGACCATGAAAGATTTTGCGGGCCGGCCCATCCAACCGCGCGATCTGACGAAGGGCGAATTGAAAGTGAGCCGGGCGCCGGAGCAGATTTATTTGCGCATCGCCACGGGCGTGGACGCAATGCCCGCGTTCAAAGACTCGTTGCCGCCGGAGGATATTTGGTCCGTTGTGAGATTTGTCGAAGTGGAATTTCTCTCCGGGAAGATGGCCCGGCAGTTGGCGGCCTCGGGGGTAAAACAAGCCCCAGCCACGCCTCCCAAGAAACCGGAGGCTGGTGCCGGCAGCTTTGAGTAACCCGCAGCGCAGGGCCGCCCATGGCCACCGGCTTAACCAGTCTGGCAAGAGTTTCCGCTACTCCCGTCAGCAACTTGGAGAGCAGGGAAGCTCTCAAGGGAATCCAGGTCCTGGTCCTCAACACGCTCGCTTTCGCCGTCTGCTTTGCGGCCTGGATGATGTACGGCGTGCTGATCACCTTCCTGGTCGAGAAAAATGTTTTCTCGTGGAGCAAAAGCCAGATGGGCGTGCTGATCGGCACCCCCGTCCTGACCGGTGCGGTGATGCGGCTGCCCGTCGGCATCTTGTGCGACCGTTACGGGGGCCGCATCGTCTATTTCCTCCTCATGCTGACGGCCGCCATTCCCATGTTCGTCGTCACTTTCGCCAATCATTACTTCCACTTCCTCCTTGCCGGCCTGGGGTTCGGGTTGGCCGGGGCCTCGTTCGCCGCCGGGGTGGCCTACACCTCCGTCTGGTTCTCTCAGAAACGCATCGGCACCGCGCTGGGGATCTTCGGCCTCGGCAACGCCGGCGCGGCGGCGACAGCGATGTTCGCGCCGTTGCTGCTGCAGCGGTTGACCGCGACGGACCTCGACCGCTGGCGCATGCTGCCGCAAATTTACGCGGGGCTGCTCGTCGCGATGGCCGGACTCTTCTGGCTGTTCACCTTCACGAAGAAAATCGAGAGCGGCGGGAACGCGTCGCTGCTTCGACGCCTCGATCCGCTCCGGCACGTGCGCGTCTGGCGCTTCGGGCTTTACTATGCCTTCTTCTTCGGGGGCTTCGTCGCGCTTTCGCAATGGTTGATCCCTTACTATGTGAACGTGTACACGATGCCGGTGGCAACGGCAGGCTTTCTTACGGCCATGTTCAGCTTGCCTTCGGGTCTCGTCCGGGCCGTCGGAGGATGGCTGTCGGACAAGTGGGGCGCGCGAACCGTGATGTACGGGACGCTGGTGCCGGGCCTGCTCGCTTGTATCTTTTTGTTTCCCGCCGCGATGGTCATCCACACGCCCGGCGAGGGGATCATCGCCGCGGGGGATGCCGTAGTGACGCGGGCCACTTCGCGTGAGATCGCGTTGTCCAACGGGAAGGTGTACGCGCTGCGGGAAAAGGACGCGGCGAAGCTGTTGGACTTCACGCACGACCGCCACATCATCTGGCCGAAAACGGCCCGGTGGCAGGAACCGTTGGTCAAGGAGGGCGAGGCGGTGCGCAAAGGCCAGCTCTTGGCGCGGGGCACCACGCGCATCTTTTTCCAAGCCAACCAGTGGGTGTTTACGTTCTGGGTTTTCGTCCTGGGCTGCACGCTGGGCCTCGGCATGGCGGCGGTGTACAAGCACATCCCGACGTATTTTCCGGGCGAGGTCGGCGTCGTTGGGGGGCTGGTCGGGGTGCTGGGCGGGCTGGGCGGATTCGTCTTTCCCATTGTCTTCGGTTTTCTCCTCCAAGGCACGGGGCTTTGGACGACCTGTTGGGCGTTCCTCGCCGTGCTGGCGGCGGCTTGCTTGATATGGATGCATTTGGTGATCCGGCGCATGATGCGCGAGCAAGTGCCCGAGCTCGTGCGCCGCGTGGAGGGGCCTAAATCATGACGCTTGCCGCGGAAGGGGTGCGCACGCTCTCGCCCGCCTACTTCGCGTTGGTCATGGCCACGGGCATCGTTTCCATCGCTGCAGAGCGCTCTGGGTTCCGGTTCCTGGCCATCGCGCTTCTCTGGCTCAACGTGGGGCAGTACCTCATCCTCTGTTTCTTGACCTCGTGGCGTCTGCTGCGCTTTCGTCGTGAACTCCTGATTGATCTCCTCGACCATCAACGCAGTTTCGGATTCTTCACTTCCGTCGCGGGGACGTGCGTCCTGGGAAATCAACTCGTCCTGATCGCCGGCGCGCACCGCATCGCCGTCGTGCTTTGGCTTTTCGGCCTCCTCCTCTGGATTGGCCTGACGTACCTCATCTTCATCACCATTACGATCAAGGAGACCAAGCCCCCGCTCGATCAGGGCATCACGGGGGCCTGGTTGCTGGCGGTCGTCGCCACGCAATCCATCGCCGTCCTGAGCGCGCTGCTGGCCCAGCATTTCGAGCAACCGCACCGGCTGCACGTCAATTTCCTGGCGCTGTCCATGTGGCTTTGGGGCGGC
>JACQWK010000238.1 GCA_016209525.1 Verrucomicrobiota bacterium
CCCTGGGTGAGTCCGACGAGCCCAATCCCGAGGATCAAGATCGCGCACATCACTTCGATGAGAGAGAATCCGGCCTGACGGGCAATCTTCATTTTGCCGCCAGGCGCGGCCTGTGGAAGTAGCACGAACACTCCTGTTCGGGCACGGGCGGGAACGTTTGCGGACAGGAGTGTCCGCGTTACGGTCAAAATGAGAATTACTGCAGTGCCAGCGTTTCACCTCGAGGGATTGTTTCGGATCAGCAGAGCGCAATTCCACGTCAGGAACTCCCTCAGAACGGGAATCGAGAGAATAAACCCGAATTCCGGATAATAGCGCGGCGCCGCCCGGACGACTCGCAAGCCGGGCTGAGATTCGATCATGCGCATGATCCTGCCAATGTGCGTCGGGAATAGGTTCACAAACGGCGTGTGAAGTCTCCTCCGCTTGATCAGACGATCGTAGATTCGGTAGCCCCAGTTCGGCCCGAAGTAATGAAAGGGAGAAAAATCGTGCCCACCCCACGGGGAGAGCCAGTTTGTCCAGCTCAAGTAGAAAGCTCCGCCCGGCTTCAGCAGTTCGCCCATGGAACCGATGAAGGCTGACGGTTTGGCCAGGTGCTCGAGCACATTTGAGCAAATCACCAGATCAGAGGTTCCAAGCCGGACGACGTCGTCGCGATCCAGGTTGATTTGTCGAAAAGGCGCGTCCACCAACTCCGGGAGCAGACAGTTGCTTTCATCGGCGAACACAACCTGGCAGCCGCGTTTCCGCAGTTCGGTGCCAAAGACTCCATGGCCGGCGCCCAAGTCGAGCACGCTCATGGCACTGTTGAGGGGCACTCCACCGCGCTCGATCCACTGGATCGCATGCACGGCTTGCAGGGTGTAAAACGCCGGATCATCCCGATGCGCGAGGTGGTGGATGATCAGTTTGTGAATGATCATGACTGGATTTAACTAGCCGTTCCACCGGCCTCTAGGCAAGATTTCCTCAGCGCTCGCGCTCAAATGCCGATGCGTAGGCTGCTTCTTTCGTAGAACAGAATTGAAGTCTATAAGTAACTGTCAAAATCGTCGCAAGCCGCGCCGATTCTTCCGGCGCACGGCCTTCCAGGCCGCAGCGGTCGCACATGGAAGGCGAGGCTCGGCGATTTTCGGGCGCCTCGGTCTTTTGGAGCTTCTGCGGCCTGGAAGGCCGCGCGCCGTTTTGGTTGCGGCTCCGCCGTGCTGGGCTGGATCGCCGATTTGCGGTCGGCAGGGCGTCGAGCGTTGCCAGCGCGGCGAAACGTTTTTCGGCGCCGCAGAATGCAATTCTGCGCTACGCTGAAACAACGACATGCGCTTCCTCATGCTAAATTGGCGGGACCCGCGCAATCCACTGGCCGGTGGCGCTGAGCGGGTGACCCTCGGATATCTCTCGGGCTTGGTCCGGCGCGGTCATGAGGTTTTCTGGTACACGCATCAGTTCGAAGGAGGACCGGAAGAAGATTCTATCGAAGGCGTGAAGATTATCCGCTGCGGCGGGGTCTGGAGTTCGCGTTGCTTGGCACAACGCTGGCATCGGCGTCAAAAGCCTTTTGACCTCGTGATCGACCAGCATCATGGCATCCCTTGGTTCGCCCCTTGGTGGTGTCGCGCCCCATGCATTGCCTATATCCACGAGGTGCTGGGCCCCATCTGGGATGCGTTTTACCTCTGGCCCTGGAATGTGATCGGACGCTGGCAGGAACGCTGGACCCACTGGCTTTACCGTCGAGTTCCCTTTTGGACCGCCTCCAAGTCCACATTGGACAGTCTGCGTCGGCACGGAGTTCAAAGCATCACGATCATCCCCTACGGAGTTCATACCGTTGCGATCCCCGACCTCGAGGCCAAGCCGCTTGCGCCTCCCGTGCGGCTGATCGCGGTGTCTCGGCTGGCGCCAAACAAGCGCGTGGACCAAGCCATCCGTACGACGAGGATCCTTCTGGATCACAAGCTTGATGTCAGATTGAAGATCGTAGGCACCGGCATCGTCGAAGCGAATCTTCGGCAGTTGGCGAGCGAGTTGAATCTCGACCGTTCGGTCACCTTCACTGGCCCGCTGGCCGAGGGGGAGAAGGATCGTTTACTGCAAGAGTCCCACTTCCTGCTCCACACTTCACAACGCGAGGGTTGGGGACTCAACGTGATCGAGGCTAACGCCATGGGCACGCCGGCGGTGGTGTATCCCGTCAAAGGCCTCGTGGAATCCACGTTGCATGACGAGACAGGCTTGGTGGCGGAATCCGAGACGCCTGAAGCTTTGGCGGCGGCCATTGTCAAAGCGGTCCAAGCCCCTGAACGATACCAATTCTATCGGCTGCGGGCGTGGCAACGGGCAAAAACATTCCACTGGGACACGGTCCTTCCAAAGGCCTGCGACTGGCTTGAGGCACAGGCTCGCCCAGGATCAGGATCAGGCGCGCAGCCGTGAGGGCATGTTCTAAACGTAAGGCAAGCATCTTGCCTGCCTCTCCTATGGCCTCCTCAGACCAATTTGTGCGTGCCGCGTCATCACCATGAACGTGTCTGGCCCACTCATCAGCGTCATCATTCTAAACTACAACGGCGCCCGATGGCTCGAACGCTGCCTGACCTCGCTCAGATCTCAATCGCTGGCCCCACAAATTGAGGTGATCGTCGCAGACAACCAATCCACGGACGGCTCCGATCAACTCGCTGAGAAACTGATCCAATCGGTGCCGCGCGGGGTCTTCATCCGGCATGGCGCGAATCTCGGTTACTGTGAGGGCAATAATCGCGCCGCCCGCACCGCGCACGGAAAGTACCTGCTCTTCCTCAACAACGACACCTGGCTCGAACCGGATTGCCTCGAGAACCTGCTCCATGAAATCGAACGGACTTCCGCGCAAGCCGCCACTCCTTTGGTTCTGAATTACTCAGACGATTCTTTCCAATCGCTGGGAGCTTTGGGATTCGACGCGCTCGGCCTGAGCAGCACCCGAGCCAGCTTCGACACGACTCGCGAGGTATTCATGCCCGAAGGCTGCTGTTATTGGATCGAGCGGGAATGGTTCGAGCGCCTGGGCGGATTCGATCCCGCTCTCTTCATGTACTCCGACGAGTTCGATCTGTCGTGGCGGGTATGGATCGCGGGCGGCAAAGCGGTCGGCGTGCCTTCGTCATGTTTGCACCATCGGGGTGCCGCCCAGGTCAATCCGGAAGGCGGCGATCAAGTGAATGAACTGCGAACCAGCGACACCAAGCGGTTTTATGCGAACAGGAATGGACTGCTGGTTCTGCTGAAGAACTGCCAGCACATCCTGTTGCTCATGGTGCCAGCGCAGCTCGCTCTCCTCATCGGCGAAGCGGCCGCGAGTTTGGTGCTGGTTCGAAGATGGTCGTTCGTTCGCAAAGCGTATTGGGAAGCGCTCGTGGACTGTTGGCATCTGCGGCATCACATCGCCGCCGAACGCAGGCGCCTTTGGCAAATCCGCTGCCGCAGCGATTTCTGGATGCTCCGTTTCCTTCGCTGGCGCTTCAATCGGTGGGACGAACTGGTCCGGATGATCCGGCACGGCGCGCCGAAGGTGACTCGGGATTAGTCCGCTCAATGAGGGAATCGCAACGCGGCAGGCAACCACCGCAGGAGCTATAAAGCCTTAGCCAAAGTCCCGCCATCCGTCGGATTCGTCTGGCTTTTCTCCCTCACCCCGGCCCACTCCCGCTGGGTGTGGGGGTCTCCATTTCATCAGTGGATATCTGTAGTCCTTGGATTTGTCCACGGACAGGCATCGGTTCTCCCTCTCCCTGCGGGAGAGGGCCGGGGTGAGGGAGAACCTGCCGGACTTCAAGACAGTCAATCAATTTTCACGGAGTCAGG
>JACQWK010000239.1 GCA_016209525.1 Verrucomicrobiota bacterium
AAGAGCGAATCCTTTTGGGCATCGCCGAGATCAACGCCGCGCCGGTCGTGCACCGCTGGAAGAAGTTCGATCTTCTGCTCACCTGATGTGTAAACGTTTTAAGGAAACATTGTACTAGTAGCCCGTTCCACCCATTTTTCAGACAGACTCGAAGAGGAAAGCGGCAGGCTGGAAGCCTGCCCTACGACGGGAAAGCGATTTCTAAATACTCGCTATGCGTCGGGCACGGGGATATCCGTATAGATTACGCTATGCCGCCGACGCTGAAGGACGCGAGCTAAAGGGGTTTTGCCATCCAGCGTCAGGGACTCCTTCAACGCCCGCATCTTGTTCGGACCGGAGGCCACGATCCATACCTGCTTGGCTCTGACGATCGTCCCGTAAGTTAACGTGATGCGGACTGGAGGCGGTTTGGTTGCAACGACGCTCCGATAGATCGTCCGACTGCCCACCGGCTCTTCGGGCTCTTCCGGAAAGAGTGACGCCACATGGCCGTCCTCGCCCATGCCCAAGAACACCATATCGAGAACGGGCTGTCCGTCCTGGCGCGTTGGCACAATCCGGCGCATGTCCTGTTCGGCTTCGGAGGCAGCCCGGCGATCATCGATCTCACCACGGATTCGGTGGATTTGATGCGGCCTCACGTCAAGCGGCAAAAGCAATTCCCGATTGGCCACGCCGAAATTGCTCTCGGCGTGCGCCGGAGGCACGCAGCGTTCGTCGGCCCAAAAGAAGTGCACGCGGTCGAGCAGGTTTCGCTGATTCCTGGACAGGCTCGCGATGCTTCTCAAGAGCCGCCCGGCGATTCTTCCACCGGATAGGGCCAAAGCGTAGGCCGCAGCGTCGGAGGTCGGGAGCGATTGGATCCAGCGCTCGGCCGCAGCCTCGCACAACTGCTGCTCGTCGGGAAAATGGTGCAGTTCGACGTTTCGAGGCGAAGTGCCGGTGAGATGTGAAGAACCCTCGAGGTTCAAAGCAGGCTGCCTATTGGATTGGATGCGGATCCCGCCATGCGTGGCCCGTCTGCCCCAGCAAGTCTTCCGCGGCCACAGGCCCCCATGTTCCTGCCGAATAGAATTCTCGGTTCGACAATGATTTTCCTTCCCATCCTTTGCGGATGGAATCCACGATGCCCCAGGCGGTCTCGACTTCATCCCGGCGGATGAACAGAGTCGCGTCGCCTGCCATGGCTTCGAGAAGCAACCGTTCGTACGCCTCCGGAGTATAAGCGCCAAACTCCGTGTCGTAGCTGAAATTCATGCGCACGGGACGCAGTTGGAGACTCGTGCCGGGGACTTTTCCATTGAACCGGAGGGAGATTCCTTCGTTGGGTTGGAGCCGCAGTGTAAGCGCATTGGCGTCGAGCTTCTTGTTGCTCACCGCGGCGAACAAGACGTGCGGCGTGCGCCGGAATTCCACCCTCACTTCGCTGGCGCTGAGGGGCAGACACTTGCCTGTCCTGAGAAAGAATGGAACGCCGGACCAGCGCCAATTATCCAAAAAGAGCTTGAGCGCCACGTACGTCTCAACATTCGAGTCGGACTTGACTCGCGACTCTTGCCGGTAGCCCGGCCGCAACTGGCCGTCGAGCATCCCCGCGAAATATTGGCCCCGCACGACCTGTTTGTTCACGTCGTTCGAATTCAGAGGACGGATCGATCTGAGGACTTTGACCTTTTCGTCGCGGATGGCCTCCGCGTCGAGCGAGACAGGCGGTTCCATCGCGATTAAGGAGAGCACTTGAAGCAGATGGTTCTGGAACATGTCCCGAATAGCTCCGGCCTCCTCGTAGTAGCCGCCTCGCTGCCCGACGCCCAATTTCTCGCTGACGGTGATCTGAACGTGGTCGATCGACTGCCGATTCCACAGTTGTTCAAAAATCGAGTTCGAAAAACGGAACATCAAGATGTTCTGAACCGTCTCCTTCCCCAGATAATGATCTATTCGGAACACCTGCTTCTCATGCGCAAATCGGGTCAGGTCCCCATTCAATTGCTCCGCGGACTCCAAATCATGGCCGAACGGCTTCTCCACAACCAGGCGTTGCCATGATCCCGACGGTTCTTGCCGGTGCAATAGGCTCGCGTCGTGCAACTGTTCGGCGACCTGGGCAAACTGGCTGGGTGACGTGGCCAGGTAAAAGAGGAGATTCCGCCTCAACGATTCGTTGCCGAATGAGTTGAGAAGTTGTTCGAGTTTCTTGTAGGCGCCGGTCTCGGAGAAATCGCCTTGGCAATAATACAGGTTGGCGGCGAACGCCTCCCACCGTTGTTCATCGACAGGTTTGGTCCGGGAGAACTGATTCAAAGCCGTTTGCATCTCGCGCCGCCACTCGACATCGCTCTTCTCGCGCCTGGCAAAGCCAATGATCCGAAATGGCGCCGGTAATTGTTTGGCGCCGAAAAGATGATACAGCGCAGGGACCAACTTCCGAGCCGTCAGATCGCCACTCGCGCCAAAAATGACGATCGAACAGGGTTCGACGCTCTTCCGCCCCTCCTCCGTTCGACAGGAAATCAACTCGTCCAATTGTTCCAGTTCGCTCATGGTGGCCCGACATTGAACGAACCTGCTTCCTATTTCAATCTTCTTCGGAGGCGCCCGCGTATCCCGAATGACATCGTAGCGGCGGGCGTCCCGCCTGCCGTAAAGCCGGTGCGTCTCCCCGGCGGACTCAGCGTGAAATTGGGAACGACTGCGAAACTTGCGGCACACGCCGCGCGGCGAGACGCCCACGGCTACTTCCCATCGCCAACAACTCCGCGGGGCACCGATCGCCGCCGCCACCAGAGCATCAGCTCGAGGCCGGCCCGGTTTGGATAGGATCGAGGGACCCATTCGCTCAACAACTCAAAGTGCGGCGAAAAACGCTCCCAGAGTTCTTGGCGTATGGTCCCGAACGGAGGGCCATCCTGATCGGGGATGAGGTAATTCACGGCCAAATAGTCGCCCCCGCGTTTCAACCAGCGGAGCACGGCGTTCGCGTAGTCGCCCCTCCGGTTGGGATTGATGGCGCAATACAGAGTATGCTCGAACACCCAATCGAAGCGTTCCGGCGGTTCGTCGGAGAGAAAATCGCCCAGGCGGAATGCTGCGACCAAGCCTTCGGCGTGCGTCCGCTCCTCGGCCAACTGGATTGCGGTGGGGGCGATGTCGCAACCCATCGCGGAAAAGCCTGCCCGAGCCCAAGCCCGAACGTCATGCCCTGTTCCACAGCCTGGGACGCACACCGTCGAGCCGCTCAGCCCGGGGTGTGCCGCAAGAAAATCGACCAGCCCTGGCGAAGGCTCGCCTTTTTCCCAGGGCATGTCTTTCGCTTGATATCGGGTCTCCCAGTCCGTCTCTCCGTTCGCTTGGCTGTTCTGGGCATCCATCTTCCGCTTAGAATTGGAAAGTCGAGTCACCGGTGATTCTTCACCAGTCGAACCCACTCTTGGTTGTTGAGATACCACTCAACCGTCTCGCGCATTCCTTGCTCGAAGGTATGAGCCGGCCGCCAGCCAAGTTCGTTGCGAATTTTGCCCGCATCGATGGCGTAACGCCGGTCGTGACCGGGCCGGTCGTTCACGAAGGTGATCAGTTTCCGCGAGTTTCCTCCGAGTTTGGGGGCGAGCTCATCGATGAGGTCGCAGATGAGTTCGACCAACCGGAGGTTCGGCCATTCGTTGCCGCCGCCGATGTTGTAGGTCTCCCCGACCTTGCCACGCGTCAGTACTTGCCACAAGGCCTCCGCGTGATCCCGAACGTAGAGCCAATCGCGCACGTTCATACCGTCGCCATACACAGGGATCGGGCGCCGCTCCACAACGCTTTGCATGACGACAGGAATCAGTTTCTCCGGGTATTGAAACGGGCCAAAGTTGTTCGAGCAATTCGTGATGACGGCCGGCAGCCCGTAGGTGTGATGATAGGCCCGGACCAGCAGATCGCTGGCGGCTTTGCTGGCTGAGTACGGAGAATTGGGGGCATACGGCGTCGTTTCTGTAAAATGGCCCGTAGCTCCCAAGCTGCCATAGACCTCATCCGTGGAGATATGATGAAAGCGGAAAATCGACGGCGCGGACTGCGTCGTTGGGTTCAGCCAGGAGGCGCGACAAGCCTCCAACAAGTGAAAAGTGCCCACGATGTTGGTATGTATGAAATCATCTGGACCCGTGATCGATCGGTCCACATGAGACTCGGCCGCCAAATGCAGGACATGCGTGACGCCATGCTCCGCGACGACACGCCGCACGCCGGCCTTATCGCGAAGGTCGATCTTCTCGAAAACATATTTTGGACTGGCGCTTGCCGGCGCGAGGTTGGCCAAGTTCCCGGCGTAAGTTAGGCAATCCAAGTTGACGAGCCGTTGGACTTCGGGCCGATTGATCAAATGTTGGATGACGTTTGAGCCAATGAAGCCGGCGCCACCCGTGACGAGCAGGTTCATGCTTAAGATCAATGAAGGCGCAATTAATCCTGCTTCCGAGCAATTCTCAATCGAATTCTCGTAAGCCGGCGTCCAGATTCTTCTTCCCAGTCTGCTACACGCGAGAGAACATATGCCAATGAACCGACGGGAATGTCCTGGAGCTCGGAACTACCGGCATCATGCCTGAGGCGATTCCAACCTTGGGCCTGATCGCGGGCAATCGTTCGCTCCCGCTGATCTTCGCACGGCAAGCTCGATCCATAGGCGTGAAGCGGTTGGTCGCCGTCGCATTTGAAGAGGAAACCAGTCCTGACCTCGCATCGCTCGTGGACGAAATCGTCTGGCTCAAAGTCGGCCAACTCACGAAGCTCATCGGCGCCTTCAAACAGCGCGGCGTGACGCGATGTGTGATGCTCGGCCAGATCGCCCCAAAGAACCTTTTTGACTTGCGCCCGGATCTGCGGGCCATGGCGATGCTCCTTAAACTCAAAGAGAAGAACGCGCACTCGATCTTCGGCGCCATCGCGGACGAACTGCGGAAAGATGGCATCGAGCTTATCGAACCGACGCCTTGGCTGGAACCGGCCATGCCCGAAGCCGGTTTCCGTCTGGGGCCGGAGCTGACGCCGGAGATGCAGGCCGATCTGAACTTCGGCTTCCGCGTCGCCAAAGAGATCTCGCGATTGGAAATTGGTCAAACCGTGGTTGTGAAAGGCGGAACGGTTCTCGCCGTCGAAGGCTTTGAAGGCACCGATGCCTGTCTGGAGCGCGGCGGCAAGCTCGCTGGCAAGGAGGCGGGAGCTGTCGCCGTCAAGGTCGCCAAAGAAAACCACGACATGCGATTCGACATTCCCTGTCTTGGGGCTGGGACGATCCGCACGTGCGCGGCCGCGAAAATCCGCGCCATTGGCGTCGAAGCGCGGAGAACGCTCCTGCTGGAACGGGAAGAGATTGAGCCAATCACTCGCGAGCATCGAATCACGGTCACCGCGATTGGCCCTCCGGCTCCCTGCCAGCCATAGATTGCCGATGACGCATCCGCGAATCCACGCGAATCCATGCGAATCTCACCGCGCAATCGCAAGGAACGCCGGGATTGAGCCTTCAGCGGAATGTGAACGGTTTCTGTCCAAAGAAAGTGACTCCGAAAGTTGGCCTGGATGAGCGGTCATTCGCGTGGATTACTGGATGAATTCCAAGGTCCAGGGCTCCTGATCGCACGGGTAAGATCCTCACGCCGATGGAATTTGACAGGCCTGCTGTTCCCCTCACCCCGGCCCTCTCCCCAAGGAAAGGGAATCGCTGCCAGCGCGTTAGGCTAATCCGCAGTGGCCGAACATTTCCGCGCACGGCGAACGTTTCTCCCTCTCCCCTGGGGAGAGGGCCGGGGTGCACTGC
>JACQWK010000228.1 GCA_016209525.1 Verrucomicrobiota bacterium
GGGTGAGGCTCGGAGATTTTCGGGCGCCTCGGTCTTTTGGAGCCGCTGCGGCCTGGAAGGCCGCGCGCCGTTTTGGTTGCGGCTTCGCCGCGCTGCGCTGTATCGCCGATTTGCGTTCTGCGGACACCTCGAATTGACACGCATTCCCGGCCTTTCGAGCGACGGGCCGAGTGCAACTCGGCGATACGGCAGATCACAAATCTGCGCCACGAGGCGGACAGGTCTTTCGCGCTCCCGCCTTCTGAATCCATGGGCGAATCAGGGCTTGACGGGTCTCTGAACGTTGCTTAGACACACAACAAACCTAAACACAAAGAAGTCATGGGTGCTGATAAATCGATCGAACAGAAAGTGAAGGAGATCATCGTGGAACAGTTGGGAGTGAATGCCGATCAAGTCACCCCTGAGGCAAAGTTCATCGAAGATCTCGGAGCCGATTCCCTCGACACGGTCGAGCTCGTGATGGCTCTCGAGGAAGAATTCGGCCAGGAAATCCCTGACGAGGAAGCCGAGAAGCTCCAAAGCGTGGGCGATGTGATCAAGTACATCGAAGAGTCCCAGCAAAGATAGTTCTCCTGGAGATTTTCAGGGGCAGCGACGCCTGAACACAGCGCGAGCTGCCCCGTTTTTTATGGCGCAAAACTTGGCCGATCGAAGAGTGGTCATCACCGGTTTGGGCGTCGTGACCCCGCTCGGCCACGACATCGACAGCTTCTGGAAGAATATCCTGGCCGGTCAGTGCGGTCTCGACAAAATCAGCCTCTTCGATGCGTCGGCCTACGACTGCCAGATCGCCGCGGAGGTGAAAAACCTCGATCCCGCCCCGGCGTTTCCTTCCGCAAAAGAAGTCCGCCGGGCGGACCGGTTCACGCAATTCGGCGTCTATGCCGGGCGCCAGGCGCTGCTCGACTCGGGACTGGATCTTGCCAAGGTCAATCGAGATGAAACCGGCGTGATCATAGGCTCCGGCATCGGCGGCCTTCACACGGTCGAGGAGCAGCACAAAGTGTTATTGGGAAAAGGGCCTGGCCGCGTTTCGCCGTTCATGATCCCGATGCTCATTATGAACATGGCTTCGGGGCTTTTTTCCATGTTTTACAAATTGCGGGGGCCGAACCTGGCGACGTGTTCGGCTTGCGCGACTTCGAATCACGCGATCGGCGAAGCGTGGCGCACGATCAAGATGGGAGACGCCACAATCATGTTTGCCGGCGGCACCGAAGCGACGATCGTTCCGCTTGGCATTGCCGGATTTTGCGCCATGAAGGCCATGAGCACACGCAATGATGAACCCAAGCGTGCTTCGCGTCCTTTCGATCGGGACCGCGACGGGTTCATCATGGGGGAAGGCGCGGGTGTGATCGTGCTGGAGGAACTCGGTCATGCCAAAGCGCGCGGCGCCCGCATTTATTGCGAGGTGGTCGGCTATGGCAACACCGCCGATGCCAGTCACATGACGGCTCCGGCGCCCCAGGGCGAAGGCGCGGCCCGCTGCATGGCGATGGCGCTGCGATCGGCCAGGGTCGCGCCGGAGGAGATTTCTTACATCAACGCCCACGGCACTTCCACTCCGCAAGGCGACCTCTGCGAAACCCAGGCCATCAAAACTGTGTTCGGCGACCACGCGCGGAGACTCGCCGTGAGTTCCACGAAAGGGGCAACCGGCCATATGCTCGGCGCCGCCGGGGCCGTGGAAATGGCTCTTTGCGCCAAAGCAATCCAGGAGAATATCGTGCCGCCCACGATCAATTACGAGAATCCCGATCCGGATTGCGACTTGAATTACGTGCCGAATGCAGCGTGCGAGATGGCCGTCCAGGCGGCGGTGAACAATTCGTTCGGCTTCGGCGGACACAATGCCAGTCTGGTCGCCAGGAAGTTTGCGGGCTAGCCTGACTATGTCAGACTTTCGTTTGCTGGGTGCACCTTTTGAAGGTAGGGACGGCGCGCCGGCGCCGTCCCCGCCGCGTTCAGCGGCGGAACCGGGTGTGGTTAGCGTGAAAACGTCACCGCAACCTTTCAAAGGAGTTCCGCGCCTGCACGGCGCGGGGACGCCTCGGCGAGGCGTCCCTACCTTACCTCGCGCGTGCAAGATGCAGAGTAGGGGAAACAAGGCCAGTCAACTTCCAGCGGGATCGACTCTCGCCTTCGTGATCAGGACCGAAGAGACTCAAGCCGTGAGGAACTTCGCGCCCTTTTAACGCCAAAAATACCAAGCGAGCCAGGCCACCAACAGGAGGATTGCCGTGACCCACCACACTGGATGGACGCCGCGAGGAACCGGTGTGCGCCCTCCGAATTCCTTTCGGACATAATCCTCGTAATCGAACGAATCGTCCGGAAGCCCCAGTGCGCCGTCATGCGCCTCCTCCGACCATCCGGTGCGTTCGCAAGCGCCGCACTCAGGGCATGCTTTGGCGTTGCGCGGAACGTCCGCGCCGCAGTTGGGACAGGTTTCGGGGGCCATAGTTTATCTTGGAAAGAGTGGCAACGTTGAAGTGTTAGAGCGTTGGAGCGTGAACTTTCCAGCATGAGGAGGAGTAGCTCGTGTCGAATTCTTGGCCATGGTGACGGAGAATCGCGGTTTCAAGCCTCGCATTGTTTCCGTCGCTCATCGGGAAAACGATTTGACGCTTCAACGATTTAACGCTGCAACGCTTCAACGCTTACGCCCTCAGCCGTATCTCAAATGCACCAGGTCCCCGACCACGCCCTGACCGGCCGACAGCAGTCGGTCTTCAACGGCAAGCGGGTCCAAGCTCCAGTTGGCCGCGAGCAAATGGACTTTGTCGGTGTTCGCCTGCAAGATGTCATTCGGATAACCGTCACGATCCTCAGTGGTTTCTCCATACGCGAAACATTTCAGGCCAAGCCGGACTTCCGCAGGAGTTGCTCTCCCCTGGTTCCACAATGTCTCACCGGCCCAGGCGTAGGCTCTCTGGATACGGCCATCTTCGGCCCGCACCCAAGTGTGGTGATTGACGGCTCGGTGCACACAGAAAAACTGCACCTGCCCCAGATCACGGCTCAAATTCAAGAGCAACCGAAAACAGTTGTCCACATCATCGGTCGGGTCAGGCAGTCCGTGGCCGACCACCAGGATCCATCCGTCGATCGGCGGAGAAATGAGAAGAGTGTGCTCGGAGAGCCGCGACATGCCGTCCTCCCACGAACAAGGTCTCGGATTGTGCAGGCCGAGGGCAGCTTGGACGGCTTTGACGCTGCTGGCCCGAATGGCACACCACCGATGGCGTCCGGCGAAACTCACTTCGCGCCACTCGCCATTGTCGTCGAGATCGGCCGGTGAATCCGAGGTCGCGCCGGGTTTGGAGCGTTTACAGTCGCGACGGCTGTGCCGCCAGATCAAGAGGCCAAACGCCAGCGCGATCACAAGCACGATTCCCAAAGGCAGCAGGAGGAGCGCGAAGGTCAGTTGGTTCGTGAGATCGAGAGCTAACACAACTAGACTTACCTTAACCCTTCGCCTCTTTTCCTTCAAAGGCGAAATGGGCAGGGCCTCCTCCGGGTAGTGCCGCCGGTTACCCGGCGGCACCCCCAC
>JACQWK010000249.1 GCA_016209525.1 Verrucomicrobiota bacterium
CCGTACCCGTTCCGTCCGGCAAGTTGCCGGACGGCACAGGCTGGTAGCCTGTGCTACCCAAAACACCCTTTTCAGACAGACTTTCCGTCAACTTCATTGCGCTTTCCGGCCCGGAAACAATGTTGCCCGTCCGGCTCAAACCGATCAATGAGGAATCCGGCGACTCTCATGGCTTTGGGAATCCAGGCATGCGCGGATGATTTGAGCCAGTTTTGGCGGGTGGTACGGCTTGGGAAGAAAATTAACCCCTTCTTCCAGCGCCACGCGTTGACCGGCGACGTCCTGGCTGTAACCGCTTGTGTAAACCACCTTGAGAGAGGGTTTCTCAGCCACCAGTTGTTCCGCCAGATCCACTCCGGAAACGCCCTCGGGCATCACCACGTCCGTGAGCAACAGATCCACTTGCCGCTCATGCTGGCGCCAGAGCTGCAACGCCTCCTTTCCGGTGCCCGCCTCCAGGACGTGATAACCCTGGCGCTCCAGGATGTGCGAGACCAAGTGGCGAAGCACGGGTTCGTCTTCTACGACCAGCACCGTCTCCGTGCCCTGCGGCAACGCCGGCTGCGGCCCTAACGTTGCCGCCGGTTCGGCCGGGCCTGACTCAGCCGGAAAGTATAAACTGAAGACCGCTCCGCGCCCCTCCTCGCTGGCCACTTCGATCCAACCGCGATGCTGTTGGACGATGCCATACACCATCGCCAGGCCAAGCCCGGTTCCTTTGCCGACCGCTTTGGTGGTGAAGAACGGCTCGAAAATCTTATCCAGTGTGGCGGCATCCATTCCGCACCCCGTGTCAGCGACGGTGAGGCGGACGAACCTTCCAGGCCGGGCTTCGGCATGCCGGTGAGCGGCGTTCGGTCCGAACTCCACGGATGAGGCGGAGAGAGCGAGTTCACCGCCGTCGGGCATCGCATCGCGGGCGTTCACCGCGAGGTTGATAATGATCTGTTCCATCATTCCTGCGTCGGCCCAAATCACCGGTAGCACCGGTGGATATTGACACTTCAGAACCACGTCGTCACCCAGCAGCCGTTGCAGAAGCTTCGCGACCTGGCGGATCACGTCCCTGAGGTCCAGCAGCCGAGGTTGGAGCATCTGCTTCCGGCTAAAAGTGAGCAATTGGCGGGTCAGACTCGCGGCCCGTTCCACGGCGACAAGGATTCTCCTGAGCGATTCCGCAGTCTCTCCCGCGCAACTCGGCGCCGCCAGCAGGAGACTCGTGTGGCCCTGAATGATGGTCATGATGTTATTGAAGTCATGCGCGATGCCGGCGGCGAGTTGTCCCACGGCTTCCATTTTCTGCGCATGCCGCAACTGGGCCTCCAAACGCAACCGTTCGCTCAGGTCATAGGTAATGAACAACACGCACGGCTCATTACCGAAGTCGATCAGCTCCGCCGAGATCAGCGTGTCCAACACTTCCCCGGTCCGCGTGCGCAACTGGCATTCCCGGTTTCGGACCCGCTGCTGGGCGCGCAGGAGCCGGATGATTTCGGTGCGCTGCTCAAATCTTGCCCAGGTGCCAAGTGCCTCCGCCGTCTGCCCGATCACTTCCTGGCGGGTGAAGCCGAAAAGCTGCAAAAAACCGTCATTCACATCCACAATTCGTCCATCGGCCAGCGTGCTGATCGAAATGGAGACCGGCGTCGCTTCGAACGCTTTGTGAAAACGCCGTTCGGATTCCTCGAACGCCTGCGCCGCGCGCATCCGTTCCAGCGCTCCGCCGCAGTGGTCCGCCAACCCTTGCAGCGTGTCCAGATCGTCCTCCGCGTAAGCGCGTGGCGTGTAACTCTGAATCGAGAGGATCCCAATGGTGTTGGGTCCATGGCGAATCGGCACGAACATCAATGAGGCCGAAGGGCGGGCCTTGTCGCCGAAAGGGATGAGGGGGGCGGTGCCCTCGAAGGCCGGCGTGGCGCGCAAGATGAGCCGCTTGCCTTGGTCGCGGACCGTCAGGTCCATCGCGCTTGGCCTCATATCCACATACCCGCCGGAGACCGCCACTCGTTCTCCAGCCACCGAATCGAAATGAACCACTGGAATGACTTCGGCGTAGTCGGCGGTAAACAGATGAAGATAGCAGGCGTCCCAACCGAACAGTTCGTCTGCGACTTCGATGATGATTTCCGCCGCTTGCTTCGGGCTTCGGCAGGCGCTCAGGCGATACGCCAAATTCGACAACGTGGCGGTTCGTTGTTCGGATTTCTTGCGCTCGGCGATGTCCCGCACCACTCCATGGACGCCGACGGGCTTGTCCTCTTGCACGATCAAACGTGAACTGACCTCCACCCAAAGCCGGCGCCCGTTCTTGGCGACCAACTCCATTTCATACGTGGTGGTTCCGCCTCGCTTCAACTTGCGATCCAACATCCCGCGCGAGAGCGCGCGATACTCGGGCGCGACAATATGGAATACGTCCGACTCGAGCATTTCCTCCCGCGTGTAGCCCAAGAGCCTTTGGGTGGCTTTATTGACGGATTTAAACCGGCCTTCCAGGTCGTGCGTATAGACCATGTCCGTGGCATTTTCAAACAGTTCCCCATACCGTTCCTTCAGCGCAGCCTCGGCCTCCAATCTCCGGCGGATCGTGTCAGTTTGCTGACGAACGCGTCTCTTGAGCAGCGCCACCCATGCCAGCGCCGCCACGATGACGGCGGACAGGCCGCCGATTGCGCCAATCGCATGCCTCGACGTCCACCAAGGCGGGCTTCTCAGCACCGCGACATCTCGGATTGAACGCAGAAGAATCCTGAAGGTCTGCGGAAACTGACTGTTTTTGGGATCCAACAGACAAATGCCGGTCAACTCCAGCAGACTGCCTTCACGAACATCTTTGAGCGCAGCTTCGCTCGATAGATCGCCGAAAAAGGCGGGGAAAATCGCGCCGCTCCCCTGCAACACGAGGACGCTGGAATCCGGTCGAACCGTCCGGTCGAGCAACTGCCCCCGGATCCGGACAAGCCTTCCGTGATAGTCGAGGCTCGACGCCTGCTCCGCTGTGACTTCCATCGGAATGGGAGCCCTCCCGACGCCGGTCCGCCGGAATATGGCATCCTGCAAGATCGGCGCCGGACTGGCTGCGGCTGGAAAACCGGCGACTTCAACTCGATCTCCGACCGGCACCGCCTCGGATTGGCGTGTCTCGACTTCCAGCGCCCCGGTGGGGTCTTCGATGATCAGCATGCGTCCAAGCCTTTGAAGCGTCACGACGCCGTGGACTTTGACACGATGGGCCTCCCGTTCGGGAGTGAGGGAGGGCAGATCGGCAATCTGGCGAAGAGGGATATTGAAAGGATTTTCGGGAGGGGGCGTTTCCAGACGGATCAACTCCGGGCCTGAAACGTAAAGATGAAAACCAACCAGGCGCCGCGTGGTGTCGAAATGAGCCGCGCTGACACCTTGGACGCGGACCGTGGCGTCAATCAAGCGGGCGAGGCTGCGAGCCGGCTCGATCCCGGACACCCATACCGTTGTGACCAGACCCGCTTCAGCCAAGGCGAGCTGAATCTGGCCTCCGCTCTCCGCGACGGATCGCACCACCCCCCGCGCTTCAACCCATTGACCATGGAGGCGGCCGCTGGCCAACGTCTCGGAGGCCGCGCTGACCGGAACTGGCAACGGCGCGTCCCCCACGGTGCGGACGCGGGATTTGACGACCGTTGTGGCAATCCGGTCAAAACGGCTGAAGCCGTCGATTTCCACCAGCTTTCCAGCCGCAAGGCCGGAAATTTTTTCGTTGAGTTCGACGGAAACTCCGCCGGCGGCATCTTGCACGAAAAGCGCGGAACGAATTGGATCGACATAAGTCACGACGCCACGCAACCGGACCGGATGTCCTCGAGCCGCTTCCTCGGGCGAGAGCTCGCGGACTGATTTCGCATCCATCAAGACAGACGAACCGTTTGTCGCCGTCGGTGCCGCGGTCCCCTGCGCGAATCCGATTGAAGTGGCGGTCAACAAGGATGCGACGGCGAGCGCGCCACCGGAAAACCGGTCCGGCTTGGGGGGCGTTACAGGAGTGGATGCCGAAGTGAAGAGGACTGCTCCCCCGAATCCGAAGACCGAAAACCAAAATCCGTTCTTTCGCTTCAAACGCTTTTGACACGTCGATATACCCCGGACCCATCCCGGTCAAGCCAATCTCAGCAATTCTCATTATGACCCGTATGTAGTCCCGGCTTTAGTCCCGGCCAGCGCGAGAAAACCGGCTTATAGCAGGGACTACAAGCGGGTCGCAGGTCGGGCCGGTCGCCAAAATGAGACTTGCTGAGTGCATCCGCGATTTTCTCCCTTGTGAACATCAACGTTTTTGCGGTTCAATCGGCGGCCGGCTTTTTAATTTTTCATGGAAACAACCGGAGATGACCGACGACGGTGGCAATCCGAGCGCGTTCGGACACCGCTGACCTACAAGGTCTGCGATGGACTCACCGAAATTTTGATCTACTTCTCAGTGCTCTTTACCCCTTGGGCCTTTGGGACGACTCAGGACTGGTCGGTCTGGACGATGAACACGGTCTGTTATCTCCTCGGAGTGTTGCTTGGGGCCAAATGGCTGATCCGATGGTGGGCTGGATACAAACCAAGCAGATGGGGAGAAGCCGGAGAAATAGGCGGATTTCGAGTCGAGGATGCGAAGCAATCGACCGTCCTTTGCCTGACGCGCTGCCTCGCCATACTGACCGTAATCATTCTGGCATACACGTTCGTGAGCGCACTCAATGCGCGCGCCACGTTTTTGCCAAGGGAAAACCGCTTCGTGTATCACAACTACCTTCCATGGTTGCCGCATAGCTACGATCGCACGGCGACCCTGAATATCTTTTGGCAGTATTTGGGTTTGGCGTTTTTCTTTTGGGCCACCCGCGACTGGCTCTTGGGGAAGACCCGGAAAGAACGTCAAGGAATCACCGTCGAACGCCGGACGCGATCCAGAGCGTCCGTGACTCTGGCATCCGAAATGCGGCGTCCAGAGCTCAGTTCGGAGGACCGCGAGGTCGTCGGCACTCCTCACTCTCCCCCGCTCTCCCGTTCCCCGGCTTCTCCGCTTCCGGCTCGCCTCTGCCGCCTGGTTTGGGTGGTGTGCCTGAACGGGGCGCTGCTGGCACTTGAAGGAGTCCTTCAGAGGCTCGATGGCACCAACAAACTGCTCTGGCTGGTGATGCCGCAAATCAACAGCACCAACGAAGCGCAATTTGGGCCGTATGCCTATCGCTCCAATGCCGCAACGTATCTGAATCTCCTTTGGCCAGTTTGCCTTGGGCTCTGGTTGCGTCTCAGATCGGCGTCCGCAAGAATGCGCCGGCATTTCGAACGAGTCGGTGGAGGCAGTTACGTGGTGTTGTTGCCCTGCGCGGTGCTTATCGCATCCGCGCCGATCATTTCGACGAGCCGCGGGGGAGCCTTGATCGCCCTGGCGGGAGTGCCCGTCGCCTCCGGAATCGTATTCTTCTCGGCCCGACGTGAACGGGCGCTCGTGCGCGCCAGTATGCTCACGTTGTTCCTCGTGATCTTGGGTTTCTCTGCTTACCTTGGCTGGAAAGATCTTGCGCGCAGATTGGAGACCATGTTTAGCGATGACTTGAGCGGACGGATTCAGATTTACCAGAACTCCCGGAGAATCGCCGAGGAATTCCCAATTCTCGGGACGGGACCCGCAAGCTTTACCGCGATCTACCAGTTGTACAAGGAACCGAACCAGGTCTGGGACGCTTACCTACACGATGACTGGCTGGAGACCCGCGTCACATATGGCTGGGCCGGTTTGGGGGCCATTCTGACCATGCTGGGACTCGTGCTTGGCCGATGGTGCTTTCCCAGTGGCATCGCGGCGCCGTGGGAGTTTGTCGCCTTTATCTGGCTAGGCCTTGCCGGTTGTCTTGTCCACGCGAAATTTGATTTTCCGCTCCAAATCTATTCCATTCTCTTCCTCTTTCTCCTCTTGTGTTCGATCCTTCTTTGTTTGTCTCGCAAGTAAAAACAAGGCTGGAGCGCGGGCGGCCCGCCCGCCGCTTCGGAATGAACCTCGAATCTCGCGCTCGGGCGGCCCGCGCTCCGGATCGCAGCAATTCTCATTGTCACGGCAGGCGCAACCCGCGATCCGCTCGGAAGGCCGGCTTTAGCCGGCTTTCTCGCGCTGGCCGGCTAAAGCCGGGACTACCTGCAGGCCAACATGAGAATTCCTGTCCGGTTGGCCGCTTCATCGGCAAGGGGCTTGGATTGCTGCTCAGCTCGTTGCTTCTTGTCGCTCCCACCGGCTGCCAGTTTCGGCGATCCAATTCCTATCCACTCGGCATTTATTCGGTCCCCGAGACGAACGATCTCAGCGTCGTGCGAGGCGCAGGTTTCAATTTGGTGACCGGGCCAGCCGAAAAAACATACCTGGATGCGGCCGGTTCGTTAGGCCTGAGGGTTCTCGCCTCTCCCCATACATCGGCCGGGGCGGCTTTCAACGCCGCCGCCGCCCGACGTGCCGTGGCCTCGCTGGATTCTCATCGCGCTCTCTGGGCTTGGTATCTGTGTGATGAGCCGGAAATACACGGCGTTTCTCCGGAACAAGTGGCCGCTGCCCACCGCTTCCTCAAGAGGGTGGGCGCAAATAAGCCGACAGCTTTGGTGATGTACCAGGCCTACGCGGCGCTGCATTACGCCAACATTGCCGACCTCACGATGGTTGACCGCTATCCAATCCCGTGGTTGCCCTTGGCAAATCTGCCCCAGCATCTGCGGATGGCGCGGCTCGCCCTCGGAGCAAAGAAGCCTCTGATCGCAGTCATTCAAGCATTCGACTGGAGCGCGTATCCCCGCGAACTTCCGGGCGAAAAGGACCTGCGCAGTCCGACCTACGAGGAATTGCGGTGCATGACCTATTGCGCGCTCGCCCAACGCGCCACGGGTTTGTTCTATTACTGCTTCGACGCGGGCGGCTGGAAAATGCGCGAACATCCGGAGGCTTGGGAATCCTTGAAGAAGGTCATCCGGGAAGTCACTGCGCGCCTGCCCCTCTTTCAAGCCGAACATCTCTGGTGGCCGGTGGTTCATGAATTTGGCGATCCGGCCCTTCGTTTCAACGAGGCCCTTGACAGCAGCATCACGCCGGCGCGTTTGAAGGTGAAGCGCGGGAACTCAACCGTGCCACCGGGAGAGTACCTTCTGGCCGTGAACAACACCAACCAACGCCACATCTATCGATTCCGGCTGCCGATTCCCACGCGTGGAATACTCGAAGTCAACAGCGAGAATCGATACGTCGCGGTCCTTGATAATTGGGTCACGGACGAGTTTTCGCCGTATTCAGTTCATGTTTACGGTCCGCTGCCGTCTGGCGAGTCGTCCAGCCATTCGGGCGCGCAATCGGAACCCAAGCCGTAGCCGCCGACGTGAGGAGGCGGATTTCGGTTCTAACCGCGGTGTCCGCCTCGTTACCTCGGCGGCTACAAAGAGGCGGTTCATCAAGAGCCCCGAGCCTCAGA
>JACQWK010000261.1 GCA_016209525.1 Verrucomicrobiota bacterium
CAGGGTGGGGCGAGACTCCTGTGGAGCCCTGGCAATGTCTCGGTCAAAGAAGTCAGGGCTCGACGGGAGTCTCGCCCCACCGAAGGTTACTGAACCCGGAGGCGATAGAATCGCGCTGGAGCGGAGCCGGCGGCAGGCCGATCTGTAAACGTGCCTGTTGTCTGGCCGCCGGCGACCTGTGTCCAATCCGTGAGATTGGTTGAGGTTTCGACGGCATAGGTCCGACCCGGTGAGGCCGTCCAGGTGATGGTGAACGAACCCGAGGCGCGATCAAACGTTGCGCTCTGAATCTTCAACTCGGCGGGAGGCGCTGAGAAGAAGGCCTTTTCTTCATCGTATTTCGCCTGGATCGCTTGTGCGCTCAGGGCCAGGTCATGAACGCGGACGCGGGCAATCGTCATCGAGCCTCGCAAGTTGGGCGTGGGAGTTCCGTTGTTATTGTTTTGGCTGCCGACTCTGAAGGGCAACGGCGCGCCTTGCGTGGTGTTATCGATGTCCCACGTATCGAGGGCGGCGGTCAACACTTCTCGGTTGGCCTGGACGCCTTCCTTGTACACCGTGGTTGTCATGGTGGACCCGTCGTAGGTGTAGGCCACGTAGGTCCATTTGCCCACGATCACGTTGGTGGTTCCACCCCAGCCGATGTCCGGCGCATCCCAATGCCCGACCGCGCCGAAGGCGGCGTTCAGGCCATGGTTAAACGAGCAGTTCGATCCGGCCGGTCCGCCGCGGCGTCCCCAAGAGAAGATCGTTTCCTCATCCGCCGCTGCGGGGTTGAAAATCCATGCCTCCACCGTCCGGCTGGCATTTCCGGTCAGGAATACCGGCGCCTCCGGGCCGGTGTAGAAATTGCCAACTCCATCGAGAGTCACGCCTTTGACCCCCTGCACGGATTCGACGTTCGCGACTGAATCTGCGGGCGCTTTGAATACTCCGCCCAACACGCCCGCGTTCTGCCAGGCAGGCAGTGGACCCACGGCCAAGGCAGTCGCGTCCAAACTCACCAGCAATGCGGGCGTCGTAACATTCGGCGTGCTGGCCGTGCTGTTCGGGTTCGAGCCGTGATAGACTTCCAGGCCATCGACCGAACCATCCGAATCACTGTCCACCGCCAACGGATTTGTGCCCGTGTTGGTCGGGCTCACGAAGGTGCCGGTGCCGGTTTCGGCTTTGTCCGACAGCCCATCGCCATCGGTGTCTTGTCTGAGGGGATCCGTCGCCGCCGCTTGGCCGCCGGTGGTCCGATTGACCTCGGCGCCATCGGACGCGCCGTCTCCGTCCGTGTCCGGGTTGTCCGGTTCGGTGCCCCGTTGGAACTCGGCGAGATTGGCGAGACCATCGGTATCTTGATCCTTCGAGGCATCCGACGCGTCGCGAGGGTTGAGGAAACTGTATTGCCGTTCGTACCAGGTCGGCAACGCGTCGTTGTCATAGTCGGCCAGTCCGTACTTATCAGTCCCGGCGGTGAAATTATTCTGGATGACTGTCGGATCGAGCACGCGGTCATACACGCGAATCTCGGCGATGGTCATCGATCCCCGCAGGGCGGCGGTAGGATTGCCGTTCGCGTCGGTTTGTGAACCGACCCGAAACGGCAGCGGTCGGTTGGCGGTATCAACGGTGTGCGTATTCAGGGGGTTAGCCAGCGTCTCCGTGTTGGCTTGCTCGCCGTCCTTATAGACGGTGGTGGTCCGAGTCGGGCCGTCGTACGAGTAAGCCACATAGGTCCATTGTCCACGAGCAATCTGTCCGTTCCAGCCAATGTCCGGGCCGCCCCAATGGCCGATGGCGCCAAACGCGGCATTGAGGCCGTGGTTGAAGGACGTGTTGGAGCCGTCCGGCCCTCCGCGTCGTCCCCAAGCGAAGATCGTTTCCTCGTCGGCCGGAACCGGATTGTAAATCCAGGCTTCAATGGTTCGGCTGGAATTTCCAGTCACGAAGGCCGGCGCGGCCGGGCCGGTGTAGTAATTGTTGACTCCATCCAAGGTGACGCCCTTGACGCCTTGAATCGTCTGAACGCGGCCGGGGGCATTAGTCGGGGAGTTGAACACGCTGCCCATGGTCCCCGAGTTCGGCCAGGCGGCCAGCGGTCCGAGAACTAAATTGGCGGCATCCAGGTTCACGAGCGAGGGACGGTCCGCCGCCGGGACGCTGGCAGGCTTGTTCGGATCGGAAGCGCTGAAGACCTCCTGCAAATCTCCGAATCCGTCGCCATCGGTGTCCGCCTTGAGCGGGTCCGATCCGGGATCATTGACATTCACGAAGACGCCGGTACTCGTCTCGACTTTGTCAGACAACCCGTCGCTGTCCGTATCGGCTCGCAGCGGATCGGTTGCGGCTACTTGGCCGGCGACAGTTCGGTTCACCTCGGCGCCATCGGAGAGTCCGTCACCATCCGTGTCGGGGTTGTTGGGCACTGTGCTCTTTTGAAACTCGACCAAATTGGTAAGCCCGTCGTTATCCGCATCCTTTGCCGCATCGGATGCATCGTTGAGATTCAAGACTGCGCTGTAGCGGCGTTCGAACCAATCGGGCATTCCGTCATTGTCCGTATCTCCCAGGCCAAAGACCGTTTTTTCTTGATCAAATCTGGCTTGGATAGCCGCGGGATCGAGGGCGGTGTCCTGCACGCGCAGTCTTCCAAGGGTGAACTGCCCAAGACCCGTGCCGTCGATGGCGCCGGCCGGATTATTCTGACGAGCGATTCGAAAGCGGAGAGGATTGCCCGCGGTGTCGAGTTCCCGGGTGTTGATCGCGATGGTTTCGTTGTTGGCTTCCCGGCCATCCACAAAAACCCTGGAGGTCGTGCCATCGTACGTGAAAGCGATGTAGGTCCAGCGATTGAAAACCATGTTCGTGGCAACTTCTGCGGCGTTGTTTCCCCAGCCAATGTCGGGTGCCCCCCACATGGCGACGGCCCCAAACGCCGGACTCAAGCCATGGCCGAAAGAGACATTTTCTCCGGTTGGACCCGGAGCCGGAGTGTTGCGGGCGCCCCAGTCAAAAACGACTTCTTCGTTTTGCGGCGTCGGATTATGAATCCAAGCCTCGACGGTGCGAGGCCCGGCGCCGTTCAATTGCGCCGGCACGACCGGCCCCAAGTAATGCGTGCCGCCATTGGCGCCGCCTGTGGCCAAGAAGGCAACGCCTTTGACGCCGTCCACTTCGGTGATGGCCGGGACCGTGGCGCCAGATGGCACTGCGAAGTTGCCGACTGCCGACACCGCATTGGTCCAAGTTGGGAGAGGCCCGGTCGGGAGTTGAGTGGCGTCGAGATCGACGAGGGTCGCGGCGTGGAGGCGTGGCAACCAGATGCCGAGACAAGCCACAAAGACGTAGGCCGAACTGCCGGGAGGAGGACGGCTGATCGGCAGGAGAGGAGCTGTGGCACGTTTCGCATGGGGTCGATTCGGTTTCATAGACGGCGCTGGCGCACGGATTCTTGGGCGATGGTGGATCGAAAATATACGTTCGTCAGCTCAACCGTCTTGGCTTAGAATGACGTTCTGGCTGTGAAATCCGGCATAAAGGAAAACCGAAACGCCGTCCTGGACCCAGCGTCCGAGTTGTTCGACCAGGTCGCAATGATGGACGAGCTTTTCGACCACTTGCCGGACACGGCTTTCTTCGTCAAAGATTGCGAGGGGAGATACCTTCTGGCCAACCAGTCCTTGGCGGAGCGGGTTGGATTGCGGCGCAAACAAGAGTTGATCGGGCGCCACGTGCGCGACGTGTTCCCGCCCGAGCTGGCCCGGCGTTACGCCGCCCAGGACCAGCAAGTCCTGCGCACAGGACGCCCCATCGTCGATAAACTCGAATTGCACTGGTACCAGCGCCAGCAGACCGGCTGGTGTCTGACCACCAAACTCCCCTTGCGCGACGCTGCCGGACGCATCATCGGGCTGTTCGGCATTTCACACGATCTGAACGTCCCGGGCGATGCGGAACGCATCCCGCCCGGTTTGAGCGCGGCTTTGGATTACTTGGAAGCACATTACGCGGAGCCGATCTCACCCGCGGAACTGGCGAGACTGGCGGGGCTGTCACCCGTGCGGTTCGCTCGTCTCATCAAGCGCATCTACCGGATCACGCCGAGCCAGCTTATCAACAAAACGCGGCTCGGCAACGCGTCGCAAATCCTCATCGAGACGAGACAGCCCGTCATTGAGGTTGCCCATGCTTGCGGTTTCTATGACCAAAGCGCTTTCGCGCGCGCGTTCAAGGCGGCGACGGGTTTGACGCCGACTCAGTTCCGGCAGCGGCAAGGTCGATGAGGGAGGCGCCTCGAATGTGTTGCGCGGACACCTCACGCCGTCGAGTGATCGGTCCGTCTTGCCCGGCCAGAGAGCGCCGATTTTGTGGCGCAGATTTTCAATCTGCCGTATCGCAGAATTGCATTCAGCGGACGCCTCGAGCTTCCGACCTCTCCTTCCGGTTTCGAACGTCCAGCCGAGTGCAACTCGGCGATACGGCAGATTGAAAATCTGCGCTACGCCAGCCCCGACTGAGGCCTTTCACCGTCGAATAGCTTTGCCTCAGAAACGAGAAAGCTTAGGATACTCGCATGGGACTCACCAAAGTAACGGTTAAACTAAGCAACCCAGCCGCACCTGAACGGCACTACGAGGGACTTTTTCTTGTGGACACCGGCGCCACTGACTGCCTGGCGCCGGCCGAAGAATTGAGAAAAATCGGCGTCCTCGAGGAAGGCCGAATGGCCTATGAGTTGGCGGACGGCCAAATCAAAGAGTACGGTTACGGATTGGCGCGCATCGAGTTCATGGGCGAGATCACGGCCGGAAGAATCATTCTTGGCGAAGCCAATGCTGAGCCAATTCTCGGCGTTACCGCCCTGGAGTCCGTCGGGATCATGGTCGATCCGGCCAACAAGACGCTCAAACGGCTGCCCGCCATTCCGCTCAAGTGAACGGTGGCGGCGCAAAAGTTCCCCTCCTGGGAGGGGCGCAGGGGTGGGTTAGTTAAAAGAGAGACTCCCACTAACGCCCCATCAATTCCTCAATCTCCTCCGCTTCGATGGGAATGTTTTCCATCAAATCCACCGGGCCTTTCTCCGTGACCAGCACGTCGTTCTCAAGCCGCACTGCGAGGCCTTCTTCCTTGATGTAGATGGCCGGCTCGACGGTCATCACCCATCCGGATCGAATCGGCTCGGTTGTGAAACCGACGTCATGCACGTCCAATCCAAGCGGATGGCCGAGCCCGTGCATGAAGTATTTTCTGAAAGCGGGATTCTCTGGGTCCTGGCGTTTGATTGCGCGCATCGTCAAGAGTCCAAGATCGACGAGTTCCTTTTCGATCATCTCTTCGCCTTCCTTTTGCCATTGCTTCGGTTTCTTGCCCGGAGCCAGGCCTTTGATCGATTGGCGCAGGACACGCAGAACCGCGTTATACACCTGTCGTTGCCGGCGATTGAAGCGCCCGCTGACCGGAATCGTGCGCGTCAAATCGGAGTTGTAGTTGGCATAGCCGGCGGCGACGTCGAGGAGCACCAAGTCGCCCTTGCGGCAGACTCGATCGTTTTGGATGTAGTGCAGCACGCAGGCGTTTGCGCCGGAAGCAATGATCGGCGTGTAAGCGAACCCGCCGCCGCGCCGGATGAATTCGTGCGCGAATTCCGCCTCGATCTCCAATTCGTTCACGCGAGGTCTGACGAAGCGAAGGACGCGGCGGAAACCCGCCCCCGTGATCGCACTCGCCTTGCGGATGAGTCCCACCTCGCCCTCCGATTTCACGATCCGCAGCCGGTGCATCAGCCGCGCCAGTCGGTGGTAATCGTGCAGCGGATAACGCCGCATCGTGTCGCCGGCGAATCGCGCCTCGCGAGTTTCGACTTCGACCACAGCCCGTTTGTGTTCGTTCGAATTCAGATAGACGTGCTCGCACTCGCACATGAGCCGGTGAAACAGCGGCCGAAACTCCGAGAGCCAAAGGACGCGGTCGATGCCGGAGACTTTCCGGGCCTCTTCTTTCGTGAGTTTGTGGCCTTCCCAAGTGGCCAGGTGTTCATTGGTCTCACGAAGAAACAGGATTTCGCGTTGTTCGTCGTCGTCCGCGTCGGGAGCGAGCAAGAGGATGCTCTCCTCCTGCTCGACGCCGGTGAGGTAAAAGAGATCCGAGTTTGGGCAAAGGCGGTGGGTACCGTCGGCATTGGTGGGAAGAACGTCGTTGGCATTCACAACCGCCAGCGAATTCGGGAGCATCAGCTTCTTCAGCCGTTGGCGGTTGGCTTTGAACAACTGCGGATCGATGGGAGCGTGTCTCATGGAGTCTTGCTCGGGTGTTGCATCGAGATGCCGGGTGGGTTTGCGTGGCGCTCCCCCTCACCCCGGCCCTCTCCCGCCGGGAGAGGGGGAGCGATCCTCCGCGAGCGGATTATTGGACAACGCTCGACGATGCTCCCGCGCCGTGTCCCCAACTCCCTCTCCCGGCGGGAGAGGGCCGGGGTGAGGGGGAGCGCGCCGGAGTTCCTGCGGCACGTAAGATTCAGGTCAGGGATGTCCGCGTCCATTTTTATCGCTTCGCCTGCGTCGTGTGTTCAGCGGTCTCCGCCGTGATCGCCACAAACGTAGGCGCCACGGCGTTGTTGAAACTCTCCAGCGCAATCTTTTGAATGGGCGCCGGATTCTTGATCTCGCGGCTGAAGGTGCGGACCTGTCCGCCGTTCACGAGATCGGGGGCTTGTTTCGATTCGGGACATTCATGGCTGTTGTTGATGTAATCGACCACGTGCACACCGTTCGCGAGCGTCCAGGTTTCGGTTTGGCCATCGGAATGCGTCACGGTGATTTTCGCGACGGGCAGGCCTTTGGTCTCATCGCCGCCATACGGCCAAGCCCAGCCGCCCACGCCGCCGAGAAAGTGCAGACGAGCGGCCGGGAGGTTGAGATTGCCGATCTCGACGCGCTGCGGGTATTCACGGGTAATTCCATTGCGGCCTTTGAGGACGATGAGATTGTTTCCATTGAGCGTTTTGGCTGGGGAAACAATATCATACGGCACCGCCCCAGCCTTCACCACGCCGAATTTCCGGAAGCGCAACGACTCGCGCCAGCTTTCCCGGTTCGCGTAAATGCCCTTGCTGCTGTCCGCAGTGCAGGCGGCGCGCAGATCGATGATGCGGTATTGCTCGTCCTCGCTGCAGAGGTAAGCCAGCAAATCGCGCAAACCCTCCGCGCCCAGCGCTTCAAACCCTTCGGGCATGAGCGACAGGTTCGTGGAGCGCCGGGCTTTGATGTCGCGTTGCTGGAGGGTGACATCGCCGCCGGTATTCCGCAGCACCAGCTCGCGGGGATTTTCGCGCGCGATGATTCCGTCGTAACTCAATTCGTCTTTGGTTTCGAAGCTGAAACTAATGAAATTCGGCTCGACCACCCGGTTCGGATCGAGAATGTGCACGAGCAATTCGGCGGCTCCGTGAGCACCCATGCCCGTAAGATTCGGCGCTAGGTCGCGCCCTTCATTCTTGAACATGTGGCAGGCCGCGCAATTCAGCGCGTAAACCGCGCGGCCGTTCTCCAGGTTCCCCGGTTTTTCGGCTTCCGGCTTGAACTTCGCGATGAGGGCGTCCTTTTCCTTCTGCTCCGGCCCGCGCAGCGCGTTGATCGTCTCGTTCGCGAATTGGGCAATCGCTTTGTCCGGATGGGTGCGGAGGCGATGCGTATCCGAAGGGCCGAGCGCTAAAATCGCGATTTGTTTGTCCGCCAAGGCTCGGACCAAAGCTCGCGTCCAGTCCGAACGCCTCAGCAACTGCGCGAGGACGACTTCACGCAACTCGCCTGAGACCCGCGCCAGTGCTTGCATCAGCGAGCGGCCCGCAACCGGATCGCCGGTGGCGCCGAGCGCCTCGGCCACGCGCCTTTGCACGATGGCGGAGAGGGGCGAGCCCAACATTCCGGCCACGCTGGGAACAATGGAGTTCTCCATTTGCCGGACGCCCAGCAGGTTGACGGCGACCTGCCCGCGCGCGTCCTCGGTGATGGAAGGATCGGAGAGCTTGGCCACGAGGCGGCTCACGAACGGTTTCAGGTCCGCGCTCATGGCGCCGGCTTTGTCCCAGCGCCCGACGAGCGGCAAAGCGGCGCCGGAGACTTCGGCGGAAGGCGAAGCGAAGAGTGTTTTGAAAGCGGCCTGCAATTCGGCGGTCCATTCGGGAGCGACCCCGCTGTTCAGATTCGCGGCCAGGCTTTCCATGGCAACTTGCTTGTGGCCATCCGCGCTGCCCGGCGCCTTGGCGAGGAGGGCGATCAACCGCGCCGCTTCGTCGGCATCGCCTTGGAGCGCAAGTTGCCGGACGGCGTGCCGGACGAAGCTCTCGTGCATGGCGCCTCGATTCGCAGCAATGGCCGCCTCGACGAACAGAAGCGGCTTCTTTGCGGCGACACCAATCGCGGCAGATTGCAGCCATCCGTCTTCCAAGGAAGGCCAGGCTTCGACAATGGCCCGCGCGATTTCGGCGGACGGCTCGAAAGTCCCGAGCGCCATAAGCGCCTGAATACGCACACGAGCATCGGGATCGTTCAGACGCGATTTGATGGCGTCGAGCTTGTTCGCTCCTGAATTGCCCTCGCGCTCCGCCAGGATGCGCAAGGCGTTTTTGCGGACGATAGCCTCCTTGTCATTCACCGCGTCGGTCAACGACGTTTCGTCCAATAGGCCGAGAAAATCTGCCGTATAGAGCGCGGCAATCCTGGCAGGCGCTTCGACATTCACTGCTTTCACCATTAACGCCAGCGGCACGCCCGCCGCGCCGGCGCCCTTCTCGCGCAGGAGCCGGGCGCTGGTCTCGCGCACCCAGCCGTTCGGGTGAGTGAGATTCGCCACCAGAGCGTCGGGTTGGAGAAAGTGGGGATCGCTCAGCTTCTTGCCTTGCTTGTGCTGCACCCGCCAAATGCGGGCGAAATAATGGTCGCGGTCAGGCCGCGTGGCGGCGTTGTGCGCGCCGTGCCTCGGCCCGCGCGTGTCGTTGTGGATGGCGGCTTGATTGTAGAAATCCACGACGTAAAGCGCGCCATCCGGGCCGACGCGCGTGTGAATCGGGCGAAACCAAAGATCGGTGCCGGCGATGAATTCGGTCTCTTCGCGGCCGGTTTCCTTGCTCGCGACAAAGGTCGAACCTTTCGGCTTCAGGAATTCATGGTGGACGAGGTTAACCGTAGGTTCAGAGCTGAAGTGCGAGCCATTGAACCGCTCGGGCCACGCGCCGCCGTTGTAAATGCAGGCCCCAGCCGAGGCGGTGAACATCCCGACCCAGTCAATCTGGATGTAGGGCGGGCGGGTATGATGCACGGCCGGAAAAACTTTCTGGTGATCCGGCAACACAGCCGTCGCACGGATTCCGCCGATGTTCCCGCGCGCCAAAATTTTCTCCGGCATCACGACGTGGAGGAAATGCTCGCCGCACGTCGCCGTCGTGTAGAACGCTTCGCCGTCGGGACTGAAGTCGAAACCCCAGGTGTTGCACGAGCCGGACGCGACTTGCTCCAGCGCCGAGCCATCCGGTTTGAAGCGAATGATTCCCGCCGTGACGCGGCCAAAACTCTTCGAGCCATCGCCGGATTGCGGATTGCCCGCGCTGTAGCCGATGGCGCTATAGACCCAGCCGTCCAGGCCCCAGCGGAAATTATTGATGACAGCGTGCGTGTCGCCAATCCCGAAACCGGTGTAGAGCACCTCGACCTTGTCCGCCGTGCCGTCGCCGTTCGTGTCGCGAATCCAGAGTATGTCGGGCGCTTGCGCCACGATCACACCGTCTTTGTGGAAAACGAGTGAAGTGACGCGTTCAAGGCCGCCCGGCACGCCGTGCTCGAAGTCGGCAAAGATGTGTTTCTTATCCATCCGCCCGTCGCCGTCGGTATCTTCAAGCCAGGAGATGCGGTCGCGAGCAGGACGATTTTCCTTGGCGCCCTGAAAATCCTCCGGGTGCAAGGAACGCTGCGGATAGATGGGCAGATCGTTGCGGTTGATCGTGCGGCCATTGGGATACTCCGGAGTCTCCGCGACCCAAAGCCGGCCGAGAGCATCCCAATCGAGGGAGATGACTTTTTCGATGAGCGGTTCAGAGGCGACAAGGTTGACATTGAATTCGGGATGCACGGTGAGCTTTGACGCGGCTTTTGCAGGGGTGGTCGGGCCGCCCTGCGGATACTTGAGCGAAGCCATCTCGTCCGCCTGGCAAAATTCGTCCACGTTGGCCCGGTTTCCCGCCCAGGCAATGCCTCGCAGCAGGATCGATCGATAGTGGGGCGTCTCGAAGGAGGCGTATTCGTGGCCCGGAAGCGAGACGAACGCGCGATACGGTCTGCGGCCACTCTCCCAGGTTTTTTCGTACGTCCACAATTGCGGTGCAATCACGAACACATTCTGAAACGACGAGGCGAGCACGTGAACATCGGGCGCCATGTCCAGATCGAAGTAAATCTCGTCCTTCCAATCGAAGTTCGAAACGCCGCGCGTGATGGGATGGGTGGTATCGACGAAATATTCGCCGACCTCGCCCTCGAACCATTTGGTTTTGGTTTCGCCATCCCACCGCCAGGCCCCGCCTTGCACTTTCTTGGCCCATTCGTGCTGGTCACCGCTGACGACGCCGTCGTGGATGACGACCAAGCCAGCGCCGCGCCGGAGGAAATTTTCGAAATGTGCGCGCTGTTCGCCGACGATTTTCATTCCGTCCGCGGCGAAGATCACCAGCACGTCGGTATTCTCGAGCTGCGCTTTCGTGGGAAAATCCATGCCGCCATCCGCTTGGCAGCCGCGAGCGGCGAGGAGCTGGGCCCACTCCTTCAGAAAGCGCGGATGATCATGCTGGCCGAGGCCGTGCGTCTTCACGCCCGCGCGGATAAAGACGCGAAGCGGCGCGTCGGTCTGGGCATTCGCCGGCGCGTTCAACCCCATCAGAATCAGCAGCAAACTCGGCAGGACGTTACAGCCAAGATGCATCACCCAGCTCGGTGTGCGGCGAACGGTCCCCCCTCTTCCCAAGGGAGAGGGCCGGGGTGAGGGGGAACGAGACTTCCGATGTCCCCCAAGGGTGCAGCCTCCCAGACGCGAGAAAGGAGGCAACGAAAAAAACGCCAATGAGTCTCTGGTCATAGGTGACGGAGCTTTTAGCATTCCCGCCGCAAACCTGCACCAGAAATTCGGCGAATGAAAGACGTCCTGGGGCGTTTCCCCAGGCTGGTTTGGAGCGCGCCGTTGGCGCTCAGATTGGCGCAAACATCCGCGCCGAACAACGACTCGCGCGTGTTGTCGAGATCTTGGATTCCAATTTGCGGCGTCCCTTCAATCCCATACGTAGGCTTCGTCGTATTCGACCCCATATTTCTTGAGGAACATCCGAAACTCCTCCTGGAACGTCCGGGTGCGGTGATGTTCCCCCTGCCGATCAATGTAAGCGCAAAGCGAATCCAAATCCGTCGGGCCGACCGAAAAACTGCCGTAACCGCGTTGCCACGAAAACGACGCGAGGTCCGGCGACTGGGTTTTCAGCCATTTGGATGACGAGGTCTTCAGGTTCTCCACGAGCTCGGCAATGGTGAGCGTGCGCGACAATCGGATGGCCAAATGCACGTGATCCGTCACGCCGCCCGCCCGGTAACATTCGCAGCCGGCGTTGCGCGCGGCCGTGGCCAGATAGGCGTGGAGTTTGGGCCGCGTTCCGGCATTGAGCAGGGCGCGACGGTCCTTGGTGCTGAAAATGACGTGAATGACGACGAGACTCAGTGATTGTGGCATGGCAGCGATTCCAGGGCCAAAGGCCTGTTCAATACCAGCCTGGGGCAACGCCCCAGGAACCTCACCGTTTCAGGAGCTTTCGGACTCTTCCAACCTCGCGTTTGGGCAAGGCATCCGCGTGCTCCATCACCGTGCAAGTCTCAAGCACACGGTCGGCAACAGCCGCCCGGGGAAGACCCGAAAGTTTGTCTCGTTTCAGAAAGAAAACGCCTTCTTGGCCGACCTTGAATTTCGGCATGCCAAAGTAAGCGACATCTTCCGACGCAGGAAACCTGACCACCAATTGCTCCTTCGATTTCACGCCTTTTAACCCGGTCTGAACCTGAATCACCGCATCCTGCCAATTCGGATCATGCTCCGTGACGAAAGGCCGTTCTGCCCGCGCGACCGCCGGTTTGGCCACACTGACGACGCGTCCCGCCGCCACGATATCGGCAGCCTCCGCGCGAAGTTTGAGAGCCGCTGTTTCCAATCGCTTCAGCGTGTCCTCTCGTTCTGGCACCGCGCGGGCAGCCGCGGTCCGGGCGAGTTCGTGCGCGACTTCCCGCACCGCGATTCCTTTCCCAGCAATCCAGCCTCTGGTGAAGAAAGTGGCCTGCACTCCTGGCCTGAAGACGGAAGGATCCTTCAATTCGACGGTCACCACATCGCCTTTGACCAGGGTGATCGCGGTTGGCTTTTTGATCACGCGATCCACCTTCACCAACGCTGTTTTCGCCGAGGGTTGAATCCCTGACACACCGACGGCCTCCATTTTCTCTATGGTTCCAACGAAGACTGGATTCGCGCGCATCTTGTCATCCTCGGCATTCTGAGCTGGAACGGTTGCGCACCAAACGCCACTCACCGCCAGGACGAGCAACGGCCCGCACCTTTGTTCGCTGAAAAAGTTTCGAATATTCATTGTCATCAAGTCTTAATTTGATCAGTGCATAAATATATCGACCTGAAGAATTCCCCTCACCCCGTCCCTCTCCCCATCGGATGGGGAGAGGGTGGCCGAAGGCTGGGTGAGGGGTGTGCCGCAATTTCTGAGCTCATTAATAATTGGATTCATGGCGCGACCGGGATTTTGAAGAAGAACGGATCGATGGATTCTGCAACCGGGCGCCCAGTGCCGTCGAGAAGCCGTTTTGTCCGAAAATCAACGGGACGTTGGTAGCGGACGCCCTGCGGAAAATTGCCCGGATCGGGCGTGTTGTTGGCTGAGAACACGCCCCGAAATTCGTTCCCGACGCTCAAGAGGAAATTGTAATCGCCGAGATAAGGCAAAAACTGCGGCGTCGGACTTGCCCCCGGCACATTCGCCAAGACCCGATCCTCCCGCGTTTGAAACCCGTCCCGCGACTGTTCCAGATGAACGACCCAACGGGCGTCACCATTCGACTCGACGAACTGTTGGTAGAGCAATCCCACCGTGCCGTTGGCGGCAACCGCCACCGAGCAACACGTGGCATTCCGAATCGTTCGGAGATCGTTGGACCATGTGCCGCCGCGATCCACCGAACGCCGGACATGGATCGTGTAAATGTCGCCGTTGCCAACGCGATCAGCCCAGGCGACATAGACGATGCCGCTTTGATTGGGGTCCACAGCGATGGAGAGCGTCGAGCCGATCCGCTCGTTCCCCAGCGCCCGCGCATTCAACCACGGAATCGTCACGCCTCCGGCGACGATGCGTCCGGGCTGCCCATCGGAAGGATCGGTCAGATGTTGAAAAGGATTCGAGCCGGCGGCCCCTTGGTCGTCACGCACTACGACGATGTCGCTTGTCGCGACGGAATTACGGAAGATTCGCCAGCCGAAATAGGCCACATAGACCGTCCCATCATTGGCAATCGTGGGCCGCACGGAGGGACCGTTCTGGAGGCCGGTGCTGCGCCATTCAATCCGAATGGGAGTGAATGTGGCGCCGCCGTCGAGCGAGACATCGACCGTCGCGGTTCTCCCGCCCGGTGCGCCAAGATCATTGTTTCCAACGTAGATACGGTCGCGAATCCCGACGGTTTTCACCTGAATGAAAGGTTGATCCACTTGTGAGCGGTCTCCGAGCACGGTCATCGTGGCCGGCGAAGTGAAGTCAGGCGCGCGCAGGAGGTTGAGCAGGAGGTCGCCCGGGACGCGAAGGATGCCGCCGTACGCTGTCTTGGGAATAGTGCTGGCCGCCACCGTGATGTCACTCGTGCCGAGGCCGCCTGCGCTGGGCACGATATTGTTAAGTTCCCATGTTTCGCCGCCATCGGCTGTGATGTACACGGGGGCGGTTCCATCCGTTGTGCCAAACGGATTCGGGGTGAAGGCGCTGGCGACCATGCGCTGCGGATCCTGGAGATCGACCGCCAAAAAGGGCTCGCTGTCTTGATGGGTCTCACCGGATAGCGCTGGGGGGATCATATTAAAGACCGCCGGGGGCACAACTGGTGGTGGTGGCGGCGGCGGCGGCGGCTTTGGCGGCTGAGACGGTCCGGATGACGTCGTGGAGCAGCCGCCGAAAAGCCCCGTCGCCAAAATCATAAAACAGAGGCCGAGTCGAGTTTTCATCACCTTTTGGAGAATCGTAATCCTGATCTTCGAAATCACAAGACCTGAATTGGGCCGCGGCTCGGTTCCGGTGCATCCCGAAGTTGTCGGTCGTCGTAGCGCAGCCGTCCTCGGCTGCGAGTTCGAGCGGCGTCTCGCCGCCGGGCCGCGTCCGAGCGGGACGC
>JACQWK010000242.1 GCA_016209525.1 Verrucomicrobiota bacterium
GACCGGGCATTGCTGTCCGGCCCTGGCTGCATTCCCGAAAGGATTGCTCCTTCGGTTTAGCCTCCTCCTTCTGACTCATCTCGGACTGAATCAGGTGAAGAGGAATACATAGCAGATGATTTGCCATATTTCATTCACTGGCACGCTCATCGTTCGACTCGCGCCCCTCTCCCAAGGGGAGAGGGAGGACCAGTCCCCGCCTGTCGAAAAGCCTAGGCTGCTTGGCTGATCGATGAGCGGATCGTTGTGTTCCCTCGCCCTGAGGGAGAGGGCTAGGGTGAGGGGGAACGCGACACTCCACAACCAAGCGGGGCAGCCCATCGCTGGAGCTTGTTGAACGATTCATGCCTGATTACTCCGGTTTGAAGGGATGGATCCGACGGGTTGAGCTGCCGGCAGCTCGGATGATCCGTGCGCTCCAGACGCCGTGCTCTGCGTCGCCGTCCACAGCGCTTCCAAAATCGCCAGATCGTCGCGGGCTTCGCCGCGCGGAGGCAGGACGGGCTCCAGGCGGAGGTCTGCGCCTTCAAAATTCGTGACGGTGCCGTTTTTCTCCCACCAGGCCGCCGCCGGCAGGACAACCTGAGCATACTCGGTTAAGTCCGACTGATACGCCGCGGACACGACCACCCGGTCGATCTCTTTGAGCAGACGGCGCGCCTGTTTGTGGTCGAGCAATCGCGCGCCTCCATCCGGTTCGTCGCTGGCGAGGATGTGCAGCAACTTCAGAGGCTTTTCGTCCAGCCACGGCGCAACATCTTCCAACGGCTCCAGGCCGGCCGCCACCAAGGAAAAGCTGTTCGCCGTCACCGGCAACCCAACGAGCGCCGGCCCTTGGCCTTCGCCTTTGCTTTCGAAGATTGCGATCAGTTTTTCCAGAACGGTCACCCCGATGGGCGTCATGGCCGCCGGACCGTACACGAGCACTGACCGTTTCACGTCCGCCAATTGCGCTTCGACTTTTTCCCAAAATCTATGTTCCAAGCTAACCACGTTGGCACAAAGGTCGGCGTAAGCATCGAGATCGCTCTTGCGGGTATGGAAGATCATCAACTTGGCGCCGCGCCGGCGCACCGTGGTGCGAATCTTGGCCGCGACGACTCCGTTTTCCCGAGCCGGCTGCGCGCCCAACACAATAATGGCGTCCGCAGCTTGGAGATGCTGGAACGCTTGCGGGCTTTTGTCTCCGGCCCGGCAGAGGGAGATCTCATCCGGGGCCACAAACACCGCGGCACGATAGAATCGCTTGAGCCACGTGATCGCCTCATTCATCAGGCGGGGCGAGGCCAGCAAGCCTGTCTGCTCGGGAGGCAGGCCCTTCGCCGCCCTCCCCAACTCGTCGAGCGCTTGAGGCCAACTGACGGTAATCAGCTTTCCGTTCCGGCGGATCAGCGGCGTGAGGATGCGCCGGCGCGGATCGGCCCACGTCTGGTATCTTCCCTTCACGCAAAGATGCCCGGCGCTGACCGAAGATTCGAAGGAGCCAAACACTTCGACGACGCGATCGTCCTTGGTGAAGACCAGCAGTCCGCATCCGACCGGGCACTCCAGACAGGTGGTGCGAACGCTCCGGCAGGCGTTGAGTTTGCCCCGAAAGGCTTGCGCTTTGTCAAACAACGCTCCCGTCGGGCACGCCGCCACGCACGCGCCGCAGAGGGTGCAACTGGTGGATGCGCCGAAGGTCGAATTGAGATCCACGACGACCTGGTTGCGTCCGCCGCGATTAGCGATGTCCAGCGTGTGGACCCCTTCCATTTCTTCGCAAGTGCGGACGCACCGCGTGCAGAGAATGCAGCGATTGTGGTCCAGGCCGAAGTAGCGGCCCGAAAGATCAACCGGCAGCGACGGATAAAGGTAGGGAAAGCGGACGGAATCCATCCCGTGGCGCAACGCTTGAGTCTGCAATTCGCAATCGCCGCAATTCATCGGGCACATCGGACAGACGTGGTTGCGCTCGCTGAAGAGCAGCTCCAGCGTCATCCGGCGAAGCCGGGTCAAGCGGTCATTCTGCGTGGCAATGGTCATTCCGTCCTCGGCCGGGGTCGAGCAGGCCGGCACGACTTTGGGGCCTCCGTTCAACTCAACGATGCACATGCGGCATCCGCCCCAAGGCGACAGATGTTTCAAGTAACAGAGCGTGGGAATGAGAACGTTGTCGGCGGCCGCAATTTGGAGCAGGGTCTGGCCTTCCGTGCCCGCGCAGGATTTGCCGTCAATCGTGATCGTGATGGGCTTCGAAGCCAGCATAGTCAGGGCATGGAGCTTTTGCCTGAGCGGAGAAATTCAGAACAGGTGCGCGTCCTCGTAGCAGCCGACCGCAGGAGGCTCTGACTTCGGAAGTGAGTGATCAGTGGCCAGTGGTCAGTGGTCAGTTTGGGGAAACCAGTCTTTCCAAATCCAAAATGGATCAAGGCCTCGTCCTCTCTGCTGCTACTGCTGCTACGGAGCGAAGGATGCGCCGAAAGGAATTCGGACGGGGCGAGGTCTTCGGGAGATGTTCGCGGACGAGCGAAGGGTGACCGGCGTTTCCCCCTCAGCCTGGCCCTCTCCCGCCGGGAGAGGGAACAAGCGGCGGTCCGCTTTGGGAATCCGGGGCTGCATCTGATGCCAGCAGGCTGCAATGGCTCGGGCGGCGCATGTTGCGCATCGCGGCGACAAACCGTTCTCCCTCTCCCGGAGGGAGAGTATGTGTTTAGCGTAACGCAGATTTTCAATCTGCTGTATCGCGGAATTGTATTCCGCATCCGCCGGACGAGCCTCAACGTCCCGGAACTTGCCGAACTGCCGCCGATTGCAAATCGGCGATACGGCAGATTGAAAATCTGCGCCACGAGTCCGGAGAGTATTCGGGCTAACATTTCGTGCCTTCGGCCCTGCCAAGTCTTGTTCACGTCTCCACCACCTGTTCCATATTTCTCCCTGGGACTGGCTCGAACGCCTGTCCCCGTCTGGTGCGGCCATTGACTCCGTCAGACGTTTTCGCGATCGCCTCGAATTTGCACGCGTCGAAACAGGAGCCGCATTTCACACAGGAGTCTTGGACAATGAAAAATTTCTTGAGCTCCTCGCGCTTGAAGATGGTTTTCGTCGGACAAATGCGCGCGCAGAGAGAGCAGCCTACGCAGACCTCCTCATGGATCCGGAATTCCAGCAATTCGCGGCAGACCCGCGCCGGACAGCGTTTCTCACGGATGTGAGCCAGGAATTCATCGCGGAAATAACGGAGGGTCGTGAGCACCGGGTTGGGCGCGGTCTGGCCCAGGCCGCAGAGGCTGGCTTCCTTGACCATCAAGCAGAGTTCCTCCAGTTTTTCCAGGTCGTCCATCTGGCCTTCGCCCCGGCAAATCCGGTCGAGCAAGCCCAGCATTTGCCGCGTGCCCACGCGGCACGGCGGGCATTTGCCGCACGATTCGTCGCAGCAGAATTCCACGAAGAAGCGGGCCACATCGACCATGCACGAGTCTTCGTCCATCACCACCATGCCGCCCGATCCCATGATCGAGCCGAGCTTTTGCAGGCTTTCGTACTCGAGGGGGGTATCCAGATGCTGTTCCGGAATGACGCCTCCGGACGGGCCGCCCGTTTGCACGGCTTTGAATTTCTTGCCGTTCAAGATGCCCCCGCCGATGCCGAAGATGACTTGACGCAACGTCGTGCCAAAGGGCACTTCCGCCAGCCCGGTGTTCTTGATCTTGCCGGCGAGCGCGAACACTTTCGTTCCTTTGGTTTTCTCGGTGCCAATCGAGGCGTACCATTGGGCGCCTTTCAAAAGGATCGGTTTAATGGCCGCCCAGGTCTCGACGTTGTTGATATTGGTGGGGCGTCCCCAAAGGCCGCGCTGGGCGGGGAAGGGCGGACGCGGTTGAGGTTGGCCTCGACGGCCTTCAATGCTCCGCATCAGCGCCGTTTCCTCGCCGCAGACAAAGGCGCCGGCGCCGATGCGGATTTCGAGGTCGAAATTGAATGCGGTTTCGAACAATCGCTGGCCCAGCAAACCGTGCTCGTAAGCCTGTTGCAGCGCCATCTGGAGGCGCTTGATCGCGAGCGGATACTCGGCGCGGACGTAGAGGAAGCCTCGGTTTGCGCCCATCGCATAGGCGCCGACTGCCATGCCTTCGATCACGCGGTGCGGGTCGCCTTCGAGCACGGCGCGATTCATGAAAGCGCCGGGATCGCCTTCGGCGGCGTTGCAAATGACGTATTTCTGCGGTCCGGGCGCCTTGTACATCAGGTCCCATTTTACGCCGGTCGGAAAGCCGGCTCCACCCCGCCCGCGGAGGCCGCTGGCCTTGATCTCTTCAATCACCTGTTCGCGTGTCATCTCCGTGAGCGCCTTGCCCAAGGCCAGATAGCCATCGCGAGCGATGTATTCCTCGATGTTCTCCGGATCAATCAGGCCGCAGTTTTCGAGGATGATTTTCTCTTGCTTGGCGAAGAACCCGAAATCGCGCTGCGTCGCGACGACGTTGGCGGTGACGGTTTCCTTGGGAAGCAGCCGGGTGTAAGGCCGGCCTTTCAGGAAGTGTTCTTCGACCAATTTCGGCACGTCTAAACCGGTGACGTGCTGATAGAAGGTGCCATCGGGATGCACCAGCATCACCGGGCCAAGGTCGCACGGGCCCATGCAGCCGGTCTCGACGATGCGGATTTCACCCTCGAGGCCGCGCTTCTTCAATTCCGCGGCGAGCGTGTCTTTGAGGGCATGGCCGCCCGAGCTCAAACAACCCGCGCCCGCGCAAACCAGAATGTGAGAACGCATCATAGAGTGGCTTGGGCCAGTGGACTTATTGGCGGTGGGACATCGCGTTCCCCCTCACCCCGGCCCTCTCCCCAAGGGAGAGGGAGAATCGTTTGCCGTCGTCGGCGAAGCGAGCTTGCACAGTTTGTCGGCTCGTAAGCAGCAATTCTCATTTTGGCATCGGGCCCTGTCCGTCGACCCGTAAGTAGTCCCGGCTTTAGCCGGTTTCTGCGCGCTGGCCGGCTAAAGCCGGGACTACAAACGGCCAAAATGAGAATTGTTGGGCGCGTAAGCGACGCTGTTCCCTCTCCCGGAGGGAGTGGGTTAGGGTGAGGGGGAACGCGACCTCCGATTGACAAGTGGTGCCTTCGATCCCACGGACGGGGCAGTATCCGGAAGGCCAAAAGATCCTCTTGCACCGAACGAGGTAATGGTTCGCAAAAATGCATCGCCGCCTATTCCCCTTTCTTTTCCTTCCCCACGGCGAGGTCGTCCACTTTGCGGCCTTTGTCCAGATGTTCGGCCACGATCCGGCGCGCCTTTTCTGCATCCAGGTGCGCGTAGGTGGTTTTCTCGCCGCCCGCTTCCTCGACGCGGACGACCGGTTCGACATCCTCGAGTCCGATCTCGCCGGTCACTCGGACTTCCACGCCCTCCACGCCGCGTTTCTCGATTTCATTGAGCAAGGTCTTCATGACGTCGCGGGCGCCGGCGGCGATGCCGCTGGTGCCCATGCTGACGACGACGCGATATTTCTTTTCGCCCTCACGCAATGCAACTTGCTGCCGGGCCTTTTCTTTGAGTTTCTTGAGTTCTTCCAGGTTCATGGGGAACCTCCAAGTTCTACTCGACCGCCTCACCACCAAGAATCCTGCCAAGGGCGGGGCGAGACTCTGGTCGAGCTCTGGAATTCTTGCTGGCGAGAAAGTCAGAGCTCGACGGGAGTCTCGCACCGTCTTGTGGTTCGCGGGCAGATTCGCTCTTTCTAATTAGTTCCTGTGAGCTGAAACACATGCGTTGGCCATCGGAACGGTACGTCAGCCGCACATCGACAGTCGGGTTGGAAATGCAGAGCGCCAGCATCGTGGTCTTCAAATCGCCCAATGGGGGCCGATCCACATGGCTCCAGCGCATGGAAGCGGTGACGGTCGTTCCTTGGCCGGGGGCGGAGCGAACATGGAAATGACCTCCGCACATCTCGCTGGTTTGCCGCAACAGGGCCAGCCCCAGGCCGATCGGACGCTTGCGGCCTTCCTTGCCGCTCCGGCCCCGCTCCAGTACGCGCCTCAATTCACTTTCTTCCATGCCGCGGCCATCATCGCGGATCCGCACGATGAGCCAGTCGCGCTTGCGGCTTTCCAAGACGGTGATCTGCACGACGCGCGCTTGCGCGGCCAGTGAATTCATGGCGACGTCCAGAATGTGCAGTGAGAGTTCATCAAACATATTTCTTCAAATCTTTCTGACAGAACTTCGGAATCTTGTCCGGGGTGAGCTTGCCGTACACGTCGTCATCGACCGCAATCGCCGGCGCCAGCGCGCAGGCGCCGATGCACCGGGCGCTGTGCAGACTGAAGACATTGTCTTTGGTGGTTTCGCTTTCCTTGACGCCAAGCTGCTGCTCCAGCCGCTCCAGAATTTGCGCCGCGCCGCGCACGTGGCAGGTCGTGCCCCGGCAGACCATGATTTGATGCTTGCCGCGAGGCACCAGGGCAAACAGGTGGTAGAAGCTGACCACGCCGTACACCAAAGCGATGGGAATCTTCAGCGACGCGGCCACGTAACGCAGCACATCCGAACTCAGATAACCGAAGAGCTGCTGCGCCATGTGCAAGACTTGGATGAGGGCGTCGGGATGCGCGCCGTATTGCTCGATAGTCCTGTCCAACACCGCAAACCGCTCGTCGCCGCTCGGATGATAAGCGACAAACGGTGTGACCGCTTCGGGAGGTTGAACTTTCATCGCAACCCCGCCTCCCAGAGCCTTCCGGCGGCTTCGTAGGTGGTGAGCGGCGTGCTCAGCAGGGCCACGCCGTTCTCTTCGGCTTCCGCCAGGACTTGCGGGTCCGGCGTGCGCCCGCACGTAATCAGCACCGCGCCGATGTCTTTCGTCGCCGCGCACGCGACCACGTTGCGATGGGTTTGTAGGGTCAGCCACAGCACGTCGCTCTGCGCGTGAGCCAGCACATCGCTGAGCAGATCGCTGATGTAACACCCTTGGATTTCAGTGGGCGTGCCGTTGGTCAGAGGTTCGGCTTCGACGGCGGCCAGGACGGATTTGAGTTCAAAGTTCAAAGTTCAAAGTTCGATAGTTGATGTTCATCGCCGTTGCGTTTCTCGGTCCTCCGACGGCGGTGCGGACGCCTTGCGCAAGAGGATCTCGGAACGCAGCCGCGTCCCCGCCCCCAGTTCGGAACCAATCTCAAACTTGTCGGAGCACTTCTTGATGTTGGGCAATCCCATGCCGGCGCCGAAACCCAGTTCGCGGGCCAGCGGCCCGGCGGTGGACCAGCCTTCCTGCATCGCGAGGTCAAGACGCTCGATGCCGGGGCCTTGGTCCGTGGCTTCGATGACGACCGTTTCCGGTGAGATGGTGGCTTTGAGGTCGCCGCCGATCGAGTGAATGATGATGTTCGTTTCGGCTTCGTAAGCCACAATGGCCGCCCGGCGCCGGACGTCCGGATCAATGCCGCGCACCCGGAGCACCTGACGCATGCGCTGTGAAACCTTGCCCGCGTTGTCGAAGTCCCCGGATTTGATCCGCGTTCGGACTACCACCGACTTGGTGCTCTGGGCGTCGGCAGACTGGCCGGCGCGCAAGACCGCTTCGCGAGCCGCGGCTTCTTGAGCGCGCTTTTCCAAGTGATGCATCAAGCAGGCGGTGACATCGCCCTGGGTGATGATGCCGACGAGTTCCCCCGCGCCGTTGAGGACCGGAAACCGGCCGAACCCGTGGCGATCGAACTCGCCGACGGCTCGCACCAGAGAATAATGGTCCCGCAACGTGACGAGATCCTTGCACATCCATCGCTCCGCCGGCTCCTCAATGTGGCCCTGATCCAGGGCGTTGATAATGTCCTCCAGGCTGACCATGCCCACCAGCGCCCCGTTTTCGAGGATGGGAACGCCCGAAATGCGGTGCGCCTTCATCAGAGACTGAATGGTGCGCAGCGAATCACTCGGCGCGGCGCTGACCACAGGCTGAGTCATCGCATCGCGCACTCGCAGTTCATAGACCAGGACTTGCGAGACGGAAATCTTGGGCGGCTCGCCGACGGCGCCACTCGCTTCCGTGGCCGGCGCAAGGAGACCAGGTTCGTTGGGAGGGCCCGGCGAGGGGCCTGGACCAGGATCGGGCTCCTGAGACTGTGTCGCCGGCTCCGGGACAAAATCCGACCGCTTGCCGCCGCCCGTTTGGGGGCGAACGGCGGCGGCGGAAGTCGCCGCTGGATTCGGAACGGACGCAGGCATAGATCCTTCGGTTCCGGTTGTTCGACCTCCGGCATTTCGGCTGTTTCGGCCGAACGAGCCTTTGGAGGTCTGTGATACCAAAGCCTAAGCCACCGCTCGGCGCCCGCCTCACTTTAATTGGCGGATCATGCTCAAATATTGCGCCAAGGGCCCCAGAACTCCTGATGCGACGCCTCGATATTGGCGCGCGGCCTTCCAGGCCGCAGAGCGTCCGCTTGGGCAATACGCTCGATCTGTCCCACGATTCCGCCGGCCTTTCCCACCTGCTGCGGCCTGGAAGGCCGCGCGCCGGAGCAGAGCGTCGCTGTAGTGCTAATGGGCACCCGGATAACGAGGGTGCTCCTTGTGGACGGGCAGGCGATTCACGATCCATCGATAGGTCAACACCTCGATGGCGACGATGCTCGCGACGATAATGAGTTCCTTCCAGTAAAAGAACTCGCGGTGCGGCAGTTTCCAATTGAAGGCGAACATGGAGACCGTGAACCGGTTGGCGATCACTCCGACAATCGTGAAGACCGCGGTCCAACGCACCAGTCTGGCGTTTTCCTTCCTGACGCCGGCCAGGAAGAGGAAACTTGGAACCAGCACAAATCCGAACACCTCGACGAGAAACCACCAACCATAGCCGGTGTTCAGAAGCGCCCAATGATGACCGTGGGCGAGCGCGATCCATTTCATCGCGAAATAAGTGACCAGAGCAAGCGCAGCGCCTTTTCCGAGGCCGAGCGTCAATGGGTCGAGGCTTTGGAGACTCTTCAAGCCGACACGCTGGGGGAGATAGCGGCTGACCAAGGCGCTTTCGACGATGACCATCGAGAGTCCGGCAAAGATGCTCGAAATAAAGAACAGCAGGGGCAAGTAGGGGGAGTACCAAAGCGGGTGCAGTTTTCCTGGCGCCAGGAGGAAAAGCGCTCCCAAAGCCGATTGGTGAAGCGTGGAAAGGATGACTCCAAAAATCGTCGCCCCGATAGTTACTCGCAGCGCCCAGCGGCGGAATCTGTCCGCTCCCAGCCATTCGAAGATGGCCGGACAAAACTCGACAAACTGAGTCGAGAGGTAGAGGGCGACATGCCACGCCACCAGAAACATGACCGAACCGGTTCCAAATGACCTGATCATCGGATACGGCAGCCGCCACGGCATTCCCAAATCCACCAAGAGATAGACGACCGCGAAAAAATAGCCGATGAAACCGGTCAGGACGGCGGGCCGCAGGAGCGGATAGTAATGTTTCATCCCGAAGAGATACACCGCCGAAGCCAAGAGAAATCCTGTGGAGGCCAAGGGCACGCCGGAGAAAAGGCCCCAAGCCAGGAAGAGGCCCCACGGTTGATCGTTGGACGCGTGCGTGACCACGCCGAGCCCCTGGAGGTAGCGCCACACCAGAAAAGGGCACCCCAGGAGGACGATCAGCCCCGCGGCCAGATTGAAAGGAGTGATCAATTGCCGAAGGTATGTTCGCGGCGGCACTCCGTTGCAGACTCTCTCCAAAATCCACGCAGACATGGAAACCGAACAAGTTCCTGATTTCGTCGTCATAGGATTCGTTGCATTCGCCCTTCCTCCACCCCTTCCCCTCTCGACGCGTAGTGCAGGTGGGAACGGTGCAACGCGCCGGGAGTGGGATGCAGGGTGAGAATGCCCCAAGCCAGTGCGCGCATTGGGACCATGAACCGCCGAGAGCTTGGAGTAGCGCAGATTTGTAATCTGCCGTATTGCAGAATTGTATTCTGCGGCGCTGCGGTCAGATCCAACGCGCTCGAATCTCTCGACCCTCCGCCGATTAGAAATCGGCGATACAGCAGATTGGAAATCCGCGCTACGGATCCTTGGTTCATGGAGAGGGTCTGTGGTTCAACTCCGTGCAAAAACCATTGCTGCTAATCTATGCCGGATTCGATTGATTTGCTTGATTGCGCTGCTCCGCTGTTTCCGGTCGCTTTCGGCTCTGGGTGAAGGCGTACAGGCCGCCCAAGAGTGCCGGCCAAATGACGAAAACTGCGGGCACCATGGAAAGGAATCCGCGCGTGAATTCGGGGAACGGCTTGGTCCCAAGGTCGGCGGGAAACCCCAGCCTTTCGAAAGGCAGTTCCGAGAGATAGAGCCAACTGGTGCCGCCGGCCTCGCTCACTCCGTAAAGGTGGTTCTGATATTTGCCCGGATGGTTCCGGATTTTCTCTCTCGCGAGGTCGATCAATTCGCTTTTCTTCCCGAAAGTGATCGCTTCGTTGGGACAGATTTTAGCGCACGCCGGAGTCTCCTGACGTGAAATCCGCTCGTGGCACAACGTGCATTTCCGGACTTGCGGCGAGGTCGGATTGAAATACTCGTAAGCCGGAATGTTGAACGGGCAGGCGATCATGCAGTACCGGCATCCCAGGCAGATGTTCTTGTTATAGATCACGGCACCTTCGGGAGACTTGGAGAGGGCGCCGACCAGGCAGGCGGAGGCACACGCCGGTTCCTCGCAATGCATGCATTGTTCTTTGACGTACACCGGCGGCCGATCCGGCTGAGGATTCGCGTAGCGATTGACGACGGTGTAATTCTCCGCATCCGTCCTTCGTTCGCGCTCGAAAATCGAGAGATCTTCCAAGGGAGTCCGGAGCGGAGGCAGTTGGTTCGCCGCCTTGCAGGCCTCCTCGCACTTTCGACAGCCGATGCACAACGACAGGTCCATCAGCAGGCCAACGCGATCGGGCCAGCCTGGGAAATATTCCGCGGAGTTCGAAGCGGACGCCGGCACACTGAAGAACAGAGCGCCGCCGCCTGCCGTGATCCCCTGCAAAAACCTTCGGCGGTTGTTTTTCATAATCATGAGTTTGAAAGTAGGCGGTCACCCCTCACCCGGCCGTTGGCCACGCTCTCCCCATCCGATGGGGAGGGATGGGGTGAGGGGCATGTTTCATTTCGAGGTGCCAATGAACCGGTTCATAAATGTCATCGCGATCTTGTTCCGGGAGTTTTCGCCGGGTATTTGATGTCGTCTTCGTGGCACTCCGAGCAACCGGGCTTTTGATCGAAGGCTTGTTTCGAGTGACAATCGGCGCAGTCCGCATCTTTGTGGTCCTTATCGAGGATCAGACCGGTGACCGCGTGGTTGAAAGTTTTGGGCGTCCAATCGGAATGACAGGAGACGCAGTCGCGATTGAGTTAGGCGAACTTCACGTCAGGGGAGTGACAAGAACGGCAAGCTAGATTCTGATGGTGACGGCTCAACGGCCAGCCGCGGCTGGAATGGTCGAACGGAGCGGTCTCCCGGTCGGAATGGCAGTGGGAGCATCGGCTTTCTTCGCGCGTCGAAGTTTCATGGCAACTGGCGCACGGCCGGTGGTGTTGCTCGAAGGTCCGAGTCTGCGCGGCTCTTCCTTCCGGACTGTGACAGCGGCTGCAACTTTCCTCGCGATGGCAGGCGACGCACTTGAAGCCGAAGCGCTGGACGTGATCTTTGTGCCGGAACGTGACCAGCGCGCCTTGCTCGTATTTCGTTTGATACGATCTGATGATGGGTTCTTCGATGTTTGGGTGAAGGATTCCCATGATATCGGTCGCGTCTGGAATTCGGACGGCGACCGACTGGGCGGTCTTCTTGGCATGACACACGGCACAATCGGTTTTGTGGCTCCATTCACGATGGCAGTTCAGGCACTGCCGGTGGTAGGCCCCTTTGAGGCCGGGTTGCTGGAGGTTTTCCTGCGCGGAAGGACTTCCATGGCAATCCCGGCAGCGCAGGATCACGTTGCCGGTGTTATGGTGGTGGCAGAGCACGCATCCGCCCGCCATCTCCGTCATTTGCGCGTGCAGTTTATGCGCGAAAACCACGGGCACATACTGGTTCGAGAGTTGGTCGAGCAACACCACCTCGGGGCCTTTTTCCGAGGAAAACCGGGGGCATGGCGCCAGAACAGGCGCCTCCTTCGTGGGGTTCGGAACCATGTGGCAGTCTGTGCACTTAAGTTGCTGGACTGCCTCGGATCGAGGCCCCGCCGCCGGCTGAGCCTTTTCCGGCGACTGCGCGGCCAACACCTGGGATGCTAGGGCCGCCACGATCAGGAACACTGCGAAAGAATTGGTTGAAGCGATGGCACGGATTCTCAGGGCCTTCCCATCCGCCTGATCCGCCTTCTCTGGGCTTCCGTCTTCGGAGATTTTACTGACTTGGGAGGACCTTCCAAATCCGAAATCCGAATCTCGAAATCCGAAACAAATCCGAAGCCAGAAAATGTCAAAATTCCAAACTGGCATCCTTCTGGTTTGGACTTTTCGAGCCTTCGGAATTCGAATTTGTTTCGGATTTCGGATTCAGGAGTCTGGTGGCCTCTGCGCCGCGCCGAGGTTCTGCGTCGCTTAGGAATGAATGAGCAATGGATCGATCCCGTCCGACAGTACATGAGCAGCCCACGCATGGTGCCTCCCTAGGACTTTTTGCCCTTGTGCAGTAGTTTCCAGAAAACGGGAAACAGAAGGAGGAAGACCACCGCGATGAGGTATTCGATTCCCTTGGTCAGGTTGATGAATTCTTGCAGCGTTTTCGGTTCATTCATGGAGACTCAGTGTGTCAGGCGTGAAGTCATTGCGTAGATGATCAAAACCAGCAGTACCACTCCGATGCCGAAGAAAGCGTAGCCGAAACTGCGCGCGATGCCCTTCCAACGCTCCCACTCGTCTTTGACGCGGTACTCCTCGAGCCGGCCATCGGCCACCAGCCGGTCGTACCAGCGTTTGCGTTCGTGCAAGAGCTCGGTCCTGGAAATGCGTCCCGAGAAAATGACGGTGTCCATGGGAAACTTTTCCAGCCGAAAGTGCGTGTTGAAAAAATGGATGGTAAAGATGAACCCTGCCGCCAGCAGCGCCTCGTCCGAGTGCACGATCAGCGCGATGTTGATGACCCAGCCGGGGAGAAAGCTGGAGAAGGCCTGCGGAAACCACAAGACCAGGCCGGAGAGGCCGATGGCAAAGACGCCCCAGAACACCGCGAAGTAGTCGAACTTCTCCCAGTAGGTCCACCGGTCGAACTGCGGCTTGGCTCCCCTGCCGAAAAACCATTTGTTGTGGGCGATAAAGTCGCGCCAGTCCTGCAGCGTCGGCACCATCGATTCGGGGCCGAACAGGACAGACCAGACCCGTTTCCATTCGAACTTTCCGGTCGCGGGATTCCGCAGCTTGGCGCGCTGGTTCCAAGAGGTCGTGACGAGCTGGACCGCATGGAGACCAAAATAGAGGAACGTCACCAAGGCGCCGAAGTGGTGCAGAGATCGCGCCACCTCCGTGCCTCCGATGAAATTGAACAGCGTCTTGGCCCAAGCCGTGTAATAGAACTTGAGCGGCATACCGGTGATGACCAGGAGGAGAAAGCTGGTGACCACCAGGAAATGCAGGAAACGATCGAAGGGGACAAACCGGGTGAACCACTCGTCATCCTTTTGCACGCGCACTTTCGCTTCCCGAAACGTTTTGGAGTCGTGCCAGTACAGATACGCCGACCGGAACAGCCAGAGCACGGTATGCCCGCCGAAGAAGGTGAAAACGCCGATCAAGAGCGAGGTCATGAAGACGAAGGTCCAGTGGAACGAAGGATAATTCACCGCATCCAGCGGGTTGGCGTGAGGCACGTACTGGGTGAAGCTGGCGTTGGCGGTCGGATGGCACCGCTGGCACGTCTGGACGATGTTCGCCTCGGAAAGCCGAGAAACCGGATTGGAGGGCGGCAAGACATCGTGGTGGCCGTGGCAGTCGTAACACGCCGCGACTTCCGAAGCCACGTTCGGACGGCCCAACGCGATGGCTTTGCCATGGTAAGTGTCGCGATAGTGAGTCAACCGGTCTTGGTGGCAGCGGCCGCAGCGCTGATCGCTCAACGCTTTGAAGTGATTGCCGTTGTGCGTCTCGATCTGGTGCGCCGAATGGCAATCCGTGCAGACCGGCCCCTGTTTGTCGCCCTTGGCCAAAAGCTGGCCGTGCACGCTTTCGTTGTAAATCTTCTCGACTCCCAAGTGGCATTTGCCGCAGGTCTTGGCAATGTTCGCGTGATTGATCGGCGAACTGCGGTCCACGCTGCGCTTGATGTCATGCACACCATGGCAGTCATTGCAGGAAGGAGCGACGATCAAGCCCATCTGCAAGAGCGCCCGGCCATGAATGCTGTCTTGGTACTGCGTGGCCACTTGCGGGTACTTGATCCGGTATTCAGTGGTGAGCCCGGGATTGGAATGGCACTTGGCGCAGGTTCGCGGGAGGTTCAGTTTGAATACAGGCGAGCTGGCATCCTTCGCCGAGACGATGTCGTGCGCCCCATGGCAATCGGCGCAAGTCGCCGCCGCGGAAGCGCCGATCTTCCGGCTGACTCCGTGAATGCTGGCGCTGTACTCTTTGGCCGCCGTATCGTGGCTAGAGAGCGTCTCATGGCACTGGGCGCACTGGGCTGGAGGCGGACCGCTGTCATGAATGGCTTCTTTGATGCCCGAATGGCAGTCCACGCACGCCAGTTTGGCATGGATTGATTTCTGAAAGAGATTCGTCTGGAAAACGGGCAGCGGCACGTCTTTGCCCTGAACCTTGCGGCGTGTCGTCGGATCGGTATGGCACTCCAGGCAATCTTCGTTCGGGACTTTCTCGGGTTCGGCGGCGAGCAACGGCAGAGCGGTTCCAGCGAGAAGCACGACCCACAGGAAGAGCAACGGCCACGCTTGCAGCCGGGAGGAAGCGAATACGCATCGCAGGGTGGGCGGGCCGTTCTCCCTCACCCCGGCCCTCTCCCGCTGGGAGAGGGCGAACCGGATGCCGCGTTGTGCGTTGTTTCGTCCGATTGAATTCCCCGTCGCGCTGCCAGACGGACTCCCTCTCCCAGCGGGAGAGGGCCGGGGTGAGGGAGAACGCAACATCCGCCATGGCCGCCACTGCAAGGCCGCCCTAAGGCCCCCCGGTATGGCAGTCGCTGCAAAGGAATTCCTTATCATACTCTTCTCCTGGATGCTCGAAGGGCAGGCCGCCCGGGTGAAGCTTCTCGAGTTCAGAGCCGCTTCCTTGGGCCAAGATGAGATGGCACGCATTGCAGTCGTTGGCCTTGATCATCGATTTGCCGTCCTTGCTCGTGTGTTTGCCGTCATGACAACGGAAACAACCCGGCCAATCTTTGTGCCCGATGTTGTCGGGATACACCCGCCAGTTGGCTTTCATCTCCGGGAAGAAGTTGTCCCGGTAAATCTGCTGCACGGTCTCGATGGTTTTGCCGATCCGCGCAGCGCCGGGGTATTGGTTCGCCAGGTGCGTGGCGATCTTTTGCACCGCGTCGGTTTCATTCGTGTAACATTGAGTCAGGACGTAAACGGCGTTCGTCTTGATGTAGGGCATGGACGAGTCGATCTTGCCCAGTTTCATGGCCAGATCGACGGCGGCGTTGGGCGACTCGAACATGTGGGCCGGACGATTGTGGCAGTCCATGCAGTCCATCACCCGGATGGCCGATTCATCCACTCCGTTCGTAAATCCGGGCGAACGGAATTCGGTCACGACGCCCTGATGGTCGGTGAGGCGGACCCACGGTATCTTTTGGCGCGCCGCGTCGTTGGCGAAGTATTCGACTTTGTTGCCGACGTTCATGTGCCAGTGAATGCCGCCGACAGGCCCGTGCGTCGGGTCGCCGCCTCCCACTTTCAGCAGCAAGCGCACCTCGTGGTAGGAGTTTGTCTCGTCGGTCAAAAAGTAGGAATAGGCTCGGTCCAAGTTGCCCACGAACTTCTGCGGCCAATGGCACTGTTCGCAGGTTTCCTGAGCTGGCCGCAGATTCTTGATGGGCGTCGGGATGGGACGCGGGAAGATGTCTTTCAGCGTGGCATAAACCTGATAGGTGCCGGAAAGCTTGGAGCGGACGTACCAAGTTGCGCCGGGACCGATGTGACACTCGGTGCAAGAGACTTTGGCATGGGGCGAGTGCCGGTACGTAACCAACTCCGGTTGCATCACGGTGTGGCACGCCTGCCCGCAGAATGGGACGGATTCGGTGAAATGATAAGTGTGGTAACTGGACAGCGCGGTGAAGAGCAGCAGGAGGACCGTGACCACCAGAAAACCCGCAAAGATGCGCCGATCTCGCGGTCGGGAAAGGTCGATCTGCAAGGGAGGAGGCGAACCGACCGCGCGGGCAATCCGCCAACGCCGAACCAATGCGCCCACCACCGCCAACATCAACCCCAAAACCAGAAAGGCCGGCGTGACGAGATAGGTGAGCACTCCGACATACGGATTGGCAAAATGCGCCAGCGAATCCAGCACGAAGAGCAACAAGAAGGCAAACAAGCTCGCAATCACAATGACGAGCCCGACCAGGCTGGTCCAGTTGCGCAGAAAAGAAGACCGGCTTAAACCTCCGGATGGAGTTGGACTGTCGTTCATATTCAAAAGGAATTACGCAGGCTCCGGCGGCTTCCTGGAGTGCGGGCGGCCCGCCCGCCGTGTGCTGGCTGACCCGTCCCGGTCCGCCGGATTCTGTCGGGCCAACCGACCGCTTCCTGCGGGCCGGTTTCGCCGCGTTCCGTTCAACCGCGGCGCGCCAGGCTGGGTTCAACGGCGGCCTCGCCGTGAGGTATCCTCGACGCCAGGCACGCGTTGGCTTCCCGAGCCAGCCGCCTCAAGCCCAGTCCCGAAACGGCCGGCTCACCCAAACACTGCCGCTCAGATCACTTCTTCTGAAACGTCCGCATGTACGCCACCAAGGCTTTCACCTGGTCGTCCGTCAGATCCGGGGACGGTTTCATCAGCGTCTTGTCGGCTTTGTCCTTGAGGCCCTCTTTGATCGCTTTGATGGCGGCGGCGTCCGTCATCTTCTGCTGCACGCTGGGGTCTGCGTAGTTTTTTGCGCCCAGCTTCTTGCCCATCTTCGTGTCGCCTTTGCCGTCGGTTCCATGGCATTTGGCGCAGTCTTTTTCGTAGAGGGCTTTGGCATCTTCGGCGCGGCCCGTCACGAGCGCGGCCCCCAGCAGGGCGGCTCCGATGAGGATTGATTTGTTGAGAGTTCTCATTTTCAGAAGCGAGTTTCGTTCAGAAGAAGGCATTGATCCTTCACGCCCTAGCGTCGCTGGAACCGCCTGAAACTGCTCTCCCTGGATTGCCGATTTGTCTTCCTTTTTTGGCGGTGTCGCCGACCGCATCTCTCATGGCCTGCGCGTGGCAAACGCGGACTGCCGCGAGGCGAGGAAGATGGATCGCCAAGCTCGTAGCGCAGATTTGTAATCTGCGGTATCGCCGAATTGCATTCTGCGGATGAGAACGGCCACTGGAATCGCCGTCCCGGACATGGGGTCACGCGGCGCCTGTGCTCCCGGACGGTTTCATCGCCGGCAAGCCTCCGCCTTGGGGCGGCGCGCTGAGCGGGAGGAACAACTTGACGAACACCGCCAGGATCATGAAAGGCAACAACAGAAGCCCCAACGAGGCGAGCCATCCTTCATGCCCGGCAAATTCCAGCTTGTAGTCCATGAAACCGCGAAGACTTTTGGAAAATAGTTGGCCGCCGATCACGACATTCCACCGCATCGCCAGGACTCCGACCAGAATCAGAACGCTGCTGGCCAGATAAACCCTCTGGCGGACCGCCACGGCCATCTGCCGGCCGAAAAGTTGGATGGCGCCCAGGAGGAGCAACGGCAGCAGCGTGCCGCAAAATGCCTGGCCGACCAGCAACGTGTAGAAGAGCCGCCCGGCGGCCAAAGACTTCAGAATGTGAATCGATTCGTCCGCGGAATACAGGCGGTGCACCCAGTCGAGACTTTCGATGGCGGCATCGACCACGAGCGCGAAAAACAGAAATTTCTGCATCTGATCCAGACAGTCCATATCGATGGGTGTGCGCCGCGCCCAACTCAGAATCATGTAGAGGAACACGCACAGCGCCATCCCGGAGACAATCGCCGAGAAAATGAAAATGATCGGCATCAAGACGTTGCCCCACCACGGGTTCGCTTTGATCGAACCGAAGATGAATCCTACGTAACCGTGGAGCAGAAACGCGGACGGGATGCCGATGATCGAGATAATTCTGCCCATGCGCGCATCCAACTGCACCGCCGGGTCGGACACGTCATGAACGCCCAGCGTGAAGCTGCGATAAATGATCCCGCGGAGGCCGGGCTCGGCCTTCGACCACTCGACAAAATCTTTCCGATAGTCGAACCACAGTTCGAGCAGCAGCACCGCCATCAAGTACCAGGCGTAAACGAAACCGAACATGGCCATCGGCGAACTCAAGTGGGGCGTCATCATGATTTCGAAGCAGCGTTCGGGATGGCCCAAGTGAAAGAGCAAGGGCAGCGGCGCGCAGAGCAGAAACGCCAGAGACGTCAGAAGGGAAAGCCGATACACCGGCTCGAGCGGCTTCACGTTGAAGACCCGAACCAGCGACGCCATGATAAACGCGCCGGCCACCAACCCCGTGACGTAGGGATAAACGACGATCAAGACGCTCCAAAGCGGGTGCGTGGTGGCTTCGTTCGGATACGCGAAGCCCTCCACGCGCGGCAGTATCTCGACAATGCTGTTGGTCAGTTGTGGATTCATAATCATCGCACTTCCTTATCCAAGTCCGCATAGAGCACGCGCGGACCCGTTCCCAAGTGAGCTTTGAGGCTCTGTGCCGCCTTGTTCTTTCCGAGAAATCGTTGAATGGGATCGTCGGGCGCCTGGTTTTTCAAGTCCCCAAAAACGCGCGCTTCGGTCGGACAAACTTCGACACAGGCCGGCTTCAGTCCGCGGGTAATCCGATGATAACAGAGCGAGCATTTCTCCGCCGTCTTGGTGATGGGATTCATGAAACGGCAGCCATACGGGCACGCTTGAATGCAGAACCCGCAGCCAATGCAATATTTCGGATCGACCAGCACGGCGCCGTCCGGCGTGTCGAACGTCGCGCCGACCGGACACACCTGCGAACAAGGCGAATGCTCGCAGAGATTGCAGAGCTTCGGAACGTAGAAGGATTTGAGGATTTGTTCCTTGGGAACGAGGCTGGACGGAAATCCATGCATGCCGCCGTTCGGGGAATCGACCACGACCTCCCCGCGCAATTCGCCGGAGCCCGGCTCCGGTTTGGTGATCACATAGCGCTCGATCCATGTGCGAAAATAGTTGGGCCCCAGAGGCACGTTGTTCTCGGTCTTGCACGCTTCCACGCACAAACCGCAGCCAATGCACCGCTCCACATCCAGCGCCATGAGCCATTTGTGCTTGGTCGGGTCGTAACCTTTCGGCGTGTGCGAAGCGACCAGCATCTTCTGCACGGCCGCCTTGGCCTTGCGCGACGCGGCCAAGCTCAGAAGGCCCGCGACGGCGCCGCTGAGGGCTCGGAGGATGCGGCGGCGAGTCAGTGTGGTTTTCATGGAACCTCGTTCGGTTGATGGGGAATGTGGCATTCGGTGCAGCGCTGCCCGGTGTAATGTTCCTTGGACTTGACCTGCTTGAGCCATTTCGGCCGAGCGGGATCGGCCTCGTGGCAGCGGACACAATGGCTGTAGGTCAGTTTTGCCACCGCCACATCCGGATTCTCCGCGTGCGCCTGGCCAACGCCGTGGCAGGATTCGCAGGAGACGCTCTTGTGCTCGTATTTCGCCAGCCGCTGCACGACTTCCGAGTGGCACTCGTCGCACGCTTTCCGGCCTGCGTAGGTGGTGGGGCGGGCGGCAATCTCGTCCAGCGCCACCGCGCGGTACCAGCCATACATCCCGAAGGACTGGGGTGTCAGAAAGTACCTGGCGATCGAATAGACCGTGACAATCACAATCGTCAGGACGAGCAACCGCAAGATTTGCGGAGGAATACGTGGCCTTTGCATAGTCCGATTTTTTCGCCGCTGTTTCTCGTATGACGGCCGCGCGTGGCACGATGCCATCTTTCGCCGGCGGCCGGAGTGATGCGTTCCGATTTGCTGCCAAGACCCTAAAGGACCGGGCCAACGACGGCTTCTTCTGGATTGCCGAATGTTTGACTTTTTTTGCCGAAGGAACGGCATCGCGTGGCGCCACCCGGTCTGCGAGACAACAGCAATTCTCATTTTGGACGTAAGGCGGACACTCCTGTCCGCACTTGCCGAAGGATTCTGCGGACAGGAGTGTCCGCCTTACGGCTCCGAACCGCACCGCTTGCCAAAATGAGAATTGCTGGCGAGCCAAGGAGAATTCCTCCGGGCTTGCCCGGGGAGCTCTCGGTCCCCGAAGAGGAAACCTGCCACCAGAATCTCAGCCTAAATCCGGCATTCGACGAGGGAGATAAACCGCGGATGGACGCAGAGGAACGCGGATGGGAGAGGACAAATGACGGGTGACGGAATGCCAGCCACCCCTTGCCCAGGGAAAGCCGCTCCACTCCATAAACAAAAAAGAGGCAAGCTCAGGGCCTGCCTCTTTTTCGTGAAACGGTTGAGGTTACTTCTTGCCCAAAGTCCGGACGTAGGCAATCAGAGCCTTGATCTCGTCGTCGCTGAGCACGTCCGAGTAGGGTTTCATCTTGGTTTTATCGCCTTCTTTGAGCCCCTCTTTGACCCGCTTGAACATCAGGTCGTCTTTCATCTCGGCCTGGACTTTGGCATCGGTGTAATCCTTGACTCCGGCCTTCTTTCCCATCTTGGTGTCGCCTTTGCCATCGGGGCCGTGGCATTTCGCGCATTGCTTGTCCCAGTTCTCCTTGACGTCCGCGGCTTGGGCGGACGCTGCGGCCGTCAGCCAACAGGCGACGGCAATGATCATCGAGGTTTTCATTGGTGAGCTTTTTCCTTTTCGGTTGCGTCAATAATGTTCTTTCCGGTTTTGAGCTCCCGGTTGAAATCTCCGGGTGCCGAGAGTGCGGTTGAGAGTGCGTGAGCAATCCATTTCTCGGAGCGATCAGGCCGGAAGGAACCTTCGGCCTGAAATCGGCACTCATCATTCTCGAGAGGAAGGTGGATGCAAACCGATATTTGTTCTACCCGTTGGTTGGTCAACCTTGCGCATTATTTGGCGTCTGGATTGGAGGAGACTCGCGAATCCTGATCCCGCCGGCCAGAACCGAACGCCCATGGAACCTGCCTGGCCCCACGTTCCCCTCACCCTGGCCCTCTCCCCAAGGAGAGGGAATCATTGTCCACCGCGGCAGGCCAATCTGGGACCGCTGAGTATTGCCGCGCATGGCGCACGTCGCTCACTCTCCCCTAGAGAGAGGGCCGGGGTGAGGGGGAACGCGGGGCCAGAATGGCGAGCGGTTCGTCTCGATTCCTTGGGCTCAGGAGATCGGAGCTTGTGTGCTCATTCGCTCTTGTTCTCTTTGGTGGGAAAAGCCGTCTTGTACAAGTGTGTCAGCACTCCTGGTTAAACACGATACAGGCATGCACGCCACCACTGCCAAAATCAAGCGGCGCCGAGCCGATGGAGCAGCACGCCAAAAAGAAACCCCGCACCCCGGAGGCTTCGGTCGTTCCCTCCAAGAGGTGCGGGAATGAGTGCGGTCGGTAGGTCGTGTTCTCAGGAGACCGCAGGAGGACCTATTTCTTGAACTTCCTGACGTAGGCGATGAGCGCCTTAATTTCGTCATCGGACAGCTTGTCGCCGAAAGCTTTCATTCTTTCTTTGCCGTCCTCTTTCATCCCTTCTTTGATTTGTTTGAACGCCTTCGCATCGGTGAGGTCTGCCTGGTACTTCGTGTCGGTCATGTCCTTCGCTCCGGCCTTCTTGCCGGCTTTGGTTTCGCCTTTGCCGTCTTTGCCGTGGCAGGAGACGCAATGCGTCTTCCAGTTCTCGTTCACGTCCGCAGCTTGGGAGCACCAGGTGCCCAAGGCCAGAGTCGCAATGAGTGTCAGTCTAGTTTTCCATTTCATGTTGGGTGTGATCTTTCTTTGTAATCCAATTCGCCTACAAAACGAGACGAATTCCCCTTTCCCCGTCCAATGGGGAGAGGGTTTCCGTAGGACGGGTGAGGGGCGATGGAACTAACGCATTCACATCGATGAGTCTCATCTCGGTTGTGAATCCGAATTAGAACAGGTAGCGCAGGCTGGAATAGACCAGGTGCGCATCGTAGTCATTTCTGCCGCCGTAAGTGGCGTCCCGGTTCTTGAAGAAGCCGTATCGGAGCGTGCAGATCATGTTTTGGCGGAGGCGGTGGATGAGGGTGGCGGTGATCCCGTGTTCCTCGGCATCGGCCCCGTAGGACTGCGTGAACTGCGCGTTGTTTTCGTTGTTGTCGGCCCGGTAATAGAGATACTGAGCCTGCAGATCGGTCTTGTCCGTGAGGGCGTACCCGGCCAGCGCGCTGGCGTTCCAGTAATTGTTCTCGGCGTTCGCCACCAGGTTCGTTCCCGGAGTCGCGTAGGCGGCGGGCGTGTCGGTCTGATCCCAGACGTAATTGATGCTGCCTTGCACGTAAAGCCGAGCCAGGGGACTCCAGGTCAGGCTCTCGCTGAGAATGTGGCTGGTCACTTCGGCGCTCTCGATGCCTGCCAATCCCGGAGCGGCCCCATCGATGGTCGAGAGCTGGAAGTCGTAACGGCTGATCAGCGTCAGATTATTCAGCGGACGCCAGGTCACACGGAAGTTGACGTCATCCGTTTCAAAGTCCTGATCTGTGATAAAGGCCGGATACCGGTTGGAGCTTGGCGGCACGTTGTCCGTCGAATCCGCCGGGTGGTTGTATTCGATGTTGCGGATCTTGTGATAGTACTGGCCACCCATGCTCAAACGCTTGGCCGGATACCAATTCGCTCCGGCGACGTATTTCTGCGTGAACCGAGTGTCGTCGGTCACCCGGAACAAATCCACGACGCTGGCAGCCACGTCGAGTTCACGTTCAGTCAAGTCGCCATCGCCCTGCAGCCATTCGCCGCGGGCGTAGAAGGTCCAATTCGTCAGACCCGAATAGCGCGCTTCCAAGCCTTCGGAGACCTCCAGCCAGCCCCGCTCCCGGAGATTCAACAATTCATCCTGTGTCGATGCGAACGCGGGACCGGCCCCGACATTGGTTTCCACGAACTCGGCGAATCCATCCTGATCTCGCTTCTCCACCCGGACTGACGGGACAAAGGCAACACCGTCCCAGGGCGTGAGCATGAGATTGAAATTCCCCACGTGCTGCTTCATCAGAGCGCCGCCGGCCAGCGCGAAGAAGCCTTCGTCGCGCTGTTGTTGTCCGCTGTATCTTTCGCGATAGTCCGCGTCATAAATGTCGCCGTAGATGCGGCTCCCGGAAATGTCCGTATCCAGCGTCGTGAACGAATAACCCGTGGTGAAAAGCACCTTTTCATGGAGCCGCGTTTCCGTAAAAGCATGGCCATTGAACAGATCTGTGTCCACGCTTTCGCGCTGGGTCAGGTAGCGATCCGCGGCCTCGCCGGGGCGGCGCCGGATATTCAGCGAGTTATCGTTCTTGGAGAATTCGTAGCGTACGCCGACTCCGACGTCGGTGTTGCCCAGCCGATGCTTTACATCGCCTTCAAACAGATTCCGCTCCTCGTCGATGTCGCGAAACGAAGGAGCGATGCCGCGCACCGCCGGCACATTCGAGTCTCCCCAGATGAGCGAGTCCTTTCGGCCATCGCGGAATTGATGGCTGTAGCGGAAGGTGAGCTCCGGTTTCTCCGGCAGCGTGAGTCCTCCTTCGAACCAGGCTTCACCACGGTCCAACGCGAGTTCGTCGTCCGTCAGAGAAAACCAGCGGTTGCCGAGGGGCGAATACCCGCCGCTGCCGTCATACCAAGAACGAAACTCCCGGTAACCCGCGCGCAAATACCCGATGTCAGGGTTGGACAACTCCAGCTTCAAGGAATAATCGTCGTTGTCGAAAATGCCGCGCCCATCGATCTTGAAGAGGCCTTTTTTCCCGACATCCTGTTCGTAGTGAAAATCCTCGACTCCGCCGAACGCACCGCCCGGCAAGCCGTATCGGTGCTGGTATTGGGCCTTGTCGCCGTCGAGCAACACCCCGCCGACCGACACGTCGAACCAGTTCCGGTAATCCGTGGGCGTCTCGCTTGAGGTCTTCTCCAGCGGCGGCGCTTTCTCCGGGGCCGGCGCGGCCGCTTCGGCTGCTCTGGCGGGCCCTCCGATGAGGCTGGTGCCGCACAACAATCCGAGGGCCGTGGCGATTCGTTGTGTTTGGTTTGATCGCCGTTTTGATGATTTCATCGATCCTCCGTCTTGGTTAGTAAGTTATCGGCCGTTAAAATCTGAGCGACGAACCAATCTGTGATCCGTGCACCGCTTCGTGGCAACCTGCGGAGAAGCAAGTGCCCCGCGGCAGCCGAGTCGTGTGGTCCGACCCGCCAATGACGATCCTTCCCGCCGTCGTCTGTTGCTGGAAATGGCACTTGAGGCAGACGACCGAACTGCGCTCCTTCAGCATGCGGGGATTGACCGACCCGTGGATCGCGTGGCAAGTCGTGCATCCCTCCCGGACCGCTTCGTGCTCGAAGACAAACGGACCCCGCTGGGCCGTGTGGCACCTTCCGCAGGTGTCAAACTCCGTGGCCATCGCCGTGCCTCCACCCAAGACGGCCTGGCCTTTGTGCGGATCATGGCAATCTCCGCAACTGATCTTCCCCTCCAGGACCGGATGATGATGGGGAAGGTTGAACTCGCCCCGCTTGTCCAGATGGCATTGGAAGCAGGTCTCGGGCGATTTCCTCGGATTGACGATGGTGTGGTGCGCGCCTCCGGACTCGCTGTGGACGCTGCCGGGGCCATGGCACGACTCGCACCCCACGTCCGCCGCGTTGGCGCCCGGGGCCTTTAATCTCGCGTGCGTGGCCGTGTGAAAGCCTTTCGTGACGTTTTCATGGCACTGCGAGCAAGTGTCCGAGCCCACGTAGGTCGCCCCTGGAATGCTCGGCGGCGCCACCACCGTGCGTGTGATGCTGACACACGAGACGAGCGCCGTGGCGGCGAGCAAGCTGCACAAGACGGCGATCCGTTTCGTGCGCGCGGCTTTCGACGGCGCTGATGATTTCTCCGATTGGACAGAGTTAGCTTCCGATTTCATAGAATTTGGTCCTGTTTAGAGTCCCAACCGACACAGTGCCGGCTTGTCCGCCAGGCGACACGAACTCAAGCGGCTCATTGTTTTGTCCGAGGCTGCCATGAAAGAATTGGCCAATGTCGCCAACATGAGTCGTGATTTAGGTTTGATCTGGTCCTCTTTTGCTTTCGAGCTGAGCGTGCAAGTTTTTATGCCGGGCTGCTGCGCCGATGTCAAGATCAGCGGCGCTATTGTTGCCTCTTCCCTCGCATTTAATGTCCGGCCTATTTTGACTTTCCCGTGGCATTCCAAGGGGTATCTTTTGCGAGGGCAAGATAAGGGTTTAGCCTAACGACGCTCCACATTAATTGCCAATTCCTGAACATCTTTTTGCTCCGAGCCCGAGTCCCTCTTCAAAGACACACCGTCGGCGGAAGCTCAAGGCCGCGAGCCGCCTCGTAAATCTCGGCGCACCGGAAACAGGCACCTTGCTCGACCGTCCATCCCGGAAAATCTTTCTGAATGGCGTTGGCCGTTTCCGATTTCAAAGCGCGAAGCTCGGCCCATTCGAACGTGGCGAAGTCGCACAGCGGACAAGGCGCGCCCGGCACCGGCAAATTCGAAGCGTTCAGTCTGCGCGGGTCGCTGGCCAACAGGATGAGATCACGATGCCGGGGCTGAACTGCGTTCCAGTGCGAGTCAAAGACCGCCGAGCGCTTGGCCGCATCCAGGAAGCCGTAAGCGCGATCAAACTCCGATCGCCGCTCCTCAAACGCCGCCACCGTGCACCGGTTGGAGCGAGTGAGACGTCCGTCGATGGTAATATCCCAGAGCAATCGGTACCGCTCCCGCACGACCCTGAGTTGTGAGGCCGTTTGACCGGCCTCACCCATCTCCCGCGAATATCCGAACGCGGGCGCCACCATATCGCTCACGTGCATCAGTTCGTGGCGCAGAAACGCGAGCAAGCTTTGCCGGTCTGCGAACCGCTCCGATCGAACGGCCACGATGGCATGGCGTTCGCCGGCTGCGTTCACGTAGAGTTCCGCACCTTCCTCGTTTTTGCGGCGAGCGGTGCGAAACGCGGCGGCGTGGACGGATTTTTCCAGGATCGGAAACTCCGCCAGGGCGCTGAGGAGACATTGTTCAACCCCCCATTCGCGAAACCAGGCGCGGTGAATGCGCGAGAAAGCCGCGTTGCGTTCATCAGGATCGAGAACCGAGTAGGCCCGCTCGCGTTCGGCGTGAAATCGCCGGATCTGCAATGAAGCCACGCCAGGACTCTTTCCACTGGCGCAAAGGAAGACGACGGATTCGATGAGCTCGTCGTCGAAGAGGAGTTGCATGGTCGGGAATGACGAATGCCTAAGGACGAATGACGAAAGAATGACGGAATGACGAATAACCGAACACCGCCGCACCGGTGGCCCGAACGGCCCGTTCGGGCTTCGTGATTCGGGTTTCTTTGGTCATTGGGATTTCGTCATTCGTCATTTCAGCCTGGTGGCCATGACCATTCAAGTCGTCTCCAACGCGCCGGGGGGCAAGTTGCGGATGCCGCAAGAGGCGCAAAGACTCTCGCCCGCCTCGTCCACGGGTCGCAGCAGCAATTCCTCGCTGCCCGCCGGCACTCCGGCATTCCGGCATTCCGCCGCAATGAATTCGTGGGTGAATCCCGCCAGCGCGCCAAGGGTGCTCGATCCGACCGCACTCGATAGGCGGCGAGCAAAGGCAGGGGTCCATCGGCCGAGGTGTTCGCGCAGAAATTCTCTTTGAGTTTGGCGGCAAACGGCGAGTTCGACACGGCCGGTCTGCTGTTCGAGCGCGAACGCTTCTTTCGCCGCCAGCACGGACATAAACTCAAGCTCGATGCAAATGTGATCCTGGCGCTCGCCCGCGTCCTCGGAGATTTCGAGACCGAAAGCTCGGTAGAACGCCGCCAGATCCGCCAGCCGATGCGGTTGAAAGAGCGGATCGGCCTTGAGGTCTCCGTATTCGATTTCATTCAACGGACAAGAACCCCGGGCGGCATGACTGAACGAAGCAATATAGTCGGCGGCGAATGGCGTGAAGCCATCGTTAGTCAGGGAGTTCAGAAAATCGCGCCCGACCGATTCATTCAACGTCTGCACCGCCGAGCGGCAAGCGGTTTGAGTCTCCGCCGCGCAAAGCCAACTCCAACCTTCCTCACTCGGGTATTCGTAGGCTTTGGCCAGGAAGCGATAAAGGAAGGAGCGAGCCATGGCCGCATCGATTGGCGATTGACGATTGGCGATTGACGATTGCAATTCCGGCGCCGGACTACTGCGAGTAGCGATGTCCGATGGAGGGCTCGATAGTCCTTGAGCAATGTCTGTTTTGAAGTTCCCGAACACAGATCGAGGCTCTGCGTTGGGATGAGGTCTAGGATTTGAAATCGCTGGCTCCATAGATGCGTCGGTCTTCAATTCGAGACTCTAAATCGAATTCGCATGCTGCGGTCCTCGCACGTGGAGCGGTTCTTCCACCGCCGTTTCGATGATCTTCGTGCCATCCTTGGCGTAACCGATGACGGTGTCGTTGAAGAGTTCGAACTTCTTGCCGCGGATCTCAGTCTCGAAAACCTTGGGGCCGGGCTTCACTTCGTAACGGAAGCACATGCGGTGGTCTTTGCCGAAGAGTTGCAGGACCGCCAGCAATTCGCGGTCCGGATTGCTGTATTTCTCGACGGCCTCATCCACGCCGGGGCCGAACATCTGGCGCAGATACGGACGGGGCACCCAGCGAGGCGGGATGTAATAGCCGTTCGGCTCGGTGCCAAATTGCGGATAGAGCGGCAGCGCCACCTTGGCCACGTGCACCAGATAGTAGAGCGGATGCTGCCGTTCTTCTTTCCAGGTGCCGTCGGAGTTCATTTGGACCAAGCCCTGCAATCGAATGTGCCCGATGCAGGCAGCCATGCACCGGGTCTGCATGGGCAACCCGCCGCCGTCCCGGTCGCGCCCCTCGACTCTCGGGAAGCAGCCGATGCACTTCTCGCTCGTTCGGGTCGTGCCCCGGTAAAAACTCTTTTTATAGGGGCAAGCTTCCATGCACTTGCGGTAACCGCGGCAGCGCTCCTGGTCGATGAGCACGATGCCGTCTTCGGGCCGTTTGTAGATGGCATTGCGCGGACAGGCGGCCAGACAGGCCGGGTAACTGCAGTGATTGCAGATGCGCGCGAGGTAAAAGAACCATGTTTTGTGCTGCGGCAACGATTCGCCGCCCGTGAAGTATTGGCCTTTCTGGCCTTTTTGAGCGCCGGTCGGATTGTCCTCGAAACGATTGGGCGCCGACCATTCTTCATCGGTCGGGAGGTAGCCCAACGCTTTCTGCGCGCCTTCCGGGCTAATATGCGTGGGCGCGACTTCAAAGATTGTTTTGCCTTTGAACTGGCCGTAAGGGCCTTTGAGATCTTTGGGCTGACCGTTCCAAGTTTGGCCGCCAGGGTTGGCCTGTTCCAGCAAGTCGAGCAGCTTGACGTCCCAGTGATGCGGGTAGCCTCCGTACGGTTTGGTCTCGACGTTGTTCCACCACATATTCTCCTGGCCTTTGGCGAAGGTCCAAGTGGACTTGCAGGCCATGGTGCAACTCTGGCACCCAATGCAGCGGTTCAAGTTGAAGACAAATGCGAATTGCAGATTCGGATACGCCGCGTTGTACGGGAAATCCATCTCACGGCCGAGTTGCCAGTTATAGACCTTGCTCATGGGGTGTCGTTAAAAAGGTTAAAACGTTGAATCGTTAAAGCGGTGGAACTCACAGTTCGAGCTTCGGGATCGGCGCGCCCGTGGGGTCTGTCGCGGTCGTATCGAACTCGATCAACTGACCGGCCTCGGCCTGCGCTTGTGGACAGACGCCGCGTTCCCCCTCACCCCGACCCTCTCCCGCCGGGAGAGGGAGAAGCGTGTCAAACGCAGGCGGCGCTTTGGCGGCGCTGGCTTCGCCCCCGCACGGCGGACGATCCTGCCTCTCCCGGCGGGAGAGGGCCGGGGTGAGGGGGAGGGCCTCTTGAGCCGGCCAAGCCACCGCCTTGCCCCAGCGCGCATATACTTCGGCGATTTTGTTCCTCACATATTCCTCGCCCTTGTTTTGGAGCACCATGTTCATGCCGATGTAAAACGGATTGCGGAACAGAGCGAAGACCTGCTGGTGGTTGTATCCGAGCCGCAGAAACTCCTCGACAAAGCACTCGGCCATCGCGTCCGTGGTGTCTTCCTCCGTGAAGAAACCCACGCCGCAGAGTTCCATCGGGTCGTCGGGATCAAATTCGTCTTTGGGCATAATGCCAGGGTCTCACTCAAACGTCGCCGCCGCTCCCTTCCCGGTCGCGAATCCGCCTTCCAGATACTTCTTCATCACCTCATTCTCCGCGTCGGGAGACATGCCCTCCGTGCCGGGTTTCCAAGGGCCTTTGCCGCCCAGGCCGCCGTCTTCGGCTTTTGTGATCCGCACGACGCACTCCTTGGGCACGGTGTTGATCGCGTGATTGTCGGCCTCGCCGCCAAAAAGGAATCCCATGAAGACTTTCGTTTTGTGGAACAGCGTGTCGGTCTGGTGCATTGGCATGTGCCAGTTGCGGTTGATTGACTGCTGCGAACCGAACCGGAAGTTGGCGATGTAACCGTTCTCAGTCAGGGATAGGCCGTCGGGCCGGGTCTGCTGGGCTCGCACCGTTTTCTCCGTGGCGATAAAGGTGCCGTGTTTCATCATCACCACGTGATAGGGATAAGCGGAATTGTAGGTCACCCGCAGCATGAGGCGGCTGATTTTGTAAAACGGGTCCGATGGCGTGGCGCCTAGATACGGACGGTCCGCAGGGTTGGCATCGACGTACACATAATCGCCGTCTTTGATGCCCAGATCGCGGGCCGCCTGCGGGTTCATGTGGACCTGGTGTTCGCTTACGTTCGGCAGGCGTTTGTCGATCCGGTAAGGGTCGCCGAAGTTCGAGTTCCAAATCAGGTGCCAATCCACGTTCGCCCAGGACGAATGGACGCTGTGGCGCGACTTGGGCGTCAGGCAGTAAAACTGGAAGCCGCGCCGCCAGAGAAAATTCTTCGTGTTCTTTACCTCGGCCCACGGCAGTTTCACATTGCGGACGGTGCGCTCGTCCCAATGCTCGGCGCTGCGGGAAATGCCGTAATCGTTGGGCCGGACCCACGGATTTGAGCTGACAATCACATTCGGTAAATATGGGGTCGCTTCCGGCCCTTCGCGATGCACGATGAAATTCTCCCCGCAACTGATGGCAGTCGGATCGTCGCTGTAGGAGTGCAATCGGCCGGTATCGGTGTAGAACGGCCAGCTTTCGTGAACCTGTTCGTAGAACGGAATGCGCGGGTAGGTGCGGAAGTTCAGGAGTGCGCCGCCCGGCGGGCCGTATTTTCCGGCCATGATGTCGTCGAGCTTGTAGCCGGCGGTCGTGGTGCACGTGTCCAGCAAGCGCTGGATGTAAATCCGCCGCTTTCCTCCGTGCTCGAACTTGAAATAGTTGTAGAATCGTTTGTCGCCGGTCACCTTGGCCAACCCGTTCGCGATCCCGGCGAGAACCGCCAGATCGTCTTTCGTGTCGTAGAGCGGTTTGATGCCGCCCTTCCAGATTTGGAGGAATGGGTTCGAGCAGGAGGCGGTGATTTCCAAATCCTGGAATTCTACCCAGGAGTTCGCGGGCAGCGCGAAGTCGGAGTATTCGACCGTTGCTGTGGCTTGGATGTCAATCGACACGATGAGCTCGACCCTCGGGTTGACGTTCTTGATGATGCCGTAGGCCCACTTGGCATTGTTGATAAGATTGACGTTCGTGAACATGATCGCCTTGGTCGGCGTGGGCATATGGGATTTCCCGGTGAAGACTTTCCGGCCTTCCTTCGGCGTGTTGACGATGAGCGGAATGTCACCATGGTTCCAATAAGCGGGTTCCTCGTCTTTCGTGTAAGCGTGGGCTTCCACGGCGCGGCCGTGCGCTTTCGGATCCAGGTTCGGATGGAACGGATCCTCCGCCACCCACCCCTTGAAACCGGGACCCGTGAGCTTTGATCCCTGAAAGAGGGCCGCTTTGTAATTTCCGGCCCAGCCGTGGCAGCCTGCGCCAGGCTTGCCAATGTTGCCCGTGAGCATCACCGGCAGGTAGGCGGCGCGATTCGCCTCGGTCGCATGGAACCAGTGATTGATGCCTTCGCCTTGATGGATCGAGCACGGCTTGATCGTGGCAATGTCCTTCGCGAGTTGCTGAATAAGTTCCTTCGGGGCCGCGGTGATCTCGGCGACGCTCTCCAAATCGTAGTCCTTCAGGTGAACTTGATACAACGTCCACGCGGTCTTCACCTCGACTTCGCTGCCGTCCACCAGCTTGACCTTCCAGGTGCCGTCCAGCGTTGGATCAATGCCGGCGTCGGCAAGCTTCTGGCCGACGAGATCGCGGTGGATGGCTTTGGGAGAATTGGCCTTCGCATCCCAGACCACGAAGTCTCCCAGCTTCGCGTGCTGTTCGTCCGTGAGTCCCTGGACGTTTTTGCTCGCGCCCTCCGCGGATAACGCGCTTTTGTATCCCGGAATTACTTCCGCCGCGCGCAGCCGCTTGAGGTTGTCCGAGCGGATCAGAAGCGGGAAGTCCGTGAACTGCTTCACGAACGCTTCGTCATACCATTTGTTGTCGATCATCAATTTGGTCACGCCGAGCCAGAGCGCGGCATCGGTCGATGGCCGGACCGGAATCCAGTAGTCGCACTTGGTGGAAGGCGCGCCGTATTCGGGGGCAATGACGACGATCTTGCAGCCGCGCTCCATGCACTCGATGAACCAGTGCGCGTCCGTGATCTTGTTTTCGACCAGGTTCTTTCCGTTCATGATGATGAGCTTGGAGGAACGGAGGTCGTTGAAATCGCATTCGGAATTCTGCAGGCCGTGGACCCAAGGCTGCCCCGGCGCTTGGTCGCCGTGCCAGGTGTAATTCGACCAGTTGCGGCCCGCCCGCGCGTGCTCCGGATCGACGCCGCGGACATGAACATCGAGCAAGGCCAGCGAATTGCTGAGGCGATACATGCCGTATTTGCCCATCACTCCGAGCAAGCCCATGCCGCCTCGGCATTTGATGGTGCGCGTGCCGGCTCCGCCCATCTCCTCGATCATTTCCGGCGGATACCCTTGTTCGGCGAGGCGACTGGCGCCCGTTGGGCCGCTGTAGTGGGTCGCGATGGCCTTGAGCCCCTTCGCGATGAGAGTGAAAGCTTCGTCCCACGAGAGGCGGTCAAACGTGTCCGTGCCGCGCGAATCGAACTTGTATCTGGCCCGCAATTCTTTGGTGAGATAGGGGAAACCGTCGTCCGCCCAGCGTTTCCAGCCGCGCCGCACGATGGGATGTTTCAGGCGATACGGTCCATAGAGCACCCGATGGAAAGTGTAACCCTTTGCGCAATGACGGTTGCCCCAATTCCACGACGCTTTGTTCCCGTAAAGATCGGCGTATTTGCCGACATCGAATTCCTCTCCCATGCGGATGACGACCCCGTTGCGGACATGCGCAGTGATCCGGCAATTGTGCGTGTCGTTCGGCGCGCAGACCCAGGAAAACGAATGGTCATAGGCGTATTGGTCCCGATACAGCTTTTCCCATCCTCGATTCGGATAGTGCGCGAGCGGATTGGCCACGCTTTCCTGCGCCTGGAGAAAACGGAGCGGCAACATCTGAGCCGCCGCGATGCCGGCGCCCGCCAGGCCACTGCGTTTGATAAAGTCGCGTCGGGAAAGATTTTCAGTCGTCATAGCGTCGAAACGTTAAAGCGTTAAAGCGTTGGAGCGTTCGAAACCCGAATAGCAAAGGACCCATGACGAAGGAATGCCGAATGACCAGCCTGCGGCAGGCGAGCGCGCACGCCTGGCTTGGATATTCGGATTTCGGGCTTCTTTCGGCATTCGGATTTCGTCCTTCGTCATTCTAAGAGCTTCCTGGCCTCGTCGAGTTCAAGCCCCTGGGCCAGGAACCGATCCGTAGAGACTCCGGGGATTCGCGCAGCTCTGAAGGAACGGTTGAAGCATCCGTCGTTTCGGCACCCATGAAAACGCACGAAACGCCCGCTCTTCCTTCGCTGACACCCATTTTGTTTTTGAGCGGGAGGCCAGATCTTCAGCCGTTCCTTCAGAACTCCAAATGAAGCAAAGCCCTATTGAACCGAAGTCGGGTAGGGCGCGTCTGTCCCAGCGCGCCGCTCTGCTGCACCGAACTGACGGCGCGCTGAGACAGACGCGCCCGACCTTGTGGTTCATGGAGACAGGCGTTGATTTCATGTGGGGGGCGCTCGGAGTTTGGCCGCGTGCCTCAAGGCTCCAGGATCAATTGAAACCAATTGCTGATGACTTTGCGTCCATTGCGGTCGCGCTGTTCGCCGTTCCAAATCGCGAAAGCCACCGAGACCGGTTTGCCGGACACGAACTTCACATCATCCGCGTCCTTCGACTTCAGCTCCCGCACATAGAGCACGTTCCAAAAGTCGTCGCGCCACACGCCTTTCCCTTGGACATTTTGGCTCTTGAGCGGTTGCGAGGTCATCGTGCCAAAGCCGCGCGCGTTGGCGTCCTCGATGGGGGACGAATGAATCCGCGCGAGCAAATTGCCGGCGGCTTCGGCCGTGCGGTAGAGCGGCGTCGTATCGTGATACACGTCCACGTGCATGGAGGCGTACTCGGTGTTTACGTCCTGCCGCTGGCCGTCCACTTCTTGCTGCCATCCCGCTTTCCACTGCCAAATGTTCACAGGATTCTTGGCATCTCCCATGCCGAGGAACGGTGTGCCGCCGTTGAGCGCGAATTGCAGCGCGGCTGCGTCCTGAAAATCCTGCACGCGCACCGGAGCGCCGTTGGCGATGGCGTCTCTCCACTGGAGCAAAATGGCCACCCGCTTGCCGTCATGCAGCGCGCGCACGGCCACCGCGGGGATCGGACTGGGCTCCGGCCAGAGCGGGTTCAGCGGCACGCGGACGGATTCAATGCGTTCCCATTCGGGATTCACTGGATCGAGCGGCAGAGCCCGCCTTGATTTTGCCACCGTGATTCGTCCGTCCTCCGGCGCCAGGATGTCGTTCACCTCGATATCCTTCCGGCGCAGCGATTGCACATAATGCACCAGATCCCACCGTTCTTCCGGTTTCAGAACTTCATCCGTGAAAGGGGGCATCGGCGTGCCCGCCAGGCCGCTGGCGATCCGCAGGTAGAGGTCTCGCCCGGTGGCTCCCCCCCGAAAAGCTCCCGTATTGAAGTCGCGCGGCGGGATCAAAATGCCGAAATTATCCTTGAGGGTCAGGGCGTTGGGACCGTCGCCGCCGCCGGTCTCACCGTGGCACGTCGCGCACTGGAGCCGCGCGAACAGTTCCTGTCCCTTCGTGATCGAATCCAGCGTGAGCGGCGGTTCCGGCGGAACGGGAATCGAGGCGGCGAGCTGGCCCTGCTGTTTCGCCTCCTCGAACTTGTTCACGCGCTTTCCGTCCGCACCGGCTTGAGCCGTGAGATACTTGACGTACTGCACCACGTCGCGGCGTTCTTTCTCACTCAGATAGGTGAAGCTCGGCATCGAACTCCCGCCCAATCCCCGGGTCATGCTTCCAAACAAGTCCTCGTCGCTCGGCAACGAGCCGGCCGGCGTTGACTGAATCTTGAACAGCCCCGCGCTGAAGTTCCGCGGTTTTGGAAAAAGCCAAATGGCCGCGGGACCGTTGCCATCGCCGTTGCTGTCGTGGCAAGCCGCGCAGTGTTGCTCGTAAACGGCCTGGCCGGCCCGGAGCGCGGACTCCGCAGCAAAAGTGCTCTGGAGCGGCGCTGGCGCCGCATTCAATGGGCTGACCGCCGCCATCCCCGCGGTTCCACATACGGCGACGCAAGAAAGAAAAACTTTCGCTCTCATCGGGGTCATTTTGGCTGTAGATCCAGGGCGGCGCTTTGATGCGTATCAAACAAGTAAGATTCTCAGAACCTCCGATTCGCGCTCACGAGTCGGCGCCAGGCCACGCCGCAGGAACCGAGGCTTCGCTCCGAATTCACATTGGATCGCGCTATCATCGACGCCGCGAGGATGCCAGGGGGGGCCCTTGAGAACTACCCATTCATTGTCCATCTCTTTGCAAAAATTGCCGCGCCACGCAGCCCGTGCCGCCGCGCTGGCCTCGGCCGAATTTACAGGCCTCTCCATGAACCCCAGGGTGGGGCGAGACTCCTGTCGAGCCCTGACTTCCTTGCCAGTAAGGATTCCAGGGCTCGACGGGAGTCTCGCCCCACCAGGGAACAGGTTCATGGTCCCAATGCGCCTCCAAAGTTGGAGGTCCAAGCTGTCCATGAACCGCGGAGCGCCGGTCTCCGACCCGGCGCGTTTCTTCTTCACCTGTTGGAACGTAATCCCCTGGGGTGAACGCCCCACATCATCCTGGAGACAATGCGTATCCTTTCCGCCAATTTTGCGCAGTTTGCCCACCTGATGTTCATCAACGGGAAACGCTTATTCTCGTGCCCCCGAATGAAAATCAAACCGCTCTTGTTTCAAGCCGCCCTGTCAACATTGCTCGTAAACGCAAACGCGGAGTCCTCCCCGTCGAGCATCCTCAACCCCAACGCCCACCTTTCCGTGTCAGGCCCCGCCTACGCGGTGGGAGATCGCGGCCCCGCTCACCGCGTTTGGCAACGGTCCGTGACGGTGACCAATTATCTCACTTTCCCGTGTTCTTCACCTCGGTAGATGACAACATGTTCGGGGAGCCTATTACCGGAAGCACGTCCGAGCCCAACTACACGCCGCTTCCAGCCCTTTGGATGTACTTCCAAACCATTGGCACAACCATAAGCAACGCCCGTTTCCGCTGGGCCCAGCGTGGCATGCATTATGTCGAAGTCCGGACGAGTTTAACAATCCCACGCTCAGTTCTTCCAGATTCATGAACTGCACGAGGGGCGTGGTGGTCAATATTGCCAACGACACGCTGACTCTTTCGCAAGACACGTATTGCGAGGTGGCCACGCCAGTCGATATCTTCAGCGGAACCGTTTCGGGTAGCATGACTGAGGACTGCGGGGTTGTGTCGCTGGCATGGGTCAATGATCCGGCCGAGGACAGAGAGTCAGGTGACTCGAACAAAAACAGTCAGTCTGAATGCAGCTTCGTGCTCGCGACGAACAATGTAATCACCACCGCCTTTTTCGATACGCACTTTAGCGAATATGCCCTTGGGGTAAACCGAGATCAATTTACTGGGATTTCCTCTCCGCGTTCGATCGGGTGGGCACTGTCAACAGACGGCGGTGCAACCTTTACAGACAAAGGCGCGATGCCAACAAATCCTCCAGCGAACCCATCGTATGGCGATGCCGGCGACCCGGTCATGGCGCGCGACACGACCCACAATGTCATCTACTTGTTGGGGAACCCATCCCGAGAGTTCGGATTCCAGGGTTTTCGTCTCTGGAAATCGACCGACAACGGCTGTCAGAAACTGCGGTCCGGAGAAAAAGCGAGCTTGTCGGTGGTCGCCAGCGGAGGGGTCGCCATGTCGTATCAATGGTATCAGGGCCAGAGTGGGGATGCCGCAAACCCGGTTCTCAATGCGACCAATGCGAGTTTTACTACGCCGCCGTTGTCCGCCAACACCAGTTTCTGGGTGAAGGTCCAGACTTCGGCAGGGGCAACGAACAGCGCCTCCGCCACCGTCACGGTGCGTCCGGCAAACTCGGCGCGGCTGAACTTGCGCCTGGATTCCGGCGTGCCCAAACTGAGCATTGACGGCGCCGTGGGCACGACGTATCGGATCGACTACACTTCCGACCTGCCCGCGACCGATTGGATCGTTTTGACTAACCTGCCGTTGACCAGCAATCCGTTGACCTTCACGGACACGACCGCCACGGATTTTAGTGCGCGTTTTTACCGGGTCGTGGTGCCGTAACCGAACAAAGCAGAATTCCGTTGACCTTAGAATCCAAAGATGGTTTTGCCGCGAAAGAGCGCAAAGATCTCAGAGAAAGAGCGATGGCTCTTTGCGTTCCATGCGCTCCTTTGCGGCGGAGTGCTTCCGGTGATCACGACCACGAAGCGTCCGTGCGGGCCGGACCATGCGCAAGCGAGACCATCCATGGCGCGCCAGCGTTTGGAGTGCGTGCGATTCATCGCCGCTTTCTCCCGGCGGAGCGAAACCGGCTGTCCAGCCGACTGGACCGTGGATGCCCAGAAAAAGCGGCGATGAATCGGCCGCAGTCCAAACGCTTCGCGGCTTTCGAAGCCGTGCGAAGTCCGGACGCCGCCGGTCGAGCCGCAGAAATCTGGCGGTCGTGTTCTGTGGCGGCGGCACCTCGGGTGCGCGCGGGAAGGCACAAACTTGTCTCGGTGGACCGATCAATTCAAAAGGAAGCTGACGCCGTGCCTGGGCAGTTCGGTGGAGACGTGGCGGTGCCCATCGGACAAGAGCATGGCCTGGGAAGGCCTTGGTTGGTATCCTCGGGTTCGGACCTACACGATGAACGCGTTGCTGGACAGCGTGACCGTCCCGCATCTCAAGACCAGCAGCCTGCATCGTCCGTCGCAAGTCTTTCTCTTTTTGGACGAGCGCGAAGACAGTATCGAAGACTGCAAGTTCAAGATGATTCTCGACTACGGTCCGGACAAGCTGGCGGCCATTCCAGGTTCTTACCACAACGGCAGCGCTTGCTTCTCCTTTGCCGATGGGCATGCAGAAAAGCATCGCTGGCTTGACCGACGAACCAATCCCCTCCTTAACCCACGGTGGAGGATCGGCATTCCCTGGGTATTTCCTCCGGGCCCTCTCAACTCGGACGTGCTTTGGCTACGAGAACACGCCGCTTATTGGGAGAACCCAGTCTTTGACGAGTCCATGTGAATCCTCTTCGGCAATGTCCGGGGAGGTCAAACCGAGCAATGATTGATTTGCATCAAAGCGCAGCATGACTGCGCCCGCCAAGGTCGGGGCAGCATGACCACAGTCTGCGCGATTGAGCACGCCGCATGCGAGACTTTGGGCATTATCGCTGAAGTTCTGAAGGAAGAAGGCATCCGGATCAAGCGAGTGCGCTCGCATCGAGGAGAGCCAATCCCACAGCATACCGCAGAGTTCGGGGGCCTCATCGTGATGGGAGGACCGATGGGTGTGCACGAGCAGGATCGCTATCCGTTCTTGCGGCAGGAGCTTCGGCTATTGGAGCGGGCGCTCTGTGAAACCAAACCCATACTGGGCATTTGCCTGGGCAGCCAGCTCTTGGCCGCCGCGCTGGGATCAACCGTCCGCAAAGGTATCCAAAAGGAAATCGGCTGGCACACGGTCACGCTGGCCAGGAGCGCGGCCCACGACACACTCTGGAGCGGCCTCGCGGCGTCCTTCACAGCCTATCACTGGCATGGCGACATCTTCGATCTGGCTCGCGGGTGTCGAGGCCTGGCGTGGTCCGAATCGACGGATTGCCAGGCCTTCAGCCACAGCGGATCGGCTTACGGGATTCTCTTCCACATGGAAGTCACCGAAAAGATCATCGGCGGAATGATCAAGAAGTTCCGCCGTGAACTCGAGGAGGCGCGCCTGGACCCGTGCGCAATTCTGGCCGGCGCGCGGGACAGCTTGCCTCAACTTCAGAGGATCGGCAAAACAGTCTTCCGACGATGGGCCCGTCTCGTTACCGGACGAGATCTCCAAAAACCGTCCGCACTGCAGATCACCGTCAAGCGAGTGTACGAGGCGCCGGACCCCGAAGACGGGACGCGCTTCTTGGTGGACCGGCTTTGGCCGCGAGGGCTGAAGAAGGAGTCCCTTCAGCTCGCTGGTTGGCTCAAAGAGGCCGCGCCGAGCAACGAATTGCGTCAGTGGTTCCATCATGATTTTGCGAAGTGGGCCGAATTTCGCCACCGCTACTTCGCAGAGTTGGATGGCTGTTCGGAAGCCTGGCAGCCAATCCTGCGAGCGGCCGCGGGCGGACCGGTGTGTTTGTTGTTCAGCGCACAGGACACGGTGCGTAACAACGCCGTCGTCCTCCGCGAATACCTGATGACAAGAGCGAACGATGTGTAGCGAGTCTCGCATTTGCGGCTGGCGGCCTGCTGGCGCGGCTGGCCGTGGCGCGCCAGCGTTTGGAGTGCGCGCGATTTATCGCCGCTTTTGCCTGAGGATGCGAGGCTCAAACCTTGAAACCGCTCGTCCCGGTGCGGGCGTGAGAAAGCGGCGATAAATCGCTCGCACCCCAAACGCTTCGCGGCTCCCTATGGCTCGGGTGGATCGCCGATCACCGGTCGAATCTGCGAACTCGCTGTTGTGTTATTAGATCGTTCATACTTAACTCGATATGAAACATGAGTTTGCCTGATCAAGCCGAAGCTGTAGCCGCCGGTGTGGACCGTTTCCCGCCGCGTCGGCTGATGACGCGGGAGCACGCGGAGCGGCTGTCCCGCGAAATTCTCGAACTTAAACGCGAGCTGAATGCGATCATTCTCGCCCATAATTACCAAGTGCCCGAAATCCAGGACGTCGCCGATTTCGTGGGCGACTCGCTGGGGCTCTCGCAACAAGCGGCCAGAACCGGCGCAGACGTGATTGTGTTCTGCGGCGTTCATTTCATGGCCGAAACGGCGAAGATTCTGAATCCGAACAAACTGGTGGTCCTGCCGGACAAGGACGCCGGCTGTTCGCTCGAAGAAAGCTGTCCGGCGGACAAGCTGCGCGAACTCCAGAAGACCAACCCGAACTACCACACCATTGCCTATATCAATTGCAGCGCCGAGGTGAAGGCGCTCAGCGATGTCATCTGCACCAGCGGCAACGCGGTCAAAATCGTCGAGGCCGCCCCCAAGGACAACGACCTGTTATTCGTGCCCGACGAAAATCTCGGCGCTTGGGTAATGGAACAGACCGGCCGTCCCATGACGCTCTGGCGCGGCAACTGTTACGCCCATGTCGAATTCCGCCGAGAAAGTCTCTTGCGCCTGCGAGAGTCGTTTCCGGAGGCAAAGGTGGTTGTCCACCCCGAAAGCCTGCGCGAGGTGCGTGACCTGGCCGATGCCGTGTGCTCGACCGAAAAGATGATCACCTACTGCAAGACCAGCGCCGCCAAGCAGTTTGTGATCGTGACCGAATCAGGCATCATTCATCGGATGCAGAAGGAGTGCCCCGGCAAGCAATTCATCTGCGCGCCGACATTCGACGTGATGCGGATGCCCACGGACAACTGCCGTTGCAGCGAGTGCAGATTCATGAAATTGAATACGCTGGAAAAGCTTCGCGACTGCATGAAACGCCTTGCCCCGCGGATTGAACTGCCGGAAGACATCTTGCAGCGCGCGCGGCTGCCGATTGAACGGATGCTGGAGATTTCAGCAAGGTGACACTCGGATGACCCGGCTGTGAATTTTTGGAGTGCGGTGACTTGTCACCGCCTTGGGCGTTTGGCCGACTGGTCGGGCAGGCCGACCCGGCTTGAGCCGTCGGGCTGGCCTCTCCCGGACGACGGCGGCGAGTCGCCTGCGGAAAGCAGCGACAAGTCGCCGCGATCCAAAGCGGCTTGGTTGCGGCCCCGCCGCGCTGAGTTGTGCCGCCTTGTAGTCGCCTCCATGCGCGTGGTACCCTTGAACCGGAGTGCCGGTCTCCAACTATTGCTTGGCCCGATAGAACTTCATGGCGCCGCTGATCGGCACGGTCATTGGACTGACGCCGGCCAAGTCGGTCCACGGCCCGGTCACGGCATTTGCAGATTGGATCGTCCCAGTGAACGTGAGCGTGAGTCCTCCGGCTGCGCGCGCGACACTCAACGTTGGCGCCGCAGGTGGCGCGGTCCACTCGTAGTAAGTCGGGATCGCTTGGGCGTTGGCGGCATCATTGATCAATGCCCGCGTCCCGTCCGCGTTGAGCACAAACCACTCGAGGTTGGCGCTGCCGGCCGTTTGGTAATACATCACCCGGAACGGGTAAATGCCCGCTTTCGGCACGTAGAATTGAAACGGATTGTTCGCGACGCCGCGGGTGGGGCCGGCAGGGGCGAGCGCATCAAAGAATCCCAACGTCACGCTTGCAGCCGCATCCAGTGGGTTCGCGCCCGCGCGGACCAGATAACCATCGCTGGCGTTGGGAAACCCGGTCCAGTCGGTGTTCACCGCCATCGAGTACATCCCGGGTGCCGTGAATTCCAACACCGCCAGGATCTCTTCCACGAAGTTTTCGATACTCCCTGTGTCTCCAGGGACGCCTGGGAAGCTGCTGTCCGTGTATTCCGGATCATTGAAATAGCCATTAAGGGCGGTCGTGGTCGTGTCAAAGTTGATCACCCCCGGCCACGTGAAATAGCCTTTGCCGTCCACGCCGCCGGCGTCGAGGAGATTGGCCACATTCGGTCCGTTCTTTCCCGCCAGCAAGTCTTCGTTATACGCGATGGTCCCGGTCCGGGCACCGCCGTCGATTTGATAGGTCTTGATTTTGAAACCTTTCTTCGCTTTGTCCACCGCACTGCCCGGCAAAGCTGCGCTCGCCGGCAGGGTCCCGTAAGTCGCCACGGTGAACATTGCGGCATTGGTGTAGGAGATGCCTTTGCTGTCATTGATAGTCAGGCTGACCGTGTGGGTGGAAGCCGAAGGAAGGGGCGGGTTGGGAGCGCTATAGCTAATCGTTGTCGTGGCGCCGCTCTTCGTGACGGAACTGGGAGTCACTTTGGTCCCGTCGAAGGCCAGGGAAATCGTGCTCGCGACGGCGACGCTTCCTCCCACCTCAGTCACACCGACGCTAAAACCAAACGGCGTGACGCTGGGGCGCCCCATGGTCAAGCCTGCCGCCCCGACGGGTGGCACCTTCTGGTAGTCCAATTGGTCTGGCGTGACGATTCCACTGAATACTTTCAGGCGGTCGAGCGAGCCGGTGTATCGCAGCGCGCCATTCCATTCCGCGCCGAGACTGAACAGCCTTTGTGTGCGCGTGAAATTGACGCCGCGGGTGTAAGGGACGGTGTCGCCGAGGGCGCCATCCACGTAGAACCTGAATTCCAATCCATGCTCGTGCACGACGGCGATATGATGCCAGGCGTCATCGTCGGGAATAGCGGCTTGGGACGACACGTCCAGGATACCCAAGGTGGTCACGAACACCGTCCGGTTGTTGTTCACTGAAAAGGAAATGGCTCCACCCCGTCCGTTGCTGTAGAAAAACACCATCCGGCCCGAGGGATTTCCCGCAGGCAACTTGACCCAAGCTTGGAGGGTGAAGGAGGGTTTGTTCCGGTCAAGCTGCACGCGAGTGTCGGGATCGTCCACGGTCAGGTACTGGCCCGACTCAAAACGAATCGCCGTATCCCCCGCTTTTCCTGAAGGTGAATCGGTGACGAATGAGGGCGGATTGGCCGGGTTGCCGGGCACTCCCACCAGGCTGTTAATGCTGTCGGTTGCTTTGGTCCCACTGCCCTCGTCGAATTCAAAATCAATGAGAGGGGTGGCTGCCGAGACGGCGGCGGTGAAGGACAACGCCGTGGTCAACAGACCCAGCCCTATCAGTTTTCGGCTATGAATTTTCATGATTACGTCCTCGGTCGGTTAACGGTTGCTACGGGAACTCGCTGCTTCCGATCGACGCCTGATCGAGCGCCTCCGACACGACTGCGGTGAGGCATCGGACTCGAAGCGACCAATCTGTTGTCGGTGAAAATCACCCTTATCCCTACCGATCCTTGGTGATTTCTCTTTTCCAGAGCAGCGAACGTTCACTGCGTGATGCACACTCGTGCACCCAGAGAGATAAACAGGTGAAAACTGAAGCGAGTGCCCTCAGATGTCAACCAACGAAAGCGGCGTGCTTGCCATCTTTCACATCCCGAGCACCGCTTTCATTTTGGCCGGTTGTTTCACGAGATCAGCCAGCGTGTAGCGGTCGAGCACCTCAAAAAACGCTGCCGCCGCTTCGTCCAGCACGCCTTTCAAGCGACAGGCCGGAAAGATCTGGCACGGGCGGTTCGGCTTATCCATACAGTCGATCACGGTCTCAGTTTTTTCGCCGAGGTACACAATCTCTCCCAGCCGAATCTCTTCCGGCGGTCGGGCCAGGGTGAATACGCCGACAATCTCGCGGTGCGTGCGCAAGTAGCCGCTGCGACCAAGGTCGTGCATGCCCTTGACCAAGTGATGGACCAAAATGGCGAACAACCGAGTATTGCGTCATGGACTGGGGCATTTATGATCTCGCGCGATGACGGAAACTCCGGTTCCAATGATCAGATTGTTCTGCGGCCCAGTCGGGATGGACTTGGCCTTTCAATGCCTTCTCAAATGGCCACTCCACTTTCATTCCTGAGCCCCGCGATCGAACTAATCTTCCGGGTTGATGTCGCGAAGAAATCAAAACCAGCCTGCCAGCCCTCCTGCTCCGCGGGGCGGATCGCGAAGTCCCTTGAGCACCTGACTGCCGACAAAACCTTTACTGCCTAGTCTGCCGTGGCCAAGCGAAAACAACTCACCGACCACCCGGAACTTCTGAATCTGCCAGAAGTCCGCAAGCTCTGGCAGACCGAAGGGCTGTTCTCCGACCATTCCCTCAAGGCCCGCCTCGCGAAGAATGACTGGTGGCCCACGGACGATGCAGCCCGCCCGGTCTGGGAACTCTGCCGCGATCTCTACAACAAACGCTATCTCGCCCTCGCCAAGAGCAACGAGGCGTTCACACGGCAGGAACTGCTCGATCACGTTCTGCCAATGCTCGGATTCGCGTGGACGGACAACTTGCGTCTCCCCGACCAGGATGCCGAGCCGGACTATATCCTCTTCGCCACTGCCGCTGATAAGGAAGCCGCGCTGGAAAAGGACGCTGCCCAGCGTTACCGCGCCGCGGTCGGCATCTTAGAAGCGAAGAAGCACCACCATCCGCTCTTGCAACTCAGCCGCCATCAGCAGCGCTACCCGCACCAGCAAATCCGCGACTATCTCCAAGCCGCGCAGGTGCTCGCTTGGGGCGTGTTAACGAACGGCAACGAATGGCGGCTCTACTGCCGAGACGCGAAGCCGCACGAGTATTTTGCGCTCAATTTCGAGGTAGCCATCCAGTCGCTGGAGAACTTCAAAGCCTTCCTCGCTCTCTTCTCCGCTTCCGCCTTCCAGCGCGACACGCAAGGCCGCTGCCGCCTCGACCAAGTGCGCGAGCAAGCCCTCAGCGCCCAAGCCAAGTTGGAGGAAGACCTCCGCCAGCGCGTTTTCACCATCCTCACTGACCTGGCTAACGGCTTCGCCTCCCGCCCGGACAATCAGATCCCGGACACGCCCGAGGGCCATCGTCTCCTTTACGAGAACTGCCTCATCTACCTTTACCGCCTCCTGTTCATCCTTTACGCGGAGGGCCGCATCCTGCTGCCGGTCGAGCCGCGGACCCGCCGCTACTACAAGGAGCTTTCGCTGGAGCACCTCAAGCCGGATCTGGAGAGCTTCATCGGCTATGACAGCCGCACGCGCACGCGCTTGGGCGAGGACTTGCGGGAATTGTTCCACCTCGTCAACGGCACGGAAAAGGCCAAGAACGATGAGTACACCGTGCCGCGCTATAATGGCGGCCTCTTCGATCCCGCCGCCCATCCCGCACTGGAGATGTGGAAGATCGCTGACGCCGACCTTGCCAACGTGCTGCGTGGGCTGATGTTTGACCCGCCCCCGCGCCCGAACGAGCCGGCCCTGCCCGTCCACACCGTGGATTTCGGCGACCTGCGCGTCCAGCAACTCGGCTCAATTTACGAGGGCCTGCTCGAATATCATTTCGTCCGCAACGCCGCCAGCCAGCTTGAACTCCGCACCGACAAGGCGGAACGCAAGGCCACCGGCACTTACTACACGCCCGACTACATCGTCAAATACATCGTCGAGCAGACGCTCGCACCGTTGCTGGCGGAAATCGAGCAGCGACCGGAAGTCAAAGCCGGCCAGGAGAATTGCTTCGCCAACGCGATCTTGGCCCTGAACGTCTGCGATCCCGCGATGGGGTCGGGCCATTTCCTCGTCGAAGCCACGATCCAATTGGCGGAGCACATCGTCTTTCATCCCACAACCCGGCGGCTTTCGGAGAAGTCGAAGGACGGGGACGAAATCGGTTACTGGCGGCGACGAGTGGTCGAAGCGTGCATCTACGGCGTGGACCTCAACCCGCTGGCCGTCGAGCTTGCCAAGCTCTCGCTCTGGCTCACGTGCATCGCCAGCGACCAGCCGCTCAACTTCCTCGACCATCACCTCCGCTGCGGCAACTCGCTTATCGGCGCGCGGCTCGACCAGCTTGGCAGCCTGCCGCAGAGGAAAGAACGCGCGGACACGAAGCAGATGCGGTTCACGTTCGGCCCGGACTTCATGCGCGCGGTGGCCGAAACGATCCGGGAAATCCACGCGATTGAAGGCGAGGCTAGCCGAGACGTGGACTCGGTGAAGGCCAAGGAGCGGCGCTGGCAGGCAGAAATTCTCCCGCGCCTCGCGGCCTACAAAGAAGTGGCAAATCTGTGGACGAACACCTTTTTCGACGGGCCGCTAACTGAAGCAGCGTATCTGGCCGCCGCCAGGAAAATTCTGCTGGAGGCCCAAGTCAACGCTGGCCAATTGCGCGAGTCAGGCGGTCGTTACTATGTCAAGGAGTTCGACAAGCCGTATTTCCACTGGGAACTGGAATTTCCGGACGTCTTCTTCGACGATCACGGCTCGCCCAAAAACGCGCCGGGTTTCGATGCTGTGATCGGGAATCCTCCTTACGTGGACATCAAGGGATTGGAGGCGCAGATCGTGAAATACATTTTCGACGTGTTTCAGACGGCGCGTCAGAGGATCAACGTATTCGCCGCATTTCTCGACCAAGAACTGGGCATTGCGAGGAAAGCTGGTGGACAGATTGGCGTGATCGTTCCGACCGCGTTTCTCACGCAAGTTTCGTATGGCACGCTGCGGAAACTTGTGCTGGAACACGAATGGCTCAAGGCTGTCGTGCGACTGCCCAACGAGCTTTTCGGCAAGGCTGCCGGTGACGTCAAAGTGGACACGTGCATCGTGATTATCGGCAAAGGCCAAGGGCCGGCAGGGAGAGCAACCGAGTGTCTGATTTATGAAGGCTTCGGCCGGATCCCGAAGGTAGCACGGGAAACGGCTGCAAAAGCATTCGACGTTTTGCAGGAGAAATGGCTCGCGCGTCCGAGCGCTGAAATCACCCTTGGGGAAGGAGACGAAGATTTGTTGAATCGGGTGGTGCGGGTTTCGCAACCGCTGGAGCAGCTCTGTGAGTTCTGCCTTGGCCTCACGCCGTACGACAAATACACTGGCCACACCGAAGAGCAAATCAAGGGCAGAGTCTTTCATGCCCGATCCAAATTGGACAAAACCTGCGAGCGGCTCCTCGTCAGCGGAGACGTCAAACGATTCGAAGTCGAGTGGAACGGAGAGGAATGGATCAAGTACGGCGACTGGCTGGCCGCCCCACGAGAAAGGCGGTTCTTCACTCAATCACGCATCTTGGTTCAGCAAATCATCGACTGGAGTTCGCTTCGAATTCTCGCGGGCTGGACCGACGAAGAGCTCTACAACACCCAGAACCAGTTCAACCTGCTGGCCAGGCGAGGAACCGATTTGAAGTTTGTCTTGGCGCTCCTGAATTCGCGGCTGATCAGCTTCTACCATCGACGGGCTTTTTTGGACGTGGCGCTCCAGCGATTTCAGAAAGTGCTCATCAAAGACGCGAAGCAGTTTCCCATTCGCCATCTGGAGTTTTGCACCACACCCGCCAAGCGCACCGCCTTGTTTGCCAAAGCTCAGGAGCTATACCGGCGTGACCTGAAAGCTGAAAGCAACGAAACTGTGCAGGACTTCGTTGTGGAGCAACTGGCCGCCAAACCAGAACGGGCCGATGTCGTCCATGACCTGTTGGCTTTTCTGGCCGACCGGATGATGGCGCTCAATCGGGTAAAGCGCTCCACCGCCCGCCAGTTCCTGACCGACCTGAAGGATTTCCACGGCATTGACGCCCGCGTCCTCAATCCGAAGACGCGGCTCGACGAGTTCTGGACGTTGGACACTGCCGGCTTCTTCGCCCACCTGCGCCGGAATGCTAAGGCGCTTGCGGCGGCCAAGGTGGACCTGAACGAGGCCGCTGAGAAGAAGCTCCGCTCCCGCCTCGGGGAGGCTCGGTCCGCAGTGCTGGCGTTGGAACCTCAGATCGCCTTCACCGACCGGCTGATCGACCAGATCGTCTATCGTCTCTATGGCCTCACCGAGGAGGAAATCCAACTCGTGGAATCCACGACGAAGATCTGAGGCGCCACCAAAAGACGCCGCATGGGATCGAATGCGCCTGCCCACGGATTTCGCCAGGCGTCATTTGGCGCGCGGGTCCCAAAACTTCCTCAAAAGGATCCCGGCCAAGCAAACCCGTATAGTGGGCAAACTCCTGGCGGGTGGATGAGGCCCTACGCTGACACGAACTTCGTCACCTGCTTCCACCTGGAGCTGTCGGAACAACCAGCGCGATTTTGGGGCGAAACGTCGGAAGTGGACGGCGGCGGACCTCCAGACGATGGCGCTAACTTAAATTGCCGAGTTTTGCCGAGCTAAACTGAACCATTCTGTGATGGTTATTCCCTTCCCAAGTAGCTGCAATTCTCTGGCCTTGGGCTGCTCGTTGGCTGTGTCAATTTACCGAAGCAAATGTGTGCAATTCTCGCTAGCGGCATCGCCTCCAGATCCGGCCCAAGCGCTGGGCGGTGATGTTGCCCGTCACCGCTCTGCCCCAGGCGTCGGCTCCTCACCCTTAGGCAGGCCGATGACATGGAAACCCAGCGGCGGGATGGCCCGAGCTGAGGTGAGCTGGTATGGCGCCTGGCCGAAATTCACGGTCACAATTATCCCGTTGGCGAAGAGCGTTTGTTGCACTTCACGGTCTGGCGTCATAAAGCGATGCGTCAGCATTTCCGAATACCCCGCCGCGC
>JACQWK010000232.1 GCA_016209525.1 Verrucomicrobiota bacterium
AGGACGACGCCAAAGAATAACCGGGCACGAACCCCAAAACCCAACCGCCGCTTTACCGTGGCGGCTTTTCATTTCATACGGTGGAAGAAACAATAATTTCAAACCGGCGGTTTTCCCCCGTTTTCACGCCGCCGTTCACACCAGGTGTTCATCCCGGTCGTCGACCCGTGCCATGGATTGGGGCCATAGAGTTCTCCGTTCGCCGCGTGCTTGAATGCCGAGATGTCCATGACGCGCCTGATCGGAATGGAGGTCGGTCCACAAAACGCGCGAGACTCGAAGTCGGGAGGAGGAGAGTATCGATGCTTCCTTGGCTTTCGGATGAAGGGATTGAGCGCGGCGCCTAATTGCGCGTAGCTGATTTCGAGAATGGGCAAATCCTTGACCACGGCATAAAGATTTCCGTTTGGGTGAACGCTTCCTGGGCCGATGACTTGCTGCCCAAAACTCTGCACCTCCCCGAGATGTTCGCCATCTCTTTCCAACACGATTCGCCTATGAAGCTCCCGGCAGATGAAGTAATAGTGCTTGCCCCCTCCCCCGGTCTGAACCGTGAAGGTTTCGGGAAGAGCGCTTTCAATCACCGCCTCCAGCTCGGGCGAATCTGCGTCTGGAACAGCCAGGCCGCCATGGCCACAGAGCACGCCGTAATTCTTGAACTTTTCGATATACGGCAGAATTTCCAGATAGGCGTAGGGTTTGTTGACCCAGGCTCGTTCAAGCGGTCTCTTGGAGCGGAACCGGACTTTAGAGAAGCGCAACTCTTTGTTTTCCACAAATTGCCTAATCTTTCTCTCAAGTCCCATATCACTCTCCGAAAAGCGGTTCCCTTGAATCTTTCCCAAAACAACCGGTCTTCTTAAATCTGGCGGCGAAATCACTTAGGTCTTGGCGAGCAGCCTGCGCTCATTCTTTTCCCGCCAGTGACTCGAAATGGCTTTCGTCGCCTTGTGCAGCCAGTCTGGATCAGCGGCAAGTTCTTGAACCTCGCAAGAGGCAAAATATTTGGGCGCATTCGGAGCCGCCTGGCCGAGGCATTTCAGGAGTTTGGCCCGGATCAAGATCGGAATGTCATGCTCATTGAAGCCGAGCACCTGGGCTGCTTGCCGTGTGTCCAGACGCGCGGGCAAACGAACGAAATTGAAGATCGCTTGTTGGTCCATACCGATATGGTCTCGCTAAGGATTCATATTGTTCCTTCAACCAGCAAAGCGGCAGAACAGGGTGAGCAATTTCAGAGGCTTGCGAGTTTTCCGAGTGTTCCGTCCAGTAGTTACCGAGCGGCGAGCATTTGCCCCAAAGAGGACTGTGACTGCGCAATCGTTAGAATCAGGCTCTCGACACAATCAGTGATTTGAGCCGGAGAACAATTCATCACCTCGGGTGGCAAAACTTCGCGACAAATACTCAGGAAAGTCTCGACAACTTCACACCGCGCCTCCCAATCGACCGGAAGATGGGCCGTCAGAATCTCCTGGACGACCCGCTGCCTTTGTTCGTTGGCCAACGCCTGGGCGATGCACTCGACGATTATCTCAACAGCCCCTTCCCTGAGCCCAAGGAAGTCCAGGAGCGCTTCCTCAGAGCCCCGACCTTTCCCGCGGCTGCACTGTTGATCGAGGAGCCGGATCGCCTTGGCGTAGGCATCCGCCGGGGTTTGGGATTGGCGAGTTCCCTTGGGGGACAGGAATTCAACCAACCCGATCAGCAATTCCATGAACACCCAGTGGGTCCGTTGCCGGGGCTCCTGCCATCGGAACAGTTCTCTGGCGCGCTTGATGGGTTCATCGATCTGCCTGAAAAGCGCCTCCTCATTCAAGGCGGCGAGCAACGCCTCGACCTTTGTCTGCGTCTCAGAACTCATCATAGGCCAGATCCTCGGCAGAGAAATGAAACGCCTCCATGTCCGAGCTTGCTGAACTAACCGACTCCTGCCTTCGGCCGGAACGCTCTTCGATCAAGCGCCGGACCTCGTCTGCGGGTTTGCAGTAAAGGCGCCGGGAATTCTCGATGATCCGTTGGGCAGTCTGATCGTTGGATTGAGCCGCCGTAGGAATGGTATGAAAGCGCACAACGTCGGTGCCGATCCGAGCGATCATTTCGTGCGGCTGCAACGCAACCAGCTCTCTGGCCTTTACCAGGTCCTGCAAGTCCTTGGTGAAATACTGGCTGTCGCGGCGGTCGAGCCGGCCTAGAATCGTGGTGCCCACCGTGGAGAGGGCGTCCACCTGCGCCTCTTTGAATTGCTTCAGGTATTGATGAGCCACCGAAAGGCTGATGCGGAATTTTCTGGCCTGCGCGACGATGTTCTCGATGGCATCGCCCGAGACGAACAGATGAGCCTCATCGGCGAAAATGGAGAACGGCTTGCGGTCTCGGACATCCTGGTCGCTCCGGCTAACCGCCGCCATCATGAACAGAGTGAGAACGAGCGAGCCCAGCACTTCCCGCGCTTCACTGCCGATCGTGGACAAATCCACCAGCAGAATCCTTCCTTCGTCCATGATAGGCCGAAGCTGGATTGCGCTCTCCGGTTGGGAGAGCATCAGAGAAATGCTGCCGCCGGCCAGCAGCTTGTGCAGTTTATGTTTTGGGGAGGCCAGGTCCGCTTCCCGATAGTCCTTTAGGAAATCCCGCTCCCAGAATTTGCGCACCGGATCGTCGACCGCCAGCTTGACGATTTGATTGCGAAGCACCTCGCTCTCGGCGCTTTTCTGCCGGACCAGATTGTACAGGTCGAGCAACGTAGCGCTTTTCAGGTAGGAAAGGCCAATCAGGCCGTTTCGCAGGACGTGGGCCAGGCGATCGCCCCAGTCGGTTGAAACTCTCTCCAGAGCCGACAGAAGATCATCGGTCATCCGGTAAGGATTTACCCCGGCCGGAACGTGGAGAGGGTTCCAGCAAGGAATCCAGACAGGGTCGCCCGGATCAAAGTAGATGCAGCGGTCAATGCTCTCCTCGGGGATGAGGGTGAGGAGATGCTTGACCGCGTCGCCGTGGGCGTCGATGAACACCGCGCCTTTGCCTTCCTGAATGTCCTGAAGGAACATGTTTATCATTACCGTGGTTTTTCCCATGCCAGCCGACGCCACAAGGTGGGTCGCTCGTTCCCGGACGTCGGGGGGAATGCACACGTTTTGCTTGGTATCGCCGAATTGAGAGGCGCCAATGACCGTACCCCGGGTGATGCAGGTGTTGCGGACAGGAAGCGTTTCCAGTGTTTCCAGGGGTAATTGCCGCTCCTCAAGAATACGGGTTGAGAAGAGATGAACCAAGCCTGTCAATTCATGGGAGTTGAGAAGGAACCCGGGTCGAAAGGTCAGTCCCTTGAGAATCATCTCCTGCTGCCGGGCTAAAGTGAAATGTTTTCGGTACTCTTCAGACGACAGGCGCCGCAGCGGCTTGCTTCCGTGGAGAAACAGGCCCATGCACGTTGCCAGAGAGCGGAGATAGAAGCTTGCGAAGCGGTCTTCTCCGGCAATTCCGATTCGGACGGCAGCGGCAAAGAACGGTTTGTCGCTATGGGCCTTTCGGTCCACGTCCAGAGCCGTGCCCCGGAGATCTCCTGAGGGCGACTGCTGCGGGTATTGGGATGGGCTGGAAAACCCGGACAGGAGCTTCATTCCATATTCAAGGTCGTGCAAAGCTTCGACATTCCGGTGCCAGGAATGGTCGGCGGCCACGGGCTGAAACAAACATTGATAAAACCCAGTGGCCGGCTCACGAACGTCATTGAGGGCACAGAGCAACGGCTCCAAAGTCGAAGTGTGGAGTTCCTCAGAAGTGGTCAGGAGATGAGAATACGGGGGATCAGGATAAAAGTCGTGGAAGTGGAGGGCTTCGCGGCTTAAGCCGGTGATCATCGGCTCGGTTGCCGGCATGAGCCGAGAGTGCGCAAACTCGCTGGCAAACGCTGTTTGGATAACTGGAATGTCCGCCTGGTGGCAGAGGCAAGTGACTTCAATCCGGTGGCGGTTCCCCGCAATCTCAAAGCCCACGCGGTAGAGCAGCAAGCTCAGTTGCTTGAGGAACCGCTCGGAACGAGTCCAGTTGAAGGGCTCTTCCGGAGAGATCCAGACCCGAAACCTGCGCCATTTGGGCCAATCCAGGTCCTGTTCCGGCACGGCGAGGGAAGCACTGGGCCGAGAATTGCCGCTGCCAAGGGAACCGATCGGGCAGAAGTCCGCTTCGAGGCGGACGGGAAACTGCGACAAATCAGCCGCGCACCCTTTTCGGACCTCGTTTCCGATAAGCGCCTGAATCTTTGAGGTCAGTACGAAGGGCTGCGCGCGGGCGATGATGACGTCCTCGATAGCCATCGGTCTTTCCGTAGAAGAAGCGGCGGAACCGAGGCAACTGTTTCAGGCGTTGCCGAGAATTTTACGAGTTTGCGCTCTTCGCTCGTTTCCGCCGGCGTTCATTAGTCGTGGCGTCGAGCGCAAGAGGGAGCAGCGCTTTTTTGAGCGCAAATTCCTCGTCCAAGCCGAATTCCTCGCGAACTCCGTAATGTGCCAGAATCACTTGGAGGTCCTCTTCCACGTCAAAAACGGTAAAAGGAAAGCATGGCTGGGTGTAGATGCGGAGAATTGTCTCCTTGATTCGCTTTTTGTTCATTTTCGGCACCTCCTTGCCTCGGATGTCCTTCTTTGCTTTCACTGCATGGCTTTGCCGACGGCTTTCAAGCGGCCGCTGCCGCAGTGGAAGGCCCGGAAAGGCTTTGCCCGAATACGCGCAGATTCCGCCCGGATGATCGGCTGCTCGGAGAACTCTTCTCTCCAGCGCAAGGCAAACACGTTCCCATTGCCATCGAAATGGTAGCCCCATCGCTCCCCGTCTTCGCCTTCGAACCGCAAATTCCCAGTCTCCACAAATGGTGCCAGGAACCTGGCAAACTCCAAGCCGTCACCCCATTTGCACCAGAAATCATCGTACGTAAGCTCGCGTCCGACGAGACGAAGTTCGTCGAGAAGCACTCCGTCACGGAGGTCGTTTTCCTCGCAATGCCTTCGCTGCTTGGCCAGCGCTTCAAGAAATTCAACCTCCAAACCCTCCTTCACTTGCAACTCAATTCCCAAATAACTGTAGTAGCCCATGTGGCACCTCCGGCTTTCGCCGAAAGAAGCGAAAGGCGGGGACTTAGTTTTGGAAGTGTCTGTCAGTGCCACAAACCTGGAAGAGGTCATGACGGTAGTCATGACGTTTTGGGCGGGAACAAACTATGAGTTTCATCGTCCATGAAACTCATGAATCAATCAGAGGCAAAGGTTGAGTTTCCCGGCCAAAACAAGTCGGATCGTGGCGGAACAGACACGTTCCCGTTGCTGTAATCAGAGCCGCCTTATACGCTTTTGCGGTGCCCGGCCGGGACCGTCAGAATTCTCATGTCCCGGACGGATACATTGTTGCTGCACCCAAAAGCCTATAAGGCGGGTGTCTGGGAACATGCGGCGGGAACCGCGACCGCAGGGAGCATGCGGAGCCAATTCGCATCGGTCCATGGGACCGGCGAGAGGTCGGGCGGGACGATTCGAATCACTTGGTCGCCGCGCTTATCGGGCCGGAAATCCAGGTCGGGGATTCTGCCGGCGAGCGTGCCGACCTCGAAGAGGGAAACGCTTAAAATGAGACTTGAGCGCCCGGTTTAGCGAAAGCCTTTTTATGCGTTTAGGCCGCGAGGCAAAGAAACGCATTCAGCAGCGGCCGATCCGTTGCAAGCGAAGAATCAGCTTGGGATGTTCAAGGAGAACCTTTCGAAAATTCGCTCGAATTGCCGCGCCACTTCCCTCGGTCAGATCGCCGGGCAGAATATCTTGGAAGCGCTCAAGGTACGCCTTGGCATCCTCCGTCAGTCGCTCGGCGGAGCTTACGGTCCAATACCGATCCACCAATCCCGCCGCTTGGTTTTCAAGAAAAAGCTCTTGCACGAGGCCGGCCAGTTTCCTCAGCACTTCCAACGTCCCTCCTTCCGCACCACTTCGTGCCAGATCGAAAGCCCGGTCCATGGCGCTGGGACCATAGGCTCTCTGCAATAACTGAAACGCCTGAGCGCCGAGGAATTCATGGTCTTCGCCCCAATGCGCTCGGATATCCACTTCCGGGCGATAGAGCTGCCAAAAGAATCGTGTCACGATTTCCTGGAATTCGACGTAATCGGTGATCCGGTTGGAGGCCGGCATCTTGAATTGATTGAAGCGCTCGTCAATTTGCCGTTCGACCCTCCTGTGCCTTTGGACCAAGTCTTGCAGCAAGTCTGCCAGCTCTTTTCTCATGAATCATAAGCGGCGAAAGACGCGCGAGGTTTGGCGCAAACCATCGACGTACGCCCGGATCAGCGTCTGGTGGTCCCTTGCATACCTCTCTGGAGTCGCCGCGTCAATCGATCGGCCCAAGAGGAACCCGCTTTGGGCCATGAACTCACGAACCACATCCACCTGGTCTTTCCAGGAATTGGGCAGGACATAACGGTCGAAGACCGATCGGATATAGCGCTCAACAGCCTCTGTCTTTAGGTCTTCTGCGATCTGGTCCAGGATGACGCGTAATCCGCCGTTGGTGCCATCATGGGCATCGTTGAACGCCATGACGATGTCCCCGCCCTGTTTCCGGTAGTTCTTTTCCAGGATCTCCTTGGCCCGTTGCTCGGCTTCGGATGCAGACAAGCGACCGCCCCGGCTCACGCAGCGGGTGAAGTGATGATTGTAGTACTCGCCAATCAGCCGGGAAAAAGCCGGGAATGAATCCACCGTGTTGCCGGCCAGCGCAAAACCCATTCTCGCTTCGTCGTGTGTCCGGCCCACTTGTTCGGCGATGGTGCGCTCGTCCAGCGCGTCGAGAATGTCACGGATCAAACTCATAGCTTTTTCTCCTCATCGGGCGTGGACCAGTCGTTTCACGGGAAGTGAATTTTGAATAAAGCCGGCGACAACTTCCCGGTAGCGGTTGGCAAAACGCTCCGGGGAAGCCTGCTGGAATTCCAGCGGCAGCGAGTTTCTGAATCGGTTGAAGAACGCTCTCATGAAGGCCACGCGGCAAGGCCAATCCGTGGGGTCAATCGCCTTATCCAGAAGGTACAGCGCGTAAGCCTGGCGTTTCTCATGCTTCAATTGCTCGGTCGCTGAATCGAGAACTGCACGTAACCCGCCTTGGGTGCCGGAGGTCGCAATCGCCAGAGCCTCCGCGTATCCGCCTGTTTTGGCGAATGTCCTTTGCAGCAAGTCGAGGGCCTGGGCCCGCGCAGCCTCCGGTTGAACTGGTCTTCTCAAGGCGTTCGTGTGGGAGAGAACATGCAGTAAAAACGCCGTCACGATTTCAAGAAACGCCCCGTTCCCTGTGACGATGGTGGAGCCCATCCTATAGGAAGCTCGGGCGTTATCCAAAGGCAGGTCGATTTTCCGCGCCAGGCTTGGCTCATCCAACTCTGCCAGCAGAAAATCGAGCGTGATCCTAGCACTCTCGTCCGCCTGGGAATGAGGTTGAGCCGCCTTGGTTGTGTCACGATTGTAAATGGAGGCGCTTGAAATGGCGGTACCGCGGTCTTTCGAGACGGCCTTTTTCAGAAGCTCAAAGTCGTCCTTCTCGGCTTCCGTGATGAATGGCTTGAATCGATCGCACCCTTCCTCAGACACCAAAGGGAACTCAATTCTCAAGCGCAAGGTTGCCGGAGGAATCGAAGCCAGGAGTTGGTCGAGGCGCTCCCCGAACTGGTGCGGGTAACAACTCTTGCGGAAGTGGAAATCCAGGAACTCGTTCAGCAGCGTTCCGGCTAAGGATGAGTTACCGTCAAGCAGCGCTCGGTGAAGGCACCGGAAGAAGCGGTTTGCCCCATCTCCTGCCAAGGAAAAAGCGACGCTGTGCGCGGCATTGATAACTCTTGGCATAGTCAGTGGGAAGTCGAAAAAACCGACCCCCAGGCTGCCACGAATAATGCTCTGCTCGCTAAAGACATTCTTGACGAGTTCCACAATGTTCCGCACCGCGACCGTGGCGAGGTCGTGATGCGCCCCCCGTATCACCGGTTCGATCTCCTCAAACTCTTCGGGCGCCAGATTCGCCAATGAATCATCGGCCTTGTGATCCGGATAAATGAATCGCGTGACGTTCTCGTCTTTAACGGCCGCATGGAGCTTCGCGGCAAGATTTCGAACGAAACGGAGGTCGCCCTCGCGCGACGCAATGTGCCCGGTCGCAACTACGCTTGTGGGGATATCGAGGGAGCAGCAGGCTGCAAACATCGCACAAAAGAGAGGTGCATCTGCGGAAAAGCCACCGATGCTTATTCCTCGATCTCTGCAGGAAGCAGCTCCAAGGTTGACCGCGGAAATTGTGAAGTAACGGTGTTCAAGCCCGAGCAAATCACAAATCTGATCCACTAATGGGAGCAAAACTCGGCGGCCATGGGCTTTGAGATTGGGTTCGAATGAGACTTCTCCACAAAAACGCATGCGCGATCGGCGGACTATGGTACTAGCCTCCACGATCAAGTCGGTAATGACCGATGTGGCCTCATCCCCTCCACCGAAGACGAGAACCGTTTTGGCTCTGGCTGTTTGGCTGGTCATCTGTCGCTAAACAGAATTGGCTCGTTCGATTTGAACGCTGCCTGCCCCGAGCCCCGGGCAGACAGACATCAAGATTTCACCGTCAAGCAAGGATTGCCGCACCGTGGAATGGTCCTGATCAGTGCCGGTGTCTGCGGCAAGTGGAAGCGATTCGTCGGGGAAGGCTTTATCCCAGAGAACTTGTTCCTGCGAAAGCTCTCCCTGCCAGAGCACCCTGCCTGTGGAAAGCATAAGGGTGTAGGTGCCAGGGCGAAGGCCGGTTGCGGTGTCACGGCCACTCAGCAGGCTCAGCGATGCGATCAGCGCTTCCTCTCGAAAAAGCAGAATTTCACATTCGATCTGGGAAGAAATGACGGCCATGAACTGATGAAACTGGGGAATGCCGCCAGTTCTTTCTGAATCCTCCTTCAAAATCTCGTTCACCGCCCTTTTGATCGGCTCTCGGCCGCGCTGGTCAAAAGCCTTCGCCAGACTGGAGATGAAGGATAGCTCGTCGCTCATTGTGCTCCTCTTCTTGCGCCCGCAACCTGTCTCACCCGCTTCCACAGACCAAGCTCTCTGGCCACTTCCGCAAATCCCTCGTCCCTCGCAAGAATCTGTGCCGCTAGGTTTCGCCAGAGATCAGGTATGGTCTGGTCCCACTGGCTCCCGGCAAACCGGGAAAACGTGGCCTTGCTCAGCCCAAATTCGCGAGCCAGTTCGCCATCGTGGTAATCTCCGTGGCAAATGTCCTCGAATATCCGCAGCACCAAAGCCCTCAATTTGCTTGGCCCCAATTCCTGAATCGCAGGCCGTTGATCCAAAATGCGGTCGACCTTTTCTGTCGCCACAGTCTCGGCCAGCCCATGGACTTGGAGCGAATTCGAGGCAAACCACGGCAGGTCAGACTCACGGAGCACCATTTCTGTTGAAACCTCCTCACAAACGACTTCGGTTTGGCGGAAGGATTCATCGATGATCATTTGAACGCGTTCCTTCTCGCCAGGCCGGCGCGGATCACGATCGGCAACGTTGGAGTGCAGCCATTCCTTCCGCTCCTTTCCGGTCAGCGTTCTTGGCATGAGGACGGTGAGCGAGCCCTCTGGAAGCTGCCACTCATAACGGGTCATGGCGGAATTGCGCTGGCGCTCCTTCAGGGAGAGCTCGAAATGGCGATAGACAAGGCGTTGAACAAGCCCCCCCAGAATCTTCTCCTTCTGAAGCTCAGAAGAAACCGGCTGCTTCAGGAGCAATGTCAGAGCCGCTTGAAAGTAATTCCGGCAATCAATGCCGTCCTTGCCTGCTTCCGGCAGCCGCGAAAACTTGTCAATCGTGAGGTCGTAAGCTTCCTGGCCCACAGTGCCACCAAAGCGCACGGTCGCCGCTTCGCAGAGTTTGGCCACGTAGTCGGCAAAGAGCAAACGCGCTCCGTCCAGGTATTCGAAGATCGTCCGGCGGTCATGGAATTCAGTCAGCGAATCCCGGTCTGACTTTTCCACGATCAGTTGCAGCAACACGTGGAGGCTGTAGAATTGGCAGCGGTTTGCCCGCCTGCTCAGGATAACCAGATAAGGCTGAGTGTCATTAGTCATGAAAGGTTACGATTTGACTGCTGCCATGGAGCCAAGAATGGACTGGGGAGGTTCATGGTCGCGACCGCCGACCGCCCAGATATTGCCGGCCAAGCCTTCCTCGAACATCCTTGCCTGGTCGCCAACCCAGATGAAATCCAATGGAGCCAATTCCCGGACCAGACGACAGAGTTGCGACCTTCGCTGCGTGGAGTGGGTCAGGAACAGGAGACGGAAGCCCCGGAACGAGGCTTTGAGCAGAGTTTCGTACCGCTTGTATCGTTTGGTGCCGAGAAACGTCCGGTAGTTGATGAGTTTCTGGCGAACGTCCGTCCCTTTGCCGTTGGCCAGGGCTTCCGTTCCCAGGTCCACTTCCAGAAAAAACAGCAGGCCCTTGTGATGGTGCTGGCTGACCAGGGTGAATGCTCCATCCGGAATAAAAAGCTGCTCCAGGCTATCGCGCGGTTTCACCGGAACAGAATTGCGCAGAAGCGAGTTACCCTGTTCATCCACTGAGAAGGGGGAGGATGACGAAATGAAACTTGTTGTTAGAACCGGGAAGTTTGTCTCACGTCTCAAAAGAAGGATGCGAAACCAATTGCACAGAATCTGGTGCTCAACCAATCCCGGTTGCTCCAGTTTCTTCGGGTCCACGGAAACGTTCGCAGTTGCCTTTAGCTGCATTCGGCCTTCCGCACCGAGCCACACCAAGGCCTGGGGCCGACCCCGCAGGCCGGAAATTCGTCCGGCGCTTCGCGCAATCAAACTCCGGCTGCCCATTTCCCGGAGGCGCCGGCGCGCCATCTGTGCGGAGGCGAACAGCAACTCCGCGAGCTGTTCGACGGTCAGGACGCGGTACTCCGCGACCGTGCGCAGAATCTCGATGTCATCGAGCTTTTTCACATCGTCGAACGAAACATGCTTTGATTCCTTGCCGAAGAGCGCTTTCGTTTCATGGCGCGACCAACTGAGTCAGGCGCAGCGGCGCTCGGCCGACATTCGATTGTGTAGAGAATTGCAAAGAGGATAGTCTGGTGCCAGCTTCCAGTTTTCTTGGCAATGCGATCGGCTTTCCGAAAATGACGACTCGGCAGTAACAACAAACCGAAAGATTTAAGAACTACCGCGCATTCGCATTCGGTGAGGTGGTTCATTTGCGAATCAAAAAAGTCGATGTGAATTGGAAAGACACTGAAGGCGGTTCACCGAATTTGGAGCTTGAAATCGACCGGCTTCCGGTTCGGAACCAGATTGAATATAGGCAAGTCCACTTGCCGGTCCCAGACCCTGAGCCGATTCGAGCGCCGGATGGTTCGACCATCCTGGTTCCTCCGAAGGAGGCGCCGGGCAGCCGTGGCTCCTATCTGTACGGAGTTCATCCTTCAGGCTACGTAAGCCTCTTTCGGGTTCCGGGCAGGGATGAACGAAGGGAGCCTGACTTCGTGCAGACGTTAGCCATGGCAGACGGAGGACTGCAAAAATTCCAAGAGTTATGGCCTTTCTACTCTGCCGCCGGTCAGTTAGGGCTTCCCCATGCCGTGGAAGTTTGGGTGAAAGAAGAGGGAAAAGACTACCGATCTCCGGCCGCCGTAACCTTGGAGCTGGCGCAACGAATGGTTTCTCGGGTGGACGGGCTTGCACTAAAACTCAACGAGAACAGTTATTACATGCCGGTACGGGTTCGCTAACGGGACGGGCCGTGGTCGCCGAAATCCCGCGCAGGTCTGACTCGAATGGAAAGCCATGGATCTTGATCTTTCCTTTGTGAATGCGGAATTCGATTCGATTGGCGTAGGCAGGATCGGTTTCGATCTCCGAGGAGTAGCGGTCGGACAAGTAATGAAACCGTTGGTTGCTCGAGCCCACCCAATTGCGGTTGGTTTCCGGCAAGTCTTGGCGGAATGGACCGTCCACGAGCAGGTCGCAGTGCTTCAATAAGTCCGCCGTCCCCGGCAGTTCCGATCGCTCCAGATACTCCAGGGTGAAGCCGGTAAAGATCATTACGGAGAGGCGGTCTTCTCGACAAAGGCGGGCTAGAATGGAAAGGCCTTTGGCTTGAATCAGCGGTTCCCCTCCCAGCGCGGTGATTCCTTCGAGGTTGTGAGCCTGCTGCGCAGAGCGGACTCGGACAAAAAACTCTTCCGGCGTCAGGACGAGCTTGGGCTCGTATCCAAACAAGTGTTCATTGCAGCAACCGGGGCAACGGATCGGGCAGCCTTGCAGCCAAAGGGCGAACCGGCGTCCGGGCCCTTCCGACTCGGTGCACTCAACGTAATCGGCAATATTGAGGAGCGCCATGTTCAAACCAAATCGAAATCAAAGACCAAGTCCTTAGCTTTGCGCAGGACGATTTGAATCTTCCGTCCGGGAGACAGCCTTTGTTTGTTGTTGAAGATCCACTCCGCGAGCGGATCGACCAGCTTCGGTTCCAACACGTTTGACACGCCTCGGCCTCCTTGGCTGAGATCGACCTTGGCCACGACGGACTCCAGGGCTCGCGGTTCGTCCTCGAAGCCGAAACCTGCCCCGAATCTTTCCAAGAGGAAGGCTCGAATGATCTCAATCTTGCTTTGAGCAATCTCCGCCAGGTGCGCCGGGTCGGTGATATAGTTGAAGACAACAATATTATCGCCAATTCGATTCAGCAGCTCGGGGCGGTGGAGTTCCTTGATGAAATGCGATTCGACCGCCTTCTTGAATGCTTTCTTTGTTGCCTCGCTGTTCTCGGGGCCAAAGGTCGCGTGAACGTCCGTTGCCCCGAGGTTCGAGGTGAAAATGATGATCGCTTCTGAGAAGAAGGAAGTCTGCCCTTTGCCATCGGTCAACCGTCCGTCTTCAAGAATCTGCAGGAACTTATCCAAGATCTTGGCGTGCGCCTTTTCAATCTCGTCAAAGAGGAGCACGGAAAACGGACGTTCCCGAATGGTGTTCGTGAGTTGGCCCCCATGTTCGAGGCCGACGTAGCCCGGGGGCGCTCCGACCAGCCGTTGGTCGCTGTGCTCATGATTGTATTCGGACATATCGAACCGCACGCACGCATTTTCGTCCCCGAAGAGAAACTCGGCGAGGGCCTTGGCCAATTCGGTTTTCCCGACTCCGGTGGGACCGACGAAGAAGAGCGCTCCCTTGGGTTTCTTCTGCTTGGAGGAATGCTGGAGGCCCGACAATCCGGTAAACGCCCGGATGATGACGTTTCGCACCTTGCCTATCGCTTCATCCTGGCCTTTGACTCGCTTTCTAAGCTCATCTTTGATCTTATCAAGTTTCTCCTTGGAGAGTTCCTCCCAAGGGCTGGTTTTCTCTCCGTATTTGTAAAGATTGACGAGCTTGGCAAATGTGAGGGCCTCGCTTGTTTGATGGGAAAGTTTGCAGACTTGCTGCATGTCCCGGAGCGTGAAGCCGTCCAGCG
>JACQWK010000233.1 GCA_016209525.1 Verrucomicrobiota bacterium
ACCTTCCACGTGTAGTCCATCCCACGGTCTCCTCTGTAAGGGCTCGACAGGAGTCTCGCCCCACCGAAGAGTTCGCGCCGCTGGCGACGTTTTTGGACGATACTGATCGATTGAAAATCTGCGCTGCGCCTGGCCGCGCTGAGGTCATACCGCGCGCCCTGAATTCCACGAGCCATCGTTCTGTTCATGCCAAGTTCGCGGTCAGAGAGCCAGGAGATACGCCACGAGGTCGTCGATTTGCTGCGGCGTCAGATGAGAAGTGTGGCCGTGCTGGTCGCGGGCGTTTCGCGCGGTCACCACGTCTCGCAAACTGGCCGACGAACCATCGTGCAGATAGGGTGCGCTTCTCCAAATCTCGATCAACGTGGGCGTGTCGAACCTGTCCATCGGCTTGTCGAACTGTCCTCGCGTTCCCACATCATGCGCTCTCAGATCCGTGAACAGGCCGGGCTTGTGGCAATTGATGCAACCGACATTCTCGTCCAGAAACACCTTCTCTCCCCTCGCCGCGGCGGGCGAGCGTTTGCCGCCGACAAGGTAAGGGCTTGGAATTGGTCGGAGGGATTTCAGGTATTCATCGATGGCGGCGGGGACTTCCTCCGGCTGGACTGTGAAAAGGCTGTGTCGAATTCCCGCCCGCACGCCTTCTTCGGCGCTTCCTCGCACGGCCAACCACATGGCCGGCGGCGTTTGATGGCTCAGCAAGAGGCTTTTGACATTCTTCGGATTGCCAATGCCATCGTTGAGATTGTCCCAATTCAATCCGTCCACTCGCGCGTCGGAAGAATGACAACTCGCGCAGCTCTGCCACCCTTGGAAGCAGATGGAGGCGTCATTAAAATAGAACTCTCCTCTGCGAAGCGCGGACATCTCAACGCTCGCCCCCAACGAGACGGAAGCGGCGCGGCAGTTCTCTGATTGCAGATCCACGACGCTCAACGAGTCGGAGAAGTAGTTCGCTACGTAAGCCCTGTTGCCGATGATCGCCAAAGCCCGCGGGCCTTTGTCCTCCAATTTGATTCGCTTTCGCAAGCCCACCAAAAACGCCAGATCGTTCGGCACGTCGGCGGCGATTCGGGAAGCGGCGCTGTAGTCAACCGGTTTTTGCGGATCGAGGATCGACGGCAACTTGGCGAGCTTGGCCAGCAAGGCGGGCACCTCAATCACGCTCAATTCGTGCGTGCCAGCGTGAGTCACCACAATCGTTTTGCCGTCGGAGGTCCAAGCCGCCGCCCAGGGATTCGCCGCGCCGCGGTCCACGTTGTCCAGGAGCACGGTGTTGATGAGCTTCATCTCCAGCAGGTCGATCAGGCTGAGTGCGTTGCTGTTGATCCAGCCTCGATCGAGCTGGGTCGTGGGCAGGTGAAACCGGGAGAGCAGATGCGTCACGCAGGCGGACTTGCCGTCGGGCGAAATGCGGACGTCGCGCAGCAAACCGCTCCCGTTGGGCAAGGCAATTTCCGCGACGACCTTGCCCGCGACCGTGTCGATGACACTGATCGATGAAGCCACCACCGCGCGGTCAGATCGTCCGTTGTGGAGGTGGTTCGCGACCCACAAGAACGTTCCATCCTGAGTCAGCGCCGCGGCGACAGGCTCGCGGGCGACGGGGATGCGTCTTGTTTGTTGGCCGGCGGAGAGATCGATGACAGCCACCTCATTGTTGAAACGGTTGCAAACGTAGAGCGTTTTCGCGTCCGGACTGAGGACCGGCGCCATGGCCGTGTGACCTGCCGGAATCGTTTGAATGACTTGGCCGGTGGCGAGAGCGATCACACGGACGGTGCTCGATGGCGCGGCGCATGTGACGTAGAGCCGCGCGTTGTCCGGGGAAAGCGCCAAACCCGAGGGAGAATCCGGGACCGAATAACTTCCGACAACTTTCGCGCCGGCGGTATCGAACGCGAGCACTTGGCTCGAGGTGGCGCACGCAATGTAGAGCGTCCGGCCATCGGCGGTTGCCGCCAGCGCCGAGGGCGAAAGAGGGCGCTCGGATTGTCCGGAGGCCGGCGTGGAAGAATTTGGAGGACGGGCCGCGGCCGTAAAACCGCACGCAGCTACGAGGATGGACGCAATCGATTTAGTGATCATGAAGAGTCGCTCTTCTATTTCTCATCGGATTGAAGGCGCCGACAAAGCGCAGCGCAGATTTTTCTTTTGTCGTGCCGCAGAATCGCATTCTGCGCTGGTCCGGGTGTTGCGGTGCGCCGGAGCTTTCCGCCTCTGGCCGTTGCCAGTTGGGCCGTACCGCAGTCTGCAAGTCTGTGCACAAGCAACGTCCCGAAGCTCCACCGAATTTGACCTAACTGGGTCTCAAATCTCATTGACTTGTGTCAAACGCATTGCGACCGGCGGAGCCGCATAGAGTGTTTCAAGAACCGGTTTGCCAGCGCAGGGACGGGCTCCGGCTTGACTCCTATTGACGAGACCGTTGGATCAACGACAGGTCGGCGCTTGTAGTCCCGGCTTTAGCCGGTTCAGGCCGCCTAAAGGCGGGACTACAAACCTTCCGCGTGTATTCCATCCCACGGTCTCCTCTGTAACC
>JACQWK010000234.1 GCA_016209525.1 Verrucomicrobiota bacterium
GAGCAAGACCTGCTCGGGATGGAATTGAATTCATTCTTAATTCAAGAGTCGTGGGGCCGGGGTGAGGGTGAAGCTCTGGGGCTGACAAAGGAGACCGTAGGATGGGCTGTACGCGGAAGGTTGGTAGTCCCGGCTTTAGGCGGCCCGAACCGGCTAAAAGGCGGGACTACAAACGCCGACCTGTCGTTCATCCAACGCTCTCGTCAATAAGAGGAGGCCTTTCCATCGCCACGATTGCGAACGGTAGTGATTGCTTCTCATACTCAGCCTCCGGCAGCGTAGTCCTGTGATTTCAGGATGGGGAATTGCGGAAGCGTCCCAAAACAGCGATAAACTGTTCACACACGTGTGCAGACCCGGGATTTCGATTTCGATTTGCCTCCGGAGCTGGTGGCTCAGGCGCCAACGGCACAGCGGGGTGATTCGCGGCTGCTGGTTTTGGATCGTTCGACCGGCCACTTCCGCCATTGCCAATTCCGGCAGGTTGTCGATTGCCTTTGTCCGGGCGATCTCCTCGTCTTGAATGATTCACGTGTCATTCGAGCCCGGCTGCGCGCCGCGAAGGATTCCGGTTCAGAGATAGAAATATTGCTCTTGGAGGAAAACCAACCCAACGAGTGGTGGGTCCTTTTGCGACCCGGGAAGCGAGTTCGCGCCGGGACGCGGCTCATGCTCTACGATCTCTGCGGCAAGAGAACTTCTGTTGCTGGCTGCGTCCAAGCCAAGGACCTCGAGGGCCTCTACCTCGTGCGGTTCCAGGGGAGCACTGACATTGCAGATGACCTGGATTGGCTTGGCGAAATCCCGCTCCCTCCTTATATCACGCGCCGACCTCAAATCCATCCCGTGAGCGATTATGACCGGTATCAGACCGTCTATGCGGACAGACCAGGTTCCGTGGCGGCTCCGACCGCCGGATTGCATTTCACGGAAGAACTCCTTCAACAAATCCGAGATCGCGGTGTCCGCATTCAGTGCGTGACCCTGCACGTGGGATTGGGAACGTTCGGCCCGGTGAAGACTGAGTGGATCAAGGACCATGTCATGCATGAAGAACGGTTTGAACTGACGCTCGAGGCGGCCGAGGCGATCAACCAGACCCGAAAATCGGGAAACCGCATCTTCGCCGTCGGCACAACCGCAGTTCGTGTCCTGGAGACGGTGGCCGCAGCGAACCAAGGAATCATGCGGCCCGCGTCCGGACGAACAGGAATCTTCATTGCTCCGCCGTGCCGATTCCAGGCCGTGGACGCATTGATCACGAATTTTCATTTGCCCAAATCCACATTGCTCATGTTGGCCAGTGCGTTTGCCGCACCCGGTGAAACTCGAGGCCGTGTCTTGATCTTGTCGGCCTATGCCGAGGCGATTCGAGAGCGCTACCGCTTTTTCAGCTATGGCGATGCAATGCTCATTCTTTGATTCTTCCCGGTGACATCTTCGACAAAACATTCGTCGTCCCGGCGCCAGCCGTTCGTCTTTTTGAATATGGCGATGACCGCCGACGGCAAGATTTCCACCGCGAACGGTGTCGTCTCTTCTTTCGGCAGCGCGTATGATCAGCACCGGCTCTTGCTTTTGCGATCCAAGGCGGATGCCGTCATGGCGGGCGCTCGAACCGTGGAGGCCAGCTCAATTACCTTGGGGCCTGGCGGACTCCGGTATCGCCGCCTGCGGATCCGCCAAGGGTTGAAGGAGTACAACTTGCGCATTGTTGTCAGCGGCTCCGGCCGCATCAGCCGACGAGCCGAAGTATTCCGGTATCGCCATTCGCCTGTGATCGTTCTCACGACCAGACGCGCCAGCCGCGCGGCGGTCAGACGGCTGGAGAGTGTTGCGGACGAGGTGAAAATCTGCGGTGAAAGAACCGTCGATTTTCCTCGAGCGATGCGGTGGCTCCGCAAAAAATGGAAGGTGAAATGTCTCCTCTGCGAAGGGGGCGGCGAACTCAACGCGGCCCTTTTTGCGGCGGGCTTGGTGAACGAACTCAATCTGACGATTTGCCCTAGAGTATTCGGCGGCCATGCCGCGCCAACGATCGCGGATGGCGTAGGGGTACGCTCGCTCGTGCAAGCTTCACAGTTGCGGTTGAAGTCGATGAAGCGCGTGGACGATGAACTGTTCCTTGTCTATCGCGTGTTGCCTCGGCGCTGAGAGTCTGTTTGAGGGGTGGGTGGAACTGGCTGGGAGCCCGCGCACCCAATTTTCAGACAGGCTCTAAGGGTCCGGCTTCCGCGACTCACTCCAGCGGGCCAAGAGCCACAACAAATCCGAAAGGCGATTGAGGTAAATGATGATCTCTGGGTTAGACAATTGACCGGCTTCTTGAAGCGCACAGACGCGGCGTTCGGCTCTCCGGCAAACCGTCCGGGCAAGGTCGAGGGCTGCCGACAGTCCTGTCGCGCCGGGAGTTGCCCAGCCTTTGTAGGAGATGTTTTGGGCCTCGATGTCTTGCACGAGCCCGTCCAGCAAGGCCGTCATTTTCGGGGCGACCACCAAAAACCCATCGTTGACATAGCGCGGCAAATCCTGCGCCTCGGTGGCGAGTTCGCCCATCAGCACCACGAGATCCTTCTGGATCGCCAGCAGGTTCTGGCAGACGAAATCGTTCCGGCCCCCGGCGCGAGCCAGGCCAATCGCCGCGTTCAGTTCGTCCACCGAACCGCAGGCTTCGACGCGGGGGTGGCTTTTGGAGACGCGCCGATTGAACATGAGACCCGTGGTCCCGTCGTCGCCCTTCTTCGTGGTGATACTCATCGGTGTGTATGGCGTGATGCGTGGAATGTGAGGCGTGAAGCGTAATGCGTAAAACGTGATCGGTGCCTGCGACCCAGATTCCTGGCCGTCGGCCCCGCAACTTACGGCTTACGTTTCACGTTTCACGTTTTATCATTCACGCCTCATTTAGCCATATGCCCATTGACGGCGACAAGGGTATTTCCTACCGTCGGCCCGGAGTTTCGCATCTATGAACGCAAAGCTACTTTTGAAGACGGTTTTCCTGATCGTCGTGCTGTTGCTGCTGGTCCTCATGGGAATGAACAACCTCAAGGCGGTGACGTTTTCGCTCCCTCCATTGGTCAAAGCAGTGGAATGCAAAGCGGCCATCATGTATTTCACGTTTTTTGCCGTGGGCCTCCTCACCGGCACAGTTCTGACCGCCGGCGGAGGAAGAAAAGGCGGCGCCAGTTCCGCGGGCAAACCGGGCGGGAAATGAGGCGAATTCGCCGCTCGCCGAATTCGACCTTCGAGGAGCCTGAGCGCCGCGCCCCGAATGTCAGCTTCATGGAAAGCCCCCACGCCACAATTGGCGCGCATTGGGACCAGGAACCCACCCCTTCCCCTTCCAGGAGGGGAGCTATTTTGCGTGCGCCGATTGCAGGTTCCCCTCCTGGGAGGGGTGCAGGGGTGGGTCGGTTCATGGAGAGCCTCTATCTTCCGGAAGCGCGTTCAAAATCGACGAATCGGCTCAAGATTCCGAAAACCGTTGACGGCAAAATGGCGGTTACCCTAGATTCATTTGGAGAGATCAAGCAGTGATCGAACTGCACAAGCAGACAATTTCGCATGACAACGACGGCAGTACCAGCGAAGGGGCTAGAGGGAGTCATCGCAGCGAACACTCGACTGAGCGACGTCAAAGGCGATGTGGGTGAACTCGTCTATTGCGGGTATAACATCAATGAACTGGCGGGGAAAGTCGCGTACGAGGAGGTCGTTCACTTGCTGCATCACAATCACCTGCCGAATCGCAAAGAACTGGACGATCTCAAAAGCCGGCTTGTGTCCAAGCGCGAACTGCCCCAAGGAGTCGTCAACCTCATCCGGTCATTGCCGAATTCGACGCCCCCCATGCACGCCATCCGCACCGCCATTTCTGCGCTGGGGTGCTTCGACTCGGAAGCCGAGGATGATTCTTTGGACGCGCAACGCTTCAAAGCCCTCCGGCTCATCGCCCGAATTCCCATCATCACGGCCTACTTCCATCGCGCCCGCCAAGGAAAGAGCCTGCTGCCGCCCGACCCGGCTCTGGGCGAAGCCGCGAACTTTCTCTACCTGTTGGATGGCGAAAAGCCGTCTCACGAGAAAGAAAAAACGCTGGACCTTTGCTATGTCTTGCATGCGGACCACGGCATGAACGCCTCAACGTTCAGCGCCCGCGTGACGATCGCCACCTTGAGCGACATGTATTCGGCGATCACGAGCGCCATCGGGACGCTCAAAGGACCTCTCCACGGCGGCGCCAATGAGGGCGTCATCAAGATGCTCCAGGAAATTGGGACCCCGGAACGAGTGGACTCCTACATCTCGGAATGTTTGGCCCAGAAGAAAAAGATCATGGGCATCGGGCATCGAATCTACAAAACTCTGGATCCACGCGCGCCTCATCTCAAGCGCATGGCCAAGGTCCTCAGTGAAAAACTGGGCGAACCGAAATGGATCCAAATGAGCGAGCGCATCGC
>JACQWK010000235.1 GCA_016209525.1 Verrucomicrobiota bacterium
ACCCCTCACCCCATCCGATGGGGAGAGGGTGTCCGTAGGACGGGTGAGGGGCAATTGAAACAGCAGAGTCACATCAATTAGTGGAAATCGCTGGTTCCCGAATTCATGATGAAACGTTGGGCCGCCATTTTCGATTGGGACGGTGTCATCATCGATTCATCCCGCCAGCATGAACAAAGCTGGAACCGCCTGGCGGAAGAAATCGGCAAGTCATTGCCGCCTGGTTTCTTTCTGCGCAGTTTCGGGATGAAGAACGAGAAAATCATCCCGGACTTGCTCGCTTGGACCAGCGACCCCGAAGAAATTCAACGGTACTCCCTCCGAAAAGAAGCGCTCTATCGGGAAATCATCGCTCACGCAGGCATCGCCCCTCTGCCGGGTGTCTCCGAATTCCTGAAACGTCTCCGCGGTGAGGCCGTCCCTTGCGCAATTGCTTCGTCCACCCCTCGTGAGAATATCGAGTGTGTCATCGATAGCCTCCGACTGCGGGCACATTTTCAGGCGATGGTTTGCGGCCAAGATGTGACTCATGGCAAACCGAATCCCGAAGTGTTCCTGCTCGCCGCCCGCAAGTTAGGCTTCCCGCCAAACGCTTGCGTCGTTCTCGAGGACGCGCATGTGGGAATCCAGGCCGGGCTGGCCGGCGGCATGAAGGTTGTCGGAGTGGCGACCACGCATCCGGCAGACTCGCTTCGAGACGCCCACCGCGTCGTGCACCGGCTTGACGAGTTGAGCGTGGCGGAGATGGCAAGTTGGTTTGACTGAGAGCTTGTCCAAAGATAACGGGGGCCTGTCAGATTCTATAGGCCTCGAAATCTTACCGGTGGGATCAAGAGTCGTGAGCCTTGAACGGCCGGATTGATCGGCCTCGCGGCCTCAGAGTATGCTCTCGGCCATGCAATCCTCATTCGTCGCCAGTCCTGCCTTTGATCGCACTTGCTCTCAAGTTGAGGGGATAAGGCAATCCGCGCCTCGACAAACCCGACGCTCTCAACTTCGCGAACCGCGGCGGACGATTCTCCCTCCCCCATTGGGCGAGGGCGGGGGTGAGGGGAAAGCACCACCGATTCCTCCAGCGAGTTCCGCCATAGGCTTGGCCTACGCCACCCTCTGGCTGCTTTTCCTAATTCTCACAACCTCTACGATGCTTCATGGCGGCCTGCCTTGCTTGGGAGCGGAGGCTCTTGATTCGAGCTTCCTCCGAGATTACGCGGAGACGCGCGGCTTCAGGCTGGGGCGTCCGGTCAATCCTCAGCCGACATCGGACGGCAAATCGGTGGTGTTTCTCCGCGCCCTACCACGCGTTGCGAAAATGAGCCTTCTTGAATTCGACATCGCCACCGGCCAGACGCGCGTGCTGTTTAGTCCGGAGCAAATTCTAAAGGGAGCGGAAGAAAAACTCTCGCCCGAAGAAAAGGCGCGCCGGGAAAGAATGCGAGTCAGCGTCGGCGGCATCACGCGCTTTGAGCTGTCGGACGACGGCTCGCAAATCCTGGCCGGTTTGTCCGGAAAACTTTACGTCGCCAGTCGAACGACCGGACATATTCAGGAACTGGAGACCGGAGCCGGCACAGTTCTCGATCCGAAGTTTTCGCCCGACGCCAGATTCGTCGCTTACGTTCGCGACTACGACGTCTGCGCGTACGATCTGGCGAAGAAGAAAGAACGGCGGGTGACTTTCGGCGGGAGCGAGAAGTTGACCCACGGATTGGCGGAGTTCGTAGCCCAGGAAGAAATGAGCCGTTTTTCGGGCTTTTGGTGGTCGCCGGACTCTCGTCACATCGCTTACGAGGAGGCGGATGCATCCGAGGTTGAAGTCTGGCATGTCGCCGATCCGGCCCGTCCCGAACAGCCGGCTCATCCGTCCTACTACCCGCGACCGGGGAAGGCCAACGTCAAGGCGCGCCTTGGAGTCATCTCGGCGCGAGGCGGGAAAACAACATGGGTGCGGTGGGACGCGGAACGCTACCCTTATCTGGCCAAAGTGGATTGGTCCAAGGGGAATCCGCTCACGTTCGTTGTCCAGAGCCGCGACCAGAAGGAACTCGCCTTGCTGCAAGCGGACCCAAAAACCGGTGTGCCCACGGAACTCCTGACCGAGCGCGACCCTGCCTGGTTGAATCTGGACCAACAGGTTCCCCGCTGGCTGGAAGATGGCAGCGGATTCCTGTGGACGAGCGAGCGCAACGGCGGAACGCAATTAGAACTGCGGGAACCGGGCGGCAAATTGCGCAGGGTGTTGGTTGCCCCCGATGCGGGATATCAAGGCCTCGCCGATGTGAACGAAACTGCGCGGATCGTCACGTATCGAGCCAGCCAAGATACAACTCAGTCGCATTTGTACCGAGTCTCATTCGACGGCGGCAACCCCGAGCGCTTGACCCTAGAACTCGGTCTGCACAACGCCGTATTCGCGAAGAACCATTCCATTTATGTGCATCAAGTCTCCACCCCGGAATCGATGCCTCAAGCGACCATTCATCGAGCGGACGGCTCCCGGATCGGCGAACTGCCGAGCGTGGCTGAGAACCCGTCGTTCGTACCCCGCGCCGAGGTTACCAAAGTCGGCGAAGGCGGCCATTTCTACGCCGAGATCATCCGGCCGCAAAACTTCGACGCCAACAAGCGCTATCCGGTGATTGTGGACGTTTATGGCGGTCCGCACGCGAATGTTGTCCAAGCCTCCATGGGAACACGGCTCCTCGGCCAATGGCTGGCGGATCAGGGTTTTGTTGTGGTCTCCGTCGATGGAAGGGGGACGCCGGGTCGCGGGCGGGAGTGGGAGCGAGCGATCTTCAAGAAATTTGGATCCGTCCCGCTCGAAGATCAGGTGGCGGGATTGCAGGCGCTGGCTGCGCGTTACCCGGAGATCGACTCACAGCGCGTGGGAATTGTGGGTTGGTCGTTCGGCGGTTATATGGCCGCGCTGGCGGTGCTCAAACGGCCCGATGTCTTCAAGGCGGCGGTGGCTGGAGCGCCCGTCACCGATTGGGAAGATTACGACACGCATTACACCGAGAGATACATGGGATTTCCGGAGACGGACGCCGAAGCGTATCGGGACGGATCACTTCTCACTTATGCTTCCAAGCTCCAGCGTCCGCTGCTCATCGTGCATGGGACGGCCGATGACAACGTGTACTTCCGGCACTCGCTGAAGCTGGCCAACGCTCTTTTCCGAGCGGGAAAAGAATTCGAATTACTGCCTTTGCCCGGTTTGACTCACATGGTCCCGGATCCGGTCGTCACCGAACGCTTGTGGACACGGATTGCCTCGCACTTTCGCAAGCACTTGGTCTTAACGACCGACTAGTCTCCGTTCTCCCTGTTTCTTTGCGTCGCTTTCGTCTCGTTCGTGATCTGCCCATTTTCTTCCTAGGCATAAAGCGTGTTTTGCAAATGGGTGGAACGGGCTACCAGCCCGTTTTCGGTGGCAACCTGCCGCCGAAAATGGCGGCAGGCTGGTAGCCTGCCGAAACAGGCCAGTGGCCTGGTCCACCCAAAAGGCATTTTCAAAACACTCTCTTAGGCCTTCGGCAGCGCGGTGTGCGGCGGCGAGTGCACAACTTTGATTCCCACGAGTTGACAGAATCCCTCAACGACACGGCGATGGTGGCCGAGCGTCACCACCTGGTGGAAACCGAGCACGTCGCGGCAGTCCTCGATGTTGTCCATCCTAACTTCGAGATTCGTGCGGCAACCTCCGGCCGGCGGTGTCTCCACGTTGCTGACAACCGTGCCGGTGTCCAAGATCAGCTCGTTTGGATTGCTGAAGCGAATCAAAGTGACCGGCTGGCCAATCGGCCAGAGCACCTGCACCGAGAGGCCGAGCGATGACTCGGAATGGTCGCGCAAGACGTAGGGCGCTTTCGGCTTGTCGAAACCGTTCAAACGGGTTCCCGAGGTGCAGTGCGCTACGATCAGCAAATTCTTCGCCGTCTCCGCGACCGGATCGTTCATGAAACCCGGCCGATCCAGCAAATAGCTGGTCAGCATGAGCGAGGTGGCGCCGTGCAGATCCGCTTCACATCCTGCAGTGATGCCCTCGTCCTGAAGAATGGTCCAAGCGCCGCATGGCGGCGTCGGCACCAAGCGATCCCCCACCATGCCGAGACAATCCATCGAAAGCGCGTTGGACTGTTCATCAGCCAGCAACCGTTTGGCCGTGGTGTAGGCTCGAGCGGAGTTCAGGCTGTCTTCCCACGTGGGCTCCACGACGCGCTTGGCTCCGTATTCTTTCTGGCGCGCGTCGAGATCGTAGGTCGTTCCCGGCCAGCCGAGCCAGTACGGTCGAGGCATTTCGAGGATGGCCGCATCGACGCGCACCTTCGGCTTGGGACGAAGCGCGGCAGGATCGACGAAATCCGGCGCGGCCTTGCGCGGTTTGGCCAGCGCGGCCAACGATCCTCCGCTGAACGTCAAGCCGAGTGTGGCGGAAGAGATCAACTGCAAACAACGTCGCCGCGAGAGACAGCTCTGGCAGCGATGAGCCATGTGGAGCGGGTTCGTTTTCATAAGAAGGAGCCACGACCTTACCGCGCCGTGCTGGCGGCCTCTACCCGTCGCTTGGCCAAATTGATCCCTCTCTTGGTCTTGCTCCTAGTCTCAATCTCTCCTGGGTAAGAGCAATTCTGATGAGCGGTCAAGATGAGACTAATCTTAGGAACGTTCTGTTTGAAATACCCCTCACCCGTCCTACGGACACCCTCTCACCATCAG
>JACQWK010000236.1 GCA_016209525.1 Verrucomicrobiota bacterium
GGGCGCGGGGGGTTGGAGGCGATGGGGGGCGAGGCGAGCGGGGTGAGAGTGTATGGGGAGGGTCGCGGGAGTGCGCTGGGGGATTACGACGGGGATGGGCGGGTGGATTTGGTGGTGGGCCAGAACGGAGCGGGGACGAAGTTATATCGGAACGTGGGAGGGAAGGCCGGGTTGCGGGTGAGGTTGAAGGGCGGGGAGAACAATCCGGCGGGAGTGGGGGCGCAGATTCGGCTGCGGAGCGGGGAGAAGGTGGGGCCGGTGCGGGAGGTGAAGAGCGGGAGCGGGTATTGGTCGCAAGAGGGAGCGGTGCAGGTGATGGGCGTGGGGGCAGGAGGAGCGACGGGAATTTGGGTGCGATGGCCGGGGGGCAAAGAGGTGAGCGGAGAGATTGCCAAGGAAGCGAAGGAAATCCGTGTGGACGAGCAAGGAAAGATCGCAGGGCTGCGTTGAGTGGAATTTACCAGCCGAAGTGCTTGAAAGGCTGGTGGAGCCGAGGGGAGTCGAACTCCTGAGACGACTAACGACCCAAAAAGTGCGTATTTCCTAGGAAAAGCGACACTTTCAAACAAGATCGACGCCGGCAAACGTTGTGACTATTGCTGGTACTGTCGGTGGCTGCTACTGCCGCCGACGGCTCACGCTGTGTTGGGCTGCCTCGCTGACGAACTTTGTTTTGGAATCGACCGACAGTCTGGCGCCTCCGGCTCGCTGGACTGAGGTGACCATCGCGCCGAGCGTTCTGGGTGGAGTGCGTTCGGTTTCTGTCGCCGCCTCCGGTGTGCCGCGTTTCTTTCGGTTGAAAAGTCCGGGAGCAGCATCGGTAGCTCCGGTCGATTCAGGCGTGGGTGCGATCGACGCGGAAACCGGCGGCACGGTGACCACCTCTGCAAACACCGTGACTCTTGTCGTTCCAGTCCAGTCGTTGGTGGCTGACACGGAGATTTCAATAAGGCATCACTTGGGTGGTCTTGCGAACGGAAAGGTCATGCCTGGCGCCGTTTTGTTTTCGCCTGACGGCTTGGCCTTCAAGACACCAGCCACGCTGTCGCTGCAACTCCCGAAATTGGGGTTGAATCCAGCCCAGATGCGGTTCTTCTTGGTCAGCGATTCGAATCCGCCGATCCAGCTTGGCAGCGAAGTCAGCCAGTTCCAGTCCGTGACGAACTTTGGTTTCGATCTGGCCACGGCAACGGTCACTCTGTCTGTTGGACATTTCTCAGCGTTGTCCTATTTCTGGCAGGACGCAGATCCGCTTCATTTGGTTTTCGACATCCCGTTCAAATATCTGAAGAAAGGAGATTTGCTCTATACTTTGACCGCGGGGGGTCTTGGTTTCCTGGGCACACGGGACTCTTCTTGGGCACGTTAGATCCCGCCTCGCGTTCCATCGATGGCGATATCATCATCGAATCCACGCCTCGCGACGCTGCGTTGGAGCAGTTTGTGGATGGAGTTCAATTTGCAAATCTGGAGGGACGGTTCGGTTTCAAGCAGTTGGCGTCAGCAATTCTCATTTTGACGACAGGCCCGACCTGCGACCCGCTTGTAGTCCCGGCTTTAGCCGGTTTTCTCGCGCAGGCCGGCTAAAGCCGGGACTACATACGGGTCATAATGAGAATTGCTGAGTTGGCGTCGCAACACCTTTACCTCGGAGCGCACCGACCTGTTGAAGACCTCACAGAGGAGGACCGCGATGGGATCGCGCGGTGGGCTGTGAGCAAGCTTGGAGCTCCCTATTCTCAAGTGGGTGGTCCGTTTGTGTTCTCGGGAGGCTTTCTTGGCGGCATAAGCTGTGTCGGTTTGACCGAAGGCGCATACGAATCCATTGGGAAATCAATCGTTCCCGGTCAGGTAGAGTTACTCCTGTTGCCTCTCACGCAGTTCAATCTCACAGCGCCCGTCCATGAAATGTCGATGAAAGCCGGGGACAAACTGGAGATGCCGATTTACGGAGCCGTGAAGCCCGCGGGCGAATCGTTGTATTTCGACAACGTCAATTACACGATCACCATGGAAACCGACCGTGGGTTGTCCGCGGAGACAGCCGTCAAGGAAGGGCGGGCCAAGTTTGAAGCGCGGTCCAAGTCCGAATTCCAAAAACTTACGTTCGAGCCGATCGAGGCTGAAGTTGGGCGCACACTCGTCTTCCGCTTCAAATTAAACGCGCCAGGAGTGGGAGAAGTCGAAGAGCTATTTTTCGTCTCTGTGACCAACAAGCCGGCATCGACGTTGTTCGTGCGCCAGGATCCTCCCGTCATTTTTGTTCGAACGTCCAGTGGCAATCTGGATCCAGCGAGGCTGACGATCCCCCCGAGCGGAACCGAGGCCCGCGTGACCGGCCCGAATTCCAGCATCATTCGGCTCTTTTGGTCTCCGCCGCCCCCGCAGCTTCAAGTGAACCAACCGTTCGACTGGACCATCAACGTGGACAACGGGACCGCCCCAGCGGAACAGCGCACCAGCACGACGACCCCGCCGCTCTTGCGAGGACAAATCGGCGATCTGCCCCCTGGCACCCTTTTGGAACCCGCCGCCGCCGGTTACGAACTGGTTTTTTTCAGCGTCGGCCTGCGGACTTATCGTCTCGTCCAACGGTCGCTCACAAGGTCGGCCTCCATCACCGAGGGAGGCCTTTTCGTACCCATTAATGTGAAGCTCAGCCAAGACCCAAGTCTGTTGGAAGGCGGCGAAGTGACCGCGACCATCACCTGGTTTTACAAACCGGCGCCGTGAGTTCGCATGATTCGCGACAGGCAAGAAAAGGCAGTTGGACTCGTAAGCAAGTTGGTGGCTCTCCTTCTGGTGGCGGCCCCAATCAAAGCCAGCGGCCCCGGTTCGCTCGATCCAGCCTTTGATCCTGGCTCGGGCGCCAATGGGCCGATCAATTCAATCGCATTGCAGCGCGACGGCAAGGTGCTGGTGGGAGGCGAATTCACGCAGTTCGGTGGCGTTCCGCGTGAAGGTATCGCCCGGATCGGGGCCGACGGTCGCGTGGACCCGGCGTTTGAAGTGCGTAGCGGCCCCAACGGAATAGTCCACACGCTTGTTACGCAGGGCGGTGGCCGGATTTTGGTGGGCGGGGAGTTTACAGGGTTCGGCACCATTCCAAGAATGCATCTGGCGCGCTTAACCACGACGGGGAGCTTGGACGATTTCGATGCAAGAATCGAAGGCTCGCCGCCAGGAAACACCGACGCCGTCACGTCGATAACACGCTCCGAACCTGGGTTTATCTCTGGAAGAAGTGATTCTTCGCTCCACCTGGAACCCGGCCCGTGAGATTCATCACGAAGAACTGGGGCATATGGCGGTGGGGTCCGAAGCAGACCTTGCGGTCTTCAGGCTGGAAAACGGCGACTTCGGCTTTGTGGACACTTCAGGGAAGCGCCTGAGAGGCTCACGGACGTTGACCGCGGAGATGACGCTGCGTCAGGGCCGGGTGGTCTGGGATCTGAACGGACGAGCCAGCGACGATTGGTCCAAATAGGAAGTTGTGGGGACAAGCCGTGTTCGACGTGCTGCTGGCTGAGGGCAAAATCACCGAGGAACCTGACTCCTGGCGCTTCACAGCTCTCTAATCTTGCGGACCAGTTTGCGCCAATACTTCAGACCGACCCCAGTGCGTTCGACCCTTGCGGATTCCGTTGCTTCTGGAGCGGTCGTCGTCAGCCGACGGTCACCTCGATCGTCGGCGAGCAGTCGGCCAGGGGCACCGCGTCGGCCATCGCCACGAGCACTTCGCGCGATCCCTCGAAGGGCTCCCTGCCGTGCGCGGTGCGGACGTTGTCCACAAGCATCAGGTCGCCAGCCTGCCACGGCGCGCGTGCGCTGTTGGCTTCGTACACGTCGTTGATCAACTTTACGACCTCCGCGCCGATCGGGTCGCCGTCGCCGAAGCGGGTATTGAACGGCAGCCCGTCCTCGCCGTAGAGGTCCACGAGATACTCGCGCACCTCTGGGTCTATCGTCCACTCGTTAAGAAATGCGATCTGGTTGAACCAACACCGCTGGCCGGTGCGCGGGTGACGCACGACGGCGCTGCGGCGCTGCCAGGTGCGCAGCGCGCCGTCGGGTTGCCACGCGAATGTGATCGCGTTGGCACGGCAGTAACTCTCGATGGCGCGGCGGTCGTCGGTGCCGAAGGCTTCAGCGAACGACGCGCCGATCTCGTCGTTGTAGTGGCGGACGAGGAGCCAGCCCACCCGCTCGAAGCTCTCGACCAGCCTGGCGGGCAGCGCGCGAAGTACGCTCGGCGAGTCGGCCAACGGGGTCGCGCCCCCGTTGGTCGGCGCACCGAGGCATGCGAACAGCATGAGGCTGGGCAGTTCGAGCGCGTAGCTGAGTTCGTGGTGCATGCACATCGGCTGGTTGGGCGGCCACTTCGATGAGGAGTACACTCCCGGAGAGTAACTTCGCCGGGGCGCGAACGCCTCCTTCTCGATCATGAGACTGCCCAGGTTTCGGAACACCGCCTCGGTCTCGGCCGCGTCGCGCAATCCGAGACCGCGAACCACCAGTGAACCGTGTTCGGCGACGGCGGCACGCAGCGCCTCGCGGTGCTCGGCCACCCAGCCCGCCGCGTCGCCGGTCACCTTGGCCTGCAGCACCGGCGGTTTGCCAGGTTGCACGTCCACGTTAAGTCGTGAGGTCGAGGATGAGGATGACATCTCGATTTCTGGTAGTAGTATAGTTTGAATTCGCGGAAGGGGAATGGGGTTTATGCGAAAGCGTGAACGGAATTGCCTTTCAAGCAACGGCTCGTTGGCGAACTTCTTGCAGCAGCGTAACAAGCTGATCAACTTGTGCCGTCGAAAACAAACCGTCTGGTCCTTGCGGCGTGATGTCCGTGAAGGGTGACTCGTAAAGCAATTCAGGTTTCATCAGGCCGTGCTCAGTGAGGTGGTCAATGATCAGGCTTATGAACTCGATTTGGTTCGCGTTAAGCGTTTTTCCGGAAATGAAACCGGTTAGAGCTTTCTTGGCGGCTTCGCGATCCAAGCCAACCAAGGAACGAACAAACAGGCCGAGGCCATTGCATTCGTTTCGCGCCTGCTGCAAATGGCCGGGGTTGGCGACTCCGCTTTCCGTGAGCATCCGTTCCAACTCCTGCAAATCGAGCGGCGTGAGCGGTTCGTTCAAACGGAGACGCTGGATTGTGAGATGGTCTTGATTCTCTCGGAGAAACGCCCGCGCCTTGGCGCGGAATCGCTCGAAGCTGTCGGGCGCATCAAAGCCAGGCAGTTCCACCACCGTTTCACCGCCGATCAGGTCCTCAAAGTCGGTGTAAATCGGTTTGCGCTTCTGTTTCTCAATTAACTTCACCAGAGCGCGGATGCGTTTGCGGATGGTTTCGAGCATCGGTGTCGTCACGTCCTGCCACCAATCGTCGGTTTGGAGATCCTGAATCAGCGGCATCTGTTCATGCACCATCGGGATGCTGGACTTTTCCTCCAACAATCCGGCAATCGCCTTGACCTGATCGCGCAAACGCTCGAACGCCGGCTCGGCGCGAAGCACGGCGAGTTGCAGATTTAGAATCGGCAGGTCAAACCGTTTCGCCTCCTCGTCCTCGGCTTCGAGTTGTGAGGGCAGGCCGGCAACCTCCTTCGCGAGCTCGGCATACGAGTCCGTTTTCAGTTCTGTCCACGCTTCCGGCTTAGCGTATTTCTCGACGAGCCGCCGCTTGGGACGCACGACAAAATTCTCCATGTTCATCGCGGCGACCTCGCACCGCAGAATTTCCGCAATCTCCCGCCGCAGCGCGGTTTCGCTGTTCGGCCCTTCATGCGCCGTGCCCGACAACTTGTCGTCCATTTCGCTGATCATTTCCAGCCGCGCTTTGAACAGCCGCGTGCCAAGAGATTCACCCAATGCGCCATCCGCCGTCGCCGGATTCTGGCTGAAGAATTCCAGGTTCTGGCAATAGTCGAACAAGAAGAAAAATTCCTTGTGTTTGCCCGGTCCAAACAGGTCCGGGCAAAGCCGCGTCCCGCGACCGAGCATCTGCCAGAATTTTGTTTTCGAGCGGACGAGCTTGAAGAAAACGAGATTCACCACTTCCGGCACGTCAATGACCGTGTCCAGCATATCCACCGAGATGGCGATATGCGGCTGCCTGGCGAGATTGGAGAAGCTATCAATCAAGGTCTGCGCATACTCGACCTGAAAATCAATCACCCGCGCAAACTCGCCCTTGTATGGCGGATAGTTCGCGTTGAACCGCTCCGCGATGTATTCGGCGTGGGCGTGGTTCTTGGCAAAGACAATCGTTTTACCCAGACGGTCGCCGCCCGCCACTTTCAATCCGCGCGTCATCAGGTGTTCGAGCACCTTGTCCACGGTGTCTTTGTTGAACAACCACTTGTTGACCGCGTCGGCTTCCACCTTGTCGGGCGTGCTGCCGTCGTCGCTCCATTCCAGCGCATCCCATTGCTCCTTCTCCTCGTCCGGCAAGTCATCGTATTTGATTCCCTCGCGCTGAAACTTGAGCGGCACGGACACGGATTTCGGAGGCACAAGGAAGCCGTCAGCCACCGCGTCTTCCAACGAATAAGCGTCCGTCGGCACGCCGCGCTCCAGATCGAACAGCCCGTAAGTGTCCGATCCACTTCATCCTTTGGCGTCGCAGTCAAACCCACCAGCAGCGAATCGAAGTATTCAAAGATCGCGCGGTATCTTTGGTAAACCGACCGGTGCGCCTCATCAATGATTACCAGATCGAAGTGCCCCACGCCGAAGCGCCGCTGTCCGTCGCGCGTTTCGTCAATCAATCCCATCATCGTCGGGTAGGTCGAAACGAACACGCGACCTTCCGCGCCCTTTTCGGTGACGAGGTTCACCGGTGATGCATCGGGCAAATGCTTTTTGAACGCGTTCACCGCCTGGTTCACCAGCGCCACGCGGTCCGCGAGGAACAGGATTCGCTTGGCCCAATTGCAACGCATGAGCAAGTCGCACAGGGCAATCACCGTCCGCGTCTTGCCCGCGCCCGTCGCCATGACGAGCAGCGACTTGCGGTCGCGGTCTTTTTCGAACGCCTCGCCGATGCGCCGGATGGCGCGGGTCTGGTAGTAACGCTCGACAATCGCCTCGCTGATTTTCGCCTCTGCGAGCGACTTCCGCGTCTTGCGCCGTTGAATCAGCAGTTCCAGTTCGGCCTTCTTGTAAAACCCTTGCACCTGACGTGGCGGATAGTTCACGTCATCCCACATCCAGTGGTCGTAACCATTCGAGTAAAAAATAATGGGCCGTCGCCCGAACCGCTTTTCCAGGCAATCCGCATACAGCTTCGCCTGCTGCTGGCCGACGCGCGGGTCGCGCTTCGTGCGCTTGGCTTCGTTCAGCGCGAGCGGAATTCCATCATCGCCCCACAACACATAATCCACGTAACCCTCGCCGGTTTCGTTAGGCATTCCTTTTACGGGGAACTCGCGGTCACGCTCCTGGTCAAGCGCCCAGCCCGCTTCCTTTAAGAGCAGGTCAATGAAATAATCCCGCGTCTCGGCCTCGGAATAATCGTGAGTGTCGGCCTGCGCGGTGTTCGCCTTCTTCGCTTCAGCAACTTCGGCGCGTAACCGCTTCAATTGTTCGTCGAGCGTCGTTTTGTCAGCCAGCAACGTCGAAAGCCTTTCATCGCGTGCCCGTAACTCGGCTTCCAGCCGTTGAAGTTGCTCAAGGGTCTGCTTCGGTAGCGGCGTGATTCTCGGAAGCGCGTTGGCATCGAAGGCCAGCCCCGGCGGCGGCTTCGCTCCGCGCGCGTATGTGTGCGCCAGCCAGTAGCCGACATGGAATAGCTCGCGCACGGCTGTGATCGCGTCGAACTCCCGCATCGTTTTGTGACTGTGAACCGCGAGATTGCCCAGGCCCTTGATGACTTTCGCCTTGGCAAAAACCGCCGGGCCGATGGCATTGCGAAAAGTCGGCTCGTGAATGAGCGCACTCAAATTGTCCTGATACGGCACGCGCAACGACGCATCGTGCTTGTAGAGCCAATGCACGATCACTTCCAACCCACGCCGCGCGTAGAAGCACGCCGTCCGCGCGTCGGGATGCGCGAACGATTCCGCCTTGGTCGCTGCGTCGTGGAGCGCGGGCCATTCGGATTGGAGGAATGCAAAGTTGGAGCCTGGCATACCGCTTCACTTCGCAAACCACTCGACCAACTGCTTGCGCAGGCGAATGAACGCCTCGTCGCTGCACCGGCGCACGCTGATCCGTTCGGCAATGGATTGATAGAGCGCGGACGACCTCGGCAAATCGGGAACTCGCAACACGGCCTCAAGCGCCTCCTTCGGCCGGAGAGGTTTTCCATTCGCCTCGAACGCAAAGCCGCGGTCGCGCAACCATTCACGGATGCCTCGGCCAGCAGGCCAGCCGATAGCGGCCTCGACCGCGTTGTCCGCACCCCAAACCCAGACGTCCAACTCCGGTTCGATCACAATGGCCTTCGCCGCACCCTTCCATTGCGTGGACAAACGCGCGTCAAGCTGTGCTTCCAAGGCTTTCGCGTCCGCGACTTCCGTTCCGCTCCCCTCGAAATCCAGCATTACCAACCCGTGTCGGAATCGCCTTCGCTCCAGTGCCAGCACCTCCGGACCGGATCGGCGTGTGCCTCCGTCGCGGCCTGGATGCACACGGAATTCAAACTCAATCGTGCGGATTTCCAATGCCTCGGGCCGACTCAGCGCACCCTTGAGCGCGAAGTGCATGTTCTTGTCCGCGACCAAAAGCACGAGGTCTTTCATGGTCGGCTCTCAGCTAAGAATGCCCGAGGCGAACAACACGCCCAAATCCGGCTCTCCCTTTTTCCAATCTCGCAACGCAGGATGGCGGTCGCCCGAAACAATATCTGTCGCCCCTTCCGTATCCTTCGCAAAGCAGAGCACATCGCGCGGTTCGAGCATGTTGAGAGCTACCGGGCTGTGCGTCGCCAGCAGCACCTGGCTCTGGTACATCGAAGACAACGACTGAAGAACCGTCTCGATCGCGCGGGGATGAATACCGTTCTCCGGTTCTTCGATCAGGAAAATGCCCTCCAGCTCGGAGAGGTATGCGGGAATCGTCAGCGCCAGCAGCCGCAGCGTGCCATCCGAAACCAACCAGGATGGCACTTTCACGCCGTTCGCGTACTCGATCACCAGATACCGGTGTATGTCTTCGGGCCGCTCCACGGTGTCAATGTCACGGATGTCTTCCAGCGCCGTGCGCACATGGTCCAGCCACTTGCCGAAACGGACGGGATCGCTCCGCAACTCCGCGATGACCCACGGCAGGTTCGAACCATCAGTTTGAAAACGCCGCCCCAACCCAGGGGGACTCGGCTGACGAATCACCTGGCTGTTCAACACGAACGTTTGCACGCCCCGCTCCAACAGATCCCGAAACCACGTGCTGGCCGGAAAACTTTCCGTGTCCGCCGGCAGATTGCCCAGAGCCGACTTTTTGCGTCCCAATCGAAAGGACGGATTGTACGATGGTTTCCCTTCCGTGTAGTAGTTGTCATTCCCGCCCGCAGTCTTGTTCAGCGAAACCTTCTTTTTCGCTTTCGATTGCGACAACTCAGACGGAGCTTCCCGTGGCGGCGCAGGGAAAAGCTCTCGCTGCACTTCGGCTTCCGGCGGCGTCTCCGTCAACCATAGCGTTTCGTGATCAACGCCCACTTCGTTGCTGCTTGGCTCGAGCCCAATCTCCACCTGATACCGAACACGCGTGAACTGCTGCTTGTCCGCGGCCAGAGCCTTCTTCACGCCAGCGGGAATTTCCGCTTCTACGGCTAACTGAAACGAGCGCCCTTTTCCCATCCAAAGAAGCTTCTCAAAAGTCGCGCTCCGCGCCTGCAACGTTTGGAGCACGTCTCCGCGATTCCGAGTCAAATCACCGAGCAAAGCGACAACGTCGAGGAACGTGGTCTTGCCGCTTCCGTTCGGCCCAACCAAAGCGCGGAAACCTCCCAGGGGCTGGTCCACCAGCTTGAGCGACCTGAAGCAGAGAGCCTGAATGCGCGTAAACATGCGTCGAGTATGGTGATGCCGGGCGAAACTACAACTCTCCGCGGAAGCCGCGGTGCTGGAGGGTGGCGAAGAGCGCGTCCAGCTCCGCCAGCGACGCGCGCTGCGCCGTCTTCAGCGCCTCCACCGCCGTCACTCGCCGGGCGAATTCGCGCTGCAATGAAATGGGGGGAAGCGGAACGGGAAGACGCTTCAGGTCTGGCGCTTTGATTGTGAGAATCGTCGTGCTCGAACACGCGTTGGTAATCTGTTGTTTGAAAAATGCGGTCTGCGTGACGTTCCACGCGAACAGCGGGTCGAGCACCGTCTGGTCGAGTGCGATGCGGATGAGGTTCGCCGTGATTTGCCCGCCCGCGAGTTCAGGAGGCACGAGGCCAATCTTTCCAATTGTCCTACGCACAGACATCACCAAATCGCCCGTCGCCAGCACCGTTTTCGGAAAACGAGCTGATGTCTTTGCCGAGATGAAGCGGAGACGAGTGCGGTCAGTTACCATGCTGCCGTCTGCATTCAGCAACTCGCCGCGTATCTCCGGAACGCCGTCGTCTTCGTAGGTGATGCCGTAATATGCTGGGTAGCGATAGACTTCGGTCGCAACGTCGCCGAGTTGCTTCATCGGCCAGCGTTTCGGGTTGGTGGCGGGGTCGCCGAAGAGGTCGAGGAAGAGGGATTGGGTGAGGGCGTCGAGGTGGGCGAGGGCGGCGCGGCGCTTGGCCCGCAACGCCTCCGCCCGGTCCAGCACCTCCGCTATCCGCCGCTGCTCCGCCAGGGGCGGCAGTAACACGCGATGCGTCTTCACATCCGAAGGTTTTATGAACGGTTGCCCTGTGCCGGAACGATGCCAACGCGATTCGTCGTTGAGCTGAATCCAAAGGAAACGAACGTCTGCCTTCGTAGTGTCCGGGAAAATGAGCTGCGTGTTCGCCAAGCTTGCCCACTTGCCTTCGGCGTAGAAACACTTCCCGCAACGAGCGCCGATTGAGGACAGAATCACGGCTGGCTCGTCGAACTCGTGGGTCGGAAGATACCCGTTGAGTCCGCCCGCGCCGTATGCGGGAATTCCTTCCGGCACAAAATCGTTTCCTGAAAGACCGCTCCGCCCACCTTGGATGATGCGGCAAAACTCTTGGAGCTGTGGCTTCGGCCAACTCACTTCAGCATCCCCTCCAGTTCCTTCATGCCCTGCTGAATCTCCGCCTCCAGTTGGCCGGGAGGGTTTGGAGTCCCGGCTTTAGCCGGTGGGGCGTCCGCATTTTCCAGCGCATTGAAAATTTTCGTGGTCATCATGTTTGCGCGTGTCCCGCCGCCTGAAGGCGGGACTCCATGCTCAAATTCCCGCGTCATCCCACTTCTTGCCGTAATCGCGGATGGGATATTCTTTCCAGACGCGCTCGGCTTCCGAGCGGCCCGTCTGTTCCAGATATTCCCCCGCGCTGCTCCACGGCCATTCCGTCCAGAGTCGCACGTAGCTGTGATGAACCGGGTTATTATGAACGTAGTTGAGAGTGGCAAAGAAATGGCGCTCGGAACGCATGAATCGCTCGGTGGCGCGATGGAATACCTGTCGCCCACGCGTGCTTTCTTCGCCGTTCCAAGTGTGACTGGTGCGTCCGTGCAATCGTCCCAACTCATGAAGCAGCTTGAGGATGTTCGGCGCTTCGACAAGCGCGTGATAGTGATTGGGCAACACGCACCAAGCGACAGTTCGGGCAGCGTGCTGCTGAAACAGTTCCAGCAAGGTGGCGGACAAAACGTCCATGCGGTGCGGGGAAAATCCGATGTGATGCGCGTGTTCGTGGCAGGCAGCGGAGACAAGAAAGTGGAGGTGGCCGTAATTCGGGCGGTGCGGCGGAGAATGCCACGGGCGGGCGTTGTCCTTGCGCCACGCGAGAACTTCCTCGCGCTGCTTGGGCGTAAGCTGCCGCCAGATGTAACGAGGCGTGGACATGCCTCACCGCAGCATGTCCTCCAACTCCTTCATGCCCGTGGTGATTTCTTTTTCCAACGCGGAGAGGCTTTTCAAAATTTCGCCCGGCGGGCGGTGCGCAACTTCGGCGTGGACGACTTCCTTGTAGCGGTTGAGCGAGAGATCGTAGCCCTGCGCGGCGAGGTCGGCCTTGGGCACGCAGAAGCTTTGCGCGGTGCGCGGGTTCTGGCGTTCGGCCCGGTCGCGCTGCGTCCAGCGGGCGAGGATGTCGGGCAGATTGTTCTTCGCGTGGTCGTCGGCGGTGAGCGCGGTCCTGGGCACTGGGCCGAGCTTTTCCGGCGGGAGGAGTTCGGTGCGTTTGTCGTCGAGGCTCATGCCGTCGGCATCCACGTCGTAGAACCAGACGTGGTCGGTGCCGCCGGAGTTGGTCTTGGTGAACAGCAGAATGGCGGTGGAGACGCCGGCGTAGGGCTTGAACACGCCACCGGGCAGCGAGATGACGGCGTCGAGCTTCTGCCCCTCCACGAGAATCTTGCGCAGGGTCTTGTGCGCATTGGACGAGCCGAAGAGCACGCCGTCGGGCACGATGACGGCGGCGCGGCCGCCGGGCTTGAGCAGGCGCAGGAAGAGCGCGAGGAAGAGCAGTTCGGTCTTCTTCGTCTTCACGATTTGTTGGAGGTCCTTGGCGCAGTTCTCGTAATCGAGCGACCCGGCGAAGGGCGGATTGGCGAGGACGAGGGTGTATTTTTCCTCCTCGCCCGCGTGGTCTTGCGCGAGCGAGTCGCGGTAGCGGATGTCGGGGTTTTCCACGCCGTGCAGGAGCATGTTCATGCTGCCGATGCGGAGCATGGTGTTGTCGAAGTCAAACCCGTGGAAGAGGTGGTGATGGAAATGTTCCTTGAGCTTCGCGTCGCGGAGGATTTCCGGGTGATGCTCGCGCAGATATTCGCCCGCTGTCATGAGAAACCCCGCCGTGCCGCAAGCCGGATCGCATATAACGTCCGTCGGTTGCGCTGCGACCATCTCGACCATGAGCCGGATGATGTGTCGCGGGGTGCGGAACTGTCCGTTCTGCCCGGCAGTGGCGATCTTGCCGAGCATGTATTCGTACAGGTCGCCTTTCGTGTCGCGGTCCTCCATCGGCACTTGCTCAATCATGTCCACGACCTTGGCCAGCAGCGCAGGCGTGGGGATGGTGAACCGCGCATCCTTCATGTGGTGCGCGTAAGTGGAGTCGTCGCCGCCGAGCGTGCGCAGGAAGGGGAAAACGTGATCATTCACCACGGCAAACATTTCAGCCGGAGCGAAGTGTTTGAAGCGCGACCAGCGGCAGTGTTCGTAGGCGCGGCCCTTGGGATCGTTGCCCTCGGGGAAGACCCGGCGCTCCATCGGCTTCTTGAGCCGGATAGATTTATTTTCCTCCAGTGTGTGCAGGTCGTCGAGCCGCTTCAGGAAAAGCAGGTAGGTTATTTGCTCGATGACTTCGAGCGGGTTGGAGATGCCGCCGGACCAGAACGCGTCCCAGATGGCGTCAATTTGATTGCGAATGTTTCCGGTGATCATAGTCCTCCCGCGATTGTCGGCGAGGGTAGCGAAACAACCAGCCGATGCAAAGTGGTGAGTTGCGAACGGCTTCGCGTGGGCCTTTACCCGTTGCAGAAAAAAAGGCCCTCGTTTCCGAAGGCCGCTTCCTTCATTGGCTGCGGTCTATCGTCGGAGGCCGGGGCATTTCGCTCCGGCGTTTTCACGTACAGATTCAAACTGCACGACTACCGGTCATTTCGTGACTTCGGTGGCCGCGCAGCGGCCGCCTGCGACAGACGCTGGAGCCGCCAGGACGCCCCGCTCGAACCTGCGGTCGATCAGCGTGGCCTGATCGGCGAGGATCGGATGAGCGGTGAGATCCCGGAAGGACACCACACGCTCTAGGGCGACCGCCAGCTTCAGTGCGGACAGCGACGTGCCGCCGAGCTCGAAGAAGTTGTCCCGCCTGCCGATCCCTTCCTTGGGAACACCCAGCACCTTCGCCCACACCGCCGCCAGCCTGTGTTCGGCTTCCGTCCTCGGCTCCTCGTGGCCCGCCTGGGCGACATCGAGATCTTCGACGAGCGCCGTGAGCGCCTTCCGGTCGGTCTTGCCATTGCCGGTAAGCGGCAGCGCTTTCCGCCAATGGAAGGCCGCGGGAACCATGTACGCCGGCAGCCACTCCACGAGCTTGTCCCGCATGAAGACAGGATGCAACGGCTGCTCGCCCGTATAAAACGCCACGAGCTGCTTGGTCACGACGACTGCGCCTTCGCGCACGCCGGGCACGCGCAAGAGTTTGTTCTCGATCTCCCCGATCTCGATCCGGAAGCCGCTGATCTTGACCTGGGCGTCTCGGCGGCCGAGGAACTCCAGCTTGCCGTCGGGCAGCCAGCGACCGTAGTCCCCGCTCCGGTAAAGGCGCTGCCCCGGGCAGTGCGGATCGGGCAGGAACGCGTTTTGCGTTCGCTCGGGGTCATTGATGTAACCACGGCCGACACACA
>JACQWK010000243.1 GCA_016209525.1 Verrucomicrobiota bacterium
ACTTCGTGGAGGAGAGGGAGGTTACGTCGTTGAAGATTCGGTGGTCGTGTGAAGAAGCGTCCGTCGGCGCCATCGCCGACCACACTCTCTCGCTTGCGACAAGCCAATGTTTCGTGACGAGGTTGCAGCCCAGTTTCGACCGGCACCCCGCCGGCTGGACCACATCAGGGTGCGTCCGTTCCCCTGTTCCGTTCGCACACCCACGGCTGCGTTAGACTCGGTCTTTAACCCAAGTTCATAACAGTTTTCGCGAACACGGAGCATGGCGGTAGGGATGTTACCTACCTGCACGACTGGGCGTGATGGACTAGCTTGAGCCGTGTCAAGTTTGAGTCAAATGCTGTCCGACAACTAACAACCAACACCGAGGACATCATATGCCAATCAGTCCAATCCAAAGAAGGCGTCGCCTGGGAATCCTCTGCGCCCTGTGCGTGGGATTAGTTCTCACGTCCACTCTGGCCTTAGGGAACCCCGAGGATCTGCAGCCAGATCCGGGTTGCGGTGGAATGCCCATGCCCGAACCGGCCACGTGGATGAGCTTAGGCGCACTCCTGGCGGTCTGCTTGTTTGCAGCCCTGCGCCAAAAGAGAAACATCAGCGAGGCTCCTTGAACCACAGTGCGCGTCCGCGCATCCCGAACTTGTTCGTAGCGGCGGGCGTCTCGCGTGCCGTAGCGGGCGCGCGTCTCGCCGTCCGGTGCGGGACGCAAGTAACGCGGTCGTTCCAAGTGCCATCCTGAGTTCGCCGGGCGACACACGCCGGCGCTACGGCAGGTGAGACGCCCGCCCAAACTTCCCGCCGCTGACAACTCCGGGATGCACGGAGTGCGCTCCAAGGCAACGGCACTCTGGTGAAAGCAATGAGGGCGTCAGACTTTTCCTTGATCACTGTTCTGGTTCTTCTGGCCATTCACATCTGGGTGAGAGACAGCAACTGGCCTGCGACCGCTCAAGACTCCTGGCCAATTCTGGCGGGGATTCCCATCTTTATCTGGTTCCGGCGTCCGTGGGTCTTCGCGGACCCTGCAAACCAATCCTTCCCCGCTCGCGGCGTCGCTGCGATCACAGCCCTGTATCTCCTCGGCGTTCTGCTCAACTCAACCTTGTTTCTGGCTTTGGGCTGGACACTGTTGTTCAGGACCTGGTTGATCACGCGCACGGATGCCGGACTCAGCGCCGCCTGCACGACAAAACTGCTGGCCCTTCCGTTCTTTTCATTTCCGTGGATTGCGACTGACCTGAACTCCGTCGGTTGGTTCTTTCGGTTGTCGGGCGCTGCGGTCGTTGAATTGCTGTTCGCCGCGCTTCAATTCGACGTGGTTCGCCACGGAACGTTGCTGTCGGTGCAGGGAAAGTTAATGAGCGTGGAGGCCGCCTGCTCGGGCTTGAATGGACTTCAATCCATGTTGATCGCAGGGACTACGATGGCCTACTTGAAACTCAAGGATTCACCCCGCTTCTGGTGGAACCTTCCCACGCTGGTCGGGGCGGCGTGGCTGGCGAACACGATCAGAATTGCCATCCTTGCATTCACAGCCGTCGAAAGCAGCTTGGACACGCAGAGTCAATTCATCCACGGATTAGCCGGGTGTGGCTCACTCGGCCTGGCGTTCGGGCTGTGTTGGTTCTTCTTCGGATTGCAGGAACCCAAAAGTAGAAGGCGATGGATAGAACCAGCAGGACAGCACAGTGGTTGAACCGCCAGCCGTATCTCGAATGGCTCGTGCTCGGTTACGCCGTCTGGCAATCGCAAAACCTGCTGGCCGCTTGGCTGCACAATCCGTTCGATCGCTGGGGATGGCTCGCCTTCCTAATTTGGCTAACGGGGTTGGTGGTGTCGAGGCGCGCGCCTGGCGATGTGGAGCAGGCCTCCAGCCTGCCGGTGGAAGCGGCATCCCGCCGCCAGGAAGACGCCGTTGATGGTCTTAATGAAGCGAACGACGAAAAGTCAGTTCCCGAGTTCGGGACTGATTCCAAGAAGCTATTGCAGAAGCCCGGCTGCAAACGCAGGGCTGGCTTCCAGCCTGCCGGTTTCCTGAGATTTCGCAACCGATCCGAAGGCAGGCAAGATGCTCGCCTTGCTTCAGTACCACGCTCCGGGACCAGCCAAGGTTGCACGCGGTTTGATGAAAACAAAGCGAGCGCCTGTCTTCTGATGGCAGGTTTGACCCTGACATTTTTGGGTGACTTAGGATCCTTCAAGGTCAGTTGCAACGCAGGCCTGGCCCTTATTCTTCTGAGTTTTGCTTCTTCGCCAGGGCGCTCGCTGACGGCGGCGGTGACGGCGGTTTCGTGGATGCCGGCCATGGGTTGGTTCGGCAGCCAGGCGGCCTTGGGGCCGATGGCGCTGAATCTTCTCCGAGTGCTGCTCGCGCTCCTCGGCGTCGCTGGTGCCTTAAAATGCGCTTGGGGTGGAAGTGGCGGCTCGCGCAAGCTCTTTCTCCCGTCGGCGGTATTGATCCGTAGAAGCGGCGTCAAGTCACGGGAATGAACTAAATATTTCCGAAAAGCCATGCGGCATCGAACGTTCATTTGGTTCGGACTCATCGCAGCCATAGTTCTAGGTGTGCTTTGGGATTTCTATCCACTGGCGAATTCTGAAGACCGCCTCCGACTGGTGCGCGCGAACGGCAGCAATTTTTCGAGCCAGGACCTGCCGTTGACACGCACCGAGCAGTCAGTCTTCGCCAACGCCAAAGTGATTCACCGCCGCTACCAGTTCGAGGGCCACAGAGTCTTCGTGACGCTGGTGGATGGCACGGAGAATCGCCATGCGGTGCATGATCCCGGTTACTGCTTCCAAGGCGCGGGTTGGAAAGTGGTCGATCAAACAACGATCACCGTTCCAGGCGGACGCGCCAAGCGGTTTAAGGCCGTGCGGAAGACGGAGACCATGGTCGTGATGTATTGGTTCTCCGACGGCTGTAAGCGGCACGCGTCCTTTCCTCGATACTGGTGGCAAACCACGCTCCGGCGAATTACTCTGGGACGCTCCGGCCCGGAACCGGTTCTGGTTGTCTTGCAGGCTCCCAACGAGAAGGCGGATTGGCCAATCCTGATTCCTAAAATGATCGACGCTCTCAGTTTGTGAAAAGGATCCAACGATATTCCTTGCGCTGTGATGGTGTGCGTGTCCCCCGTGCCCATCTTTGCGGAACTTGAATTTCGGCAAATTCCACACTCGCGCTTGCTCCTCTTCATTCTTCATTTTTGATTGCACTCACGAAATTTGGCCCTAAACATGACCGAAAGATTGAACGAAGATAGGGGAATGGTGGACTGTTGCGACAACCTGTGCGCTGCGAACGAGCGGTCGTTTGGCTGCCGAGCGTGCATGTCCGCGCCTGATCCGACTTGATCGCTGAAAGGATTCGAAGATGAAAAATCGATACAATCGCCGTTTGTTCCTCAAGCACGCCGCCTTGATTGGCAGCGCAACAACCGCCAGCCGCTGGTTCTCCGGCCCCTACCTCTGGGCGGCCGATGCCGGCAAGAAACTGAATATCGCGCAGATCGGCTGTGGCGGGCGAGCCATGACCCACCTTGATCAAGTGATCTACCGCCAGAAACACAACTTGTTGGCTATGGTCGATGTCTCTGAGCCCCAGTTCCAAGTGGTGCGAAACTGGCTAAAGCAACGGGAACTGGTTGCGGACAAAGCCCAGGCGTTCACGGATTACCGCAAGATGTTTGATAAGGTGGGCAAGGATATCGACGCGGTTTTCATCGCCACGCCCAATCACCACCACGCGCTGCCCGCCATGATAGCCATGCAACTAGGCAAGGCGGTTTACTGCGAGAAACCGGTCTGCCATGACATCGGGGAAGCCCGCGAATTGCGCCGGATGGCCGCGGCATCGAAAGTGCCCACCCAGATGGGAAACCAAGGGCACTGCATGACCGGATATCGGTCCCTGTGCGAATATATTTGGAGCGGCGTGATCGGCGACGTGACGGAGACTCATAGCTGGACCGACCGCGCCAACGGCGGCGAAGGTCCCCGGCCCCCGGTGGAACCGGTTCCCCCCGGCTTGCACTGGGATGAATATCTTGGGCCGGCGCCGTATCGCGATTTCCACGGCGATATCCATCCCCATTCCTGGCACGGTTGGTATGACTTTGGCAACGGCTCCATCGGCAATATGGGGTGCCATGTGCTGGATGGCGTTTTCTGGGCCCTCAAGATCGATCACCCGGTCAGCATCGAGGTCGAGGAAATGCGTGGCGGCAGCGACGAACGCTATCCCATGGGCAGCCGGATTCGGTGGGATATTCCGGCTCGCGCGGGCATGCCTCCCCTCAAGGTCTATTGGTATGAGGGATTGAAACAGGACGCCAAGGGCAAGCCTCGAGGCAATCTGCGAGCCGCCGTCGGAGAGGACCGCAATTACCCCAAACTCGTGCATGAATTGACGAAGCAGTATCCCGACGAGGAAATCGACCGTCCCGACAGTGGCACGCTGTACGTGGGCACAAAGGGAATCATCCACACGGGGACGTACGGCGACAGGATGCACGTGGTGCCTTGGGAGAAGATGAAAGAGATTCCGGTCCCCGAGAAAACCCTTCCGAGACCCAAAGATATTTTCACGGATTTCCTGGAAGCCATTCTGGGGGGCAAATCGGAGACCTCAGTGAGTTTCGATTACGGCACGCGGCTGACTGAATTCGCCGTCCTCGGCAATTTGGCCCAGCACGCCGGTCCGGGCAGGAAACTGGAATGGGACGGGCCCAACATGAAGGTGACCAACCTGACGTCGCTCAACGCTTGGGTGCAGCGGAAACCTCGCCCCGGCTGGGCGCTGGCCTGATCGCGTCCGTCAGCTTTTTTCCGATTGATTTCGCGATGCCCGAATCGCCGCCGCACCCGGGATGCAACTCCGAAGTGCATCCTGGTTGTCGAACATCGGATTGTCTGGCGACGTTCACCGCCAGGCGGCTGTCGGTGAGCTCGTCGTTCGGCAAAACCATCAAATCCATTTCCAAAACGATCACTGTCCTCCTCGCGGCAACCAGCAGCTCTTTGGCAAGGTGGATTACGTCGGTCCATCCCGAACATCTGCCTTATCCAGGAGTGGCTATCGTCAGGTATTCCACGAACAAGACCGATGGGCATGCGACTTTTGGCGAGGCATTGACGCAACTGGCGGCAGAGGGGCAAGTGGGTCGTTTGAAGTGGGTTTCGTCGTACACCTTCATCCATGACGCCGCTTTTCAGAGGGAGACGTTCTCCATTCTTGCGTGCAACCCACCAAAAGCACTACGGGAAGCCCTGCAGGTAGCCGGACCGTCCGGCAGCGGCCATCATCCGAAGCTTGGTCATGCTCAACCGAGGGTCCCTTTGATCGAGTCCCAGTCGAGGAGCTGTGCCTGTCCTGAGCGAACTCGATCTCGGCGCTCGTCCAATAGTCGCTTGACGCTTGCTGGAATCTCGGCCCGCTCAAATCGCTCGCGCAGATCATCCCACAAGGCCTCCATGATCTGAATCTTCTGCTCGACGGGCAATCGTTTGATCTCGTCCGCGGTCATTCCTTACCCATACCACTTGGCGCTGATTCTGGCGATTGCCTTTTTGTCGAACGAGCAAGGTGAGCGATGCTGGGGAGCGCGCCGATGACGTTCGCCTGCAAACTCGACGCACTCGCGCTCCCCGGCATTCGCTCGACCGCCTGGTTCGGCACTTTCATGTTCAGGCTACATTGGAGCCTTGAGGTGGCCGAGCTGGATCAGGCCGTTGAGGGCATCCCACTCTGCCCACGCCTCGACGATCCTCCCATTGGCGATGCGGTAGATACTAATGAAGTCTGCGGACAAGACTCTGCCGGTGGCCGGCCAGGACCCCATCGGTCCCTGCTGAGTGGCGCGACAGTGTGAGTGGACCGTGACCTTGTCTTCCTCGGCGACCATAAAGTTGATGGACTCCCATGCATCTGGAAACGTCTTGAACTCGGCGATCAAATACTCACGAAGCCTGTCCCGATCGCTGACGTACGATTGCCCGAACGTGCTGCTGTGGCGAACAAAGTCAGGCGCAACCAACTCGTCAAAGCGTCGCCAGTCTTGCCGATTGACCGCTGCAATGAACTCCCGAACGACCTGCTTGTTGGCTTCTGTCGTCATGGCTGGCTTGCCCGTACAGCCGAACGACAGAAGTGAGCGACCGCCGCCGGGGAGGACGCCCGCCGACACGACGAGCCTCCGAATTGCCGCGACCGCTCGAAACGGAAAAGCGGGGCGGCGGTTCGCTCCACTGACTTGTTC
>JACQWK010000244.1 GCA_016209525.1 Verrucomicrobiota bacterium
CGGACGCAAAGGAAGAAACCAACCGAAGAAGGAAGAAAAGCTTTCAGCCTGAATTTCGAAGAAAATCAATCCGAAGAAAACCCAATTTCAAACCGGCGGTTTTCCCCCACTATCATTCCGCCGCTGACAAAGATCGACGTGGAATCGCTCATCCTGCTGGAGGCGCGTCCGTGTGCGGGGGAATCGGATGCGGAAATCGTCGCGGGCGCGTGGGACTTCGAGCGCATTAACCGCCGCTATGCCCGGCATCTGAAAGTGCTTGGGGAGCGTCCGGGCGGCGCGCTGCGGAACGACGCGGCGGCGAAGGGGATGCTGCGCTGGGCGGCGGCGGAGCGCGAAGCGTGGCTGGACGCGGTGACGAACGATCCGCTGCTGCCGGGCCGGATGCTGCCGCCGGATTATCTGGGGCAACAGGCGTGGCGACGGCGGGTGGAAGTGCTCCACGACGCCGGCCGGCAACTGCGCACGTTCAACCGCGCGTGACGCAGGACAAGTTTATGTTGCATATGCAACAGGAAGTTGGTCACGGCAATCGTGCTGCGGCTGGCTGACGCGGAAGAGCTGAAAGCCCGAAAGACAATAGCCCAGGGCAAAGGGAGTCTGCGAGTGACGCCCTGGGTCAACCGTCCACAGAATTTCCAAGCCCTGAAAGGGCGGCAGAATGATCCAGACCGAAAGGCACGAACCACAACACCGGAGTTGTTCGATGACTAACTGCGCAACCTCGCTGCCGCTGAAATGCGAGGTCTCTGCACTTCGTGTAGATTTCCTGGCGGATTCTTCACCTCCGCTCCGATATGCTTCCAGACATGAGCGACACCGACTTGGAACTGCTCGCGCGCTATGCCCGGCAACACGCCGAGGACGCCTTCGCCGAACTCGTGCGCCGCCATCTCGGCCTCGTCTATTCCGCTGCGCTACGCCAGGTTCGCTCGCCGCAACTGGCGGAAGAAGTTTCCCAATCCGTCTTCACCGATCTGGCTCGCAATGCCAGCAGGTTGAGACCCGACACCATTTTGACGGCATGGCTGTATCACGTCACGCGCCGCACCGCCATCGATGTAGTTCGCCGCGAAGCGAGCCGCCAGTTGCGCGAACAAATCGCCACCGAGATGAATGCCATGAACGCTCCGGCCACCGAATGGACGCACATCGAACCGCTGCTCGACGAAGCCATGCAGGCGCTCGACGACACCGACCGTGCCGCCGTCCTGCTGCGCTACTTCGAGAACAAATCCCTGCGCGAAGTCGGAGACGCCTTGGGTGCGAGTGAAAACGCCGCGCAGAAGCGCCTGACCCGAGCCGTCGAACGGCTGCGCGAATTCTTCGCCAAACGCGGCGTCACCGCCGGCGTGAGCGGACTCGCCGTCGTCATCTCCGCCAACGCCGTCCAAGCCACACCCGTCGGATTGGCGGTCACGATTTCATCAGCCGCTGTTCTCGCCGGAACAACTGTCACCACGACCGCACTCGCAACTGCCATCGCCACCAAAGCCATCGTTATGACTACACTGCAAAAGACCATCATCGGAGCGACGCTCGCCGTTGCCCTCGGCACGGGCCTCTTTGAGACTCGTCAAATCTCCCGCCTGCGCGGCGAGGTCCAAACGCTCCAGCAACAGCACGCCATCGTTCTCAAGGAGAACGACCGGCTGAGGCGCGAGCGCGAAAACGCAGCGAGCCGCCTCGTCGCGCTGGCCGAAGACATAGGCAAAACGAAGGCCGTCCCAGCGGAACTCCTCAGGCTGCGCGGCGAAGTGACGCGATTGAGCGCGGAGCTTCGCGAATCGCCGATGGCGCGGATTGCCTCGCTCAAGCGCAAACTCGACGAGATGCCGGACAAGCGGATTCCCGAAATGCAATTCCTGACCGAGAAGGAGTGGGCGATCGCCGCCTGGGATGCTGATTTGAACAGCCACGACGGAGCGCGGCGGGCGTTCGGACCGTTGCGGGAACGGGCCATTGATCGATTTCTGACCGAAGGAATGATGCCTGCCGTCCGGAAATATCTCGCGGCCAACGACGGCGTCCTGCCTTCAGATCTATTCCAACTGAAGCCGTACTTTGAGGGACCGGTCTCCGATGAAATGCTTCAACGCTATGAACTCCTTCAAACCGGAAAACCGGACGCCGACGCAAAACTGATCCGATTGTCGGCGCATGTGGATGAGGAGTATGATTCGCAGTTCGAAATGTCCCTTAATGGAGGACAGGGCGGAGATTATAACTTGGCAAAGGAAGCCGTCAAAATCGCCTCGGTGAAATTTGCCGAAGATAACAATGGGCAGATGCCCTCGGAAGCCTCGCTACTCGCCGCCTATCTCAAGCAGCCAATGGATGCGGCACTAGTTCAGAAATACTTTCAGAGATTGAAAGAAGTTGCTGCTCACCCGCAGCGCGGGCCGACAATGATAAGGAAAGTCACCGAATCCAACGGTGACAATGCCCCCGAGAACCCCTAACAGGCGGCATTTGTGCGACTCGTTCAAATGCCGCCCGAAGCCGCTGCGCTGGTGCCCGTGTTGAAGGTCTATGCCGGGAATCATAACGGGCGTGTGCCACAGAATGTGGCGGAATTACGACCGTATCTCACAACACCGGAACAACAGGCGGCGCTTCAGAAGCTGGAACAATGGAGGATGCCCTTATTTAAGTGATGTCTGACTTGATCCGCTTCTTGCGATGTCGCTGGCATGGGCGGAGCTTGGTGGTTTTGGATTCGAGTCTTTTCTGGCCTGCGGATAAATCTTTCGCCCCTCCAGGGCTTGAATTCATTTTGTTCATTGACCCAGGGCGGCGCTCGTTTCACTTCGCTTGTCCTGGGCTATTTTCTTTCGGGCTTTCAGCCCTTTCAGTTTGCAGCCCACTCGCCGCCTTCGTCAGACTTCAGCGCCGCAGGCGTAGGCTGCTGCGGGCTAAAAAGCTTTTCCACCTTCGTCTTCACCGCGGCATCCATCTTGATGAGCGGCAGCCAGGGGCGTTCGAAGCCTTCACCCGGCAATTTCTTCGTCGCGTCGATGCCGAGTTTGCTGCCGCTGGCGATTTCGCTGGTGGCGTGGTCGAGCACTGCGGCGAAACTTGAACCTGTGCCAGATCATTTACAGGAGAGGCTAACGATGGCGCGCCAGCATTTGGAGTGCGCGCGATTGATCGCCGCTCTCTCCGAGAGTCCGAGGTCAAGTCGGCCGGGGGCCGGTTTCGGTTGACCGTGCGAAAGCGGCGATAAATCGGCCGCAGTCCAAGCGCTTTGCGCCTGTCGATGCCCTCTGAAGTTTGAACGTCGCGGGTGCGGTTCGGGGAAGCGTCGCTGTCGTGTTAGGCAGCAAACCGGCGCTCTCCTCTTTCCGCCCCTTCCGTTCCATCAGCGCATGCCAAATCTCAAACCTGACGGATTCGAGTTCACCCGCAGTTGACGATTCCATCGAGGACGCGCTGGAGGAGTATCCGAGCCTGACTTGTCTTTCGAAATGATGCGCGAGCTCTGCCACGAGGTGGCGTCAGCCCATAGCCCGCAGCGCAAGCTGTGGGAGAGGCGCCATCCTCCTCCCAAAGCCCCGAGTGGGGCGAAAGAAAACGGGGCTGAGCCGTCCTGGTAAACTTCGTCCCTGGACCGTGACCAATCGTGGTCTGACCGGAAAGTTCTGTCGGCCCACTGGGGCTGAAACACGGGGCGGTCGGGTTTTCCCACGACTCACGGCGCGGGCAACATTCTGGTCGCTCCTCCGGGGCTGGTTCTCGTTGAGTTGGCGCGGGCCGCAGATTTCGGAGTCGTTCTCAGGTTGACGCTGAGTCCGCCGGGCGAGACGCCACGGCTCTACGGCAGGCGGGACGCCCGCCGCTACGACGATCGACTCGCCGGGTTGGAGTGGATGGACTTAGGGCGCGGCGTGTTGGTCGTTTTTGAGCAGGAACGCGCGCAAGCCTGGCAAGTCATCCGTGTTAATGAAGTCCACGCCGGCCGCCAGAAGTTCCTTCCAGGCTGCGGCACGATCCGGTGTCGCCCAAAGGCGCAGCGTTCGGCCTTGGGCGTGCGCTTTGGCGACGATGTCACGCAGCTTTCGCCTTTCTTCGTCGGGAAACGGACCGAGTCCACGCCATCGGAAGTGATGCGTCCAGTTGTCGCTGATGAGCGGGATGAAATGGTTGGACGCCTCGCCGCTCAAATCCTCCAACCGGCCATCGAGCGCCGCGTAGCGAAGGCCTTCGGTCTCCATCATTTTTCTCGGTCGATTGCCCGACACGACGACCAGCACCGCGTTAGTTTTCATGGAGCGCGGCGAGAACGCGCACAACATGCCGGCATATTGACTGAGGACCTCGCGCAGCACGCGGTAGGTGGCTTCGGCATCGGATTTGATATCGACCAGGAGTGTCACCGTGGGCCCGCCGCGATAGATGCGGCCGCCATTTTGTTGGGCTCGCTGGAGCAGGGGATCGAGGTAGAGCTTCTGGATCGTTCGTTCCGGCGAGACTTTGTCCCGATCATGGGCGACCAAAAGCTGGCCCTCGACCAAATAAATGTCGGCCTCGACACTGCAAAAACCGTGGTCAAGGGCGTCCAGAAGTGGACGCTTGTGTTCGTAGTCGTTGTGGGCGTGCGCTCGGGGCAGTGGAACCGGTGAGTCCTTTTTTTCTGAAGCACTGGTCAGAATTGCGCTCGAACAAGCCGCGATAGCCAAGAAATGCAAGGTGCGTTTCATGCGGCTCTCTTGTGGGGCTTTCCCGTCCGCGGCGCAAATCCTTTTTGCGTCGAGAGCATTCCAGCCCAAGACTGGTTCAAGAAGGAGCGCGGACAGCTTGCCCGCGCGTCTTTCACGGGATTCTTAACCAAGGATAGACGATAACGTTTGGCGAACGGACGTCGCGTTCCCCCTCACCCCGGCCCTCTCCCGCTAGGAGAGGGGGAACCGTTGCGAACGCGCCCGCGTCTTCGAGCCGGTCGGCTGACCACACACCCGAACCGGGTTCTCCTTCTCCGTACGGGAGAGGGCCGGCGTGGGCCAGGCAGTGCTGTTGCCCCCGCGGGCGGCTCAACCCTCAACGGCAGCCCGTCCGTCGCCCGGAGTATGCCGCTGGCCGTCCAGCTTGGCCAGCTCCTCGCGGATGAGTTCAACGAGCGGATTCACAGTTTTGCGGCTGAACTCGAATTGGCAGCCCGCCGCCGAAAACAATTCAGGCAATGGCCGCGATCCGCCGAGGCTCAAAGCGCGCCGGTAACGGTCGAGCGCTGTTGCTCTGTTCTTCTTGGCATTGGCCCAAAGTTGCAGCGCGCCCAGTTGGGCAATCCCGTATTCAATGTAGTAGAAGGGGTGGAGGAAGATGTGGGCTTGCCGATGCCAGAGATTGGCCTGGAGCTTTTCGTAACCGCTCCAGTCGATATCGCCGCCAAAGCGGTCCATCAAATCCAGCCACGCCGCGGTCCGCTGCCCGCGGGTGTGCTTGGGATGCGTGTAAATCCAATGTTGGAACGCGTCCACGGTCGCAATCCACGGGAAGAGGCCCACGATTCCTTCCAGGTGAGTTCGCCGGGCGCGTTGCGCGTCGGGGGCGGCATAGAAACTCTCCAGGAATTCGTTGCCGAGCAATTCCATGCTCATCGAAGCGACTTCGCAGAATTCGATCGGCGCGCTCCGGTACGCGTACAAATCCTCCGACCGCGTGGCCAGCGCATGAAAGGCGTGTCCCGCCTCATGCAGGAGGGTTTCCACGTCACGATGCATTCCAACCGCATTCATGAAAATGAAGGGCAATCGAGACTCGCCCAGGGTGGATTGGTAGCCGCCGGGCGCTTTGCTTTTGCGGTTCGCCAAATCGAGCAACTGGAGGTCCTCCATCGTTCGGAAATCGCGCGCCAAATGTTCATCGAGGCGGCTGAAGATTTCTCCAACGCCAGCTTTCAGTTGCTCCACCTTCTCGAACGGGCGAAGCGGCGGGCGGTTCAAGGGATCAACGGCCAGGTCCCACGGTCTAAGAGCGGACAGCCGCAGTCGCTTCCGCCGCTCCGCCTGCAGGTCGCGGACAAAGGGCATGATCTCTCTCTCGATCGTCTCATGGAAATGCAGGCAGTCTTGCGGCGTGTAATCGAACCGTTCCCGGTCGCGGAACGCGTAGTCGCGATAATTGGGGAAACCCGCCTGGACGGCGATCTGCTCACGGAGTCCGACCAACTGATCGAAGATGTGTTCGAATTGATCCGCTTCCTGCAAGCGGCGATTGGCGATCAACTGCCAGGCCTCTTGCCTGAGATCTCGGTCTGGCTCCTCCAGAAACGCGCCCATCTGGACCAGAGTTTTTTCTTCGCCTCGGAAGCGAACGGTCAAGGAGCCGGCCAGCTTCTGATACTGCTGGCCGAGTTTGGCTTCTTCGGTTTCGAGCGGCACATTTTCCGGCCGAAACAACTCCACGTGCACTTTCGTGCTCCGATCGAACACTTCCAGGCGGCCCTGGGCGAGACGCTCGCGCAGCGGATGGGTCAGATAGATTTCATCCAGCTTGAATTGCCGCGGCTTGACTCGCGGTTCGATTTGCTCGACGAAGTGGAGGTAAGCCTTCTCCGCCTCCTCATTCTCCGTGTGGCAGGTCATCGCGATATATCGCTTCGTTCCTTCTTCGTCCAGGGCGGCGTCGAGCTCTCCGCAATCCAGGATCCAATTCTCCAGCTCGGCGGCACTTTGGCAGGCAGCGGCCCGGGCCTCCAGAAGATCGAACAATGGGCTGAGGTGGGACCAATCCGCCAAGTCGGTTTGGCCGGGGACGAAACGCCGTGGCTTGTAAGCCGGCAGCGATTTAAATGGCAACAGGTTCATGCGACAACGATAGCGTGCGGGATGAGGAAGGAAAGCAACCGATGGAGGGACACATCGCAAAACGACCAGGCCTGCGGAAACGCTCGGGATTGAACAATTATTGTTTGAACACTTGCAGGAAGCGAGGGTCAGAACTACTGTAAGAGTGACCCTTATGATCGTCAGACGAACGAAGGGAGATGTAGGAGACCCATCAATCGTGCTTTCGAGTCATTCCCACCTCAGCAGGGTCGAAACCAGCATATCTCAGCTTATGACCAAAACCTTAGATATGATCGCTGAAGTCATCCGGAACCGTAAACATCCATTTCCGCAGGTCGCGGACCGGCCGGATAAACCCCACAAGAACCGTTATGAGCGAAGAAAAATCAAACAGTACATTCACCTGGGGAATTGGGCTGAAGAGGCTAAAACCTAACTGAACTTTCGATCTATCCTTAATGTTGGAGCCACGCGAAAGCGTGGCTTTTTTGTTGAATCATTCGGTTCATCTTGAATGCGAATTCGAATTACCCATGAGGCATCATCGAAAACCGGGGCTCCAGCCACTCTTCTCAGGATCGTCTCTTGAACAAAAGAAGACTCCCAGCAGTCATCAACCCGACGAGAGCCAGGCCAGCCAACAAAGGAATTTTCCCGGTCGGACCCCGTTGGCGCGCTCCTTCCGTGGCTGAGGAGGGTTGTGTTTCCTCCCCGCCGGAAATGGTCACTGTGACAGGGGCCGTTTCGGGCAAGTCGGCCAGCGGCGGCAGATCACGGGCCGCGCCGGCCGGCGTTTTCAGGACAGCGTCCCAATTGGCCGCAAGCAGCAGATCCACACCTGGATTCTGTTCCTTGACCTGGCAGGAACAGCTTCCGATGAGAAACGAAGCCGCCTCGTCAATGGTTTGATGGTTGATCCCTTTGCCGGCTAAAGCATAAAGGGCTCGGCCCCTCCCGAAGATCGGAAAAACCATGGGCTCTTCGATCTCCTTTAGGTCGGCCTCAATTCCCAGCAGCATCCTGACGAACGCCTGTTCTGCCTCGTCCTTGCGCGACAGGCGCAGCGACGAGAATTCCAGCTTCAAGTCTTTCTGCGTCACCGAAACCAACCCGTTCACGATGTCCTGAGCGTCGAGTTTGGGCAATTGGAGAACGCTCGCAAGGTAGGCCAAACGAGATTCGAGGAGCTCCCCGGCGGCCCTGTCCTTTTTCGGGTCGCCAATCTCCAGGAGCACCCAGACGGCACTCTCGCCTTGGCCCAGGCGCCGGGCGATTTCCTTTCGGGCTGGGGACTCCACGACTTGGCGAATCGCGCTCTCGCTGAGTGGCCCTGACCAGATGTTGTCCGGACTTCGAACCGCCAGAGGATACCTCAGGACCAGCCAGGGAACAGTGTCGGTGCCCAAACGGCGCCAGAATTCGAGGATGTCAGGTGCAACTTTCTGATCGAGGTCAATCGTTCGGGGGGAAACATTGGCGTGAAGCCGGCCCGACATTCCTTCGCGGCCCAGGTCACGCACCAAGAGTTCCTGAGCGTCCGAAAGTGGGCCGCGATGAAATACGACAGCCTGATAGGGATCCGCCGGCCAATGTTCAAGCGCGTAGCGAAACACCGGGACCGAGCAGGCTTGGATCGAGGGTGTCGAGACGACCGTGGTCAACGCCAAGATCCCCAACGTCCAACCTGCTTTGTTCGTACGGAGCATCTCTAAACTTTAGTCGCGAGCATCGAGTGAGACAACCCTTCACTTTCGGCGCCACTTCGTTGCGGTCGCACTTGCCATGAACATCGAGGTGGGGCGAGACTCGCGTCGAGCCCTCGCTTCTTTGCCAGAAAGGATTCCAGGGCTCGACGGGAGTCTCGCCCCACCGATCGGCTGGTTCATGAGCCCAATGCACGCCAGGAAAGCTTGGAGCGTGGACAGCGTTGTCGGCGCGGAGCCGGTCAATAATAGTCGGCCGAGCCCGGTGCTGCCGACATCGCACGGAGAAAACGGACTGTGATCGGTATCATAGCGGCCATGAGTGGCACACTCACGGCACCTAATATCAGCGCGGTCTTTTGCCAAGGTTTCCAGGAGCCGGCTCGAAGAAACGTGCCGATCCACATGCCGAGCGGGGCTAACCCAAGCAGCAATCCGGCCCACCACGGAACGCTGGCGTAAAAGTGGCCGTTCAAAAGGAGGCCGATCCAAACGACCACGGTCACAGCCCATCCACCGCAATCCAATGCCGCTTCAGGCTTCCAAACCGCGACCAAAGCGCACCCGATCAGTGCTGCCGTCAACGTTCCTCCGAACTGGCCGAGCTTCTGCGAACCGCTCATGGCGCAAACCATTCCGGTTGCGCCCACGACCAAAATCCAGCTCAGGAGCAGCACCATCGGCTTTTCACTTGCGCCGCCCCGCTTCGACAGACGCCAGAGAGCCAACAGGACCACTGCCGAGCCGGCAGTCCAACCAAAGGACTGGCCCACGGTCCACGATTGCTGGATCAACGGCCGCAAAGTCAAACCAAGAAGAAGCCCAACCAACACCGTTCGAATACCCCATTGCAATAGGGCCTTATGGGATCGTCGTTCCACCCAATCCGCGCCCGCGGCCAACAGGGCAAGATACACCAACCATTGCTCCGTCGTGAGGGGAGGCCAGCCCGGCCATCCGCCGATGAGCGCGTGTCCGAGGGCGTATCCTGCCGCCAAGCCAAAGGCGCAACCGCACCAGCGAGCTGTGAGGAGAACCAGTGTGGCGGTTGCCACTCCTGGCAGGAGCAGGCCCAACAGGATATCTCGAGAGGTGATCATTGGGATGTCGAACAGTGCTCCCCAGCCCTCTCCCCGCTTCGCAGGGAGAAGGAGAAGCGACTCTGTCACACGCTCGGACGTGGAGGAACTCTCGTCGGCCTACGTAGGCCCATTATTGCAGCAATTCTCATTTTGGCCGTAACGCGGACACTCTTGTCCGCAAGACTTCCGAAAATGTGCGGACAGGAGTGTCCGCCTTACGGTCACGAACCGCGCCCGTTGCCAAAATGAGAATTGCTGCCATTATTGCCGCGCCCCTTGCAAGCCGAGAGAGACGGTGACTTCATTGCCCAACATGCCGCCCTCAATCCCGAAATTCATGCCGAAGTCCGCGCGCGCGATGGTGAATTGGCCGCCGATGCCGGCCCGATAGCCGAATCGTTGTCCGCGCTGGCCATGCCCGGTCAGTTCCAATTCCACCGTGATCGGCTTGGTGACGCCGTGCAGCGTCAAGTCCCCGGTCACCCGCAGCTTGCTTTCGCCGGTTCGCTCCACTTTTCGGCTTTGGAAGCGGAGCGTCAGGAATTGCTTGGCGTTGAAAAAGTCCGGACTGCGCAAATGCTCGTCGCGCTTGGCAATGGAGGTATCCACGCTCCCGGTCTGCACAGTAACATCGAATGAGCACTTCGACGGATCCTCCGAGTTGATGGTGAAGCCGCCGGAAAATTCGTTGAACCGGCCATAGACGTAACTCACGCCATTGTGCTTAATCCGAAACACGATGGATGAATGGACCGGGTCGATTTTGTAGGTTCCGTTCGCTTCGGACTGAGCCTGGCCGCTCGACAGCCCGCCGCCCAACACGACCAACGTTAAAATACCCGCCAGAGATGTTGTCATAATAAATCCTTTTCTCAGTTCGATTATTGCGCTCTCAATCCTTCCGCACCGCCTGGAAAAGCTGCGGGCTCTAAAGGCGCCGTAGCAGGGTGACCAAGCAGCCGGTCGTTGTCGCAGAACCATCTCTTTTGTCTGGGGACGAATTGCAAGATAATAATCGTTCCGTTTCTGCGAAATAAATGTTCAAAGCTGCTAAATACATGAAGCGCTCTCTTAGTAATGCTGTCGTCCTCGGTGAATGGCCTGTGAAGATAGCCGCACAGATTTCCAGTCTAACAGCATCGGCTGGAATCGACACGAGGCGCGACGATTTTGGACTGCGGTGGCAGTGCGAAGCGGCGACACCGCTTTGGGGAGGTTGTACGGTGGCAAAGCGGCGTGGCGCCGCGCTTCCCGCCGCCGTCCAAAAAGTTCGGTTGAGGCTCCGCCTTGCTGCGCTGGATCGCAGGACTCCGCGCTGCGGACGGCTCGAATTGCGAAGCTCTCCCGTTGTATCGAGCGCCAAGCCGAGTGCGACTCGGCGGTACGGCACGACGCGGCGGAACCGCAACCGAAACGGCGCGCGGCCTTCCAGGCCGCAGCATGTCCATAAGGCCGCAGCGCACGAAATCTTCCCAGCACGCGCTTCTGTTCGTACCCGCTGCGGCCTGGAAGGCCGCGCGCCGGAAAAATCGTCGCGGCGGACGACGATTTCGGGCGATACTGATAGACTACAAATCTGCGCCACGAGCGCGGCAGTCTATGCCCGGACTAAACCAACCCATTGAAGGTGCGACAAGTTTTTGCTTGTGACTATGAAACAAAGATACCCTTTCATCGCCCTGTTTGTGGCCGGCGCCGCCTTCGCCTCCGACTGCGTGCTGGCCCAATCGCCCCGAAAGATCGAATGGAAGCACCTTTCCAGCAAGAACGGCGACTTGCCCGTCCCAGGCCCTTCCACACAACAGACGGGTTCGCTTGTCGCAGACCTCGACAAAGACGGGGTGAACGACTTCGTGCTGAGCTTCCGCAAGGTCGCCCCGGCGCTCGTTTGGTATCGCCGCACCGACAAAGGCTGGGACCGCTGGCTCATCGAGCAGCAATTCCTAACCGTCGAAGCCGGCGGCGCGGCGCACGACATCGACGGCGATGGCGACCTCGACCTCGTGTTTGGCAACGATTCTCAGGGAACAGAACTCTGGTGGTGGGAGAATCCGGCTCCCAACTTTGATGCCAACACTTCCTGGAAGCGCCGCCTGATCAAACGAGGCGGCGCCCGGCAGCATCACGACCAGGTCTTCGCCGATTTCAAAGGCACCGGCACAGCGCAATTAGTGTTCTGGAATCAAGGAGCAAAGACGCTCTTCCTGGCCGACATCCCAGCGAATCCGAAAACCACCGAGCCTTGGCCCTTTGCGCCAATCTTCAGCGGCGCAGCCGGCGAAGGCGCCACGAAAGGCGCGGCTCTCTACGCCGAAGGCGCGGCTGCGGCGGACGTGGATGGGGATGGAAAGACCGATTTGCTCGCGGGCAATTATTGGTTCAAGCACCAAGGCGGTGACAAGTTTGGGGCGGTCAAGGTCGGCACGATCGGCGGGCGGATTCAAGCAGGCAAATTCAAACCGGGAAAGCGCCTGCAGATCGTCATCGCTCCCGGCGACGGCGTCGGTCCGCTCAAGTTCTATGAATGCGCCGGCGACCCGGCCAACAGCGCCGACTGGACGGGCCGAGATCTCTTGGGGCGCGACGTTGTCCACGGCCATACCCTAGAAGTCGGGGACGTCGATGGCGATGGGCATCTCGATATTTTTGCCGCCGAAATGGCGAAATGGACCGAAGCACGGCCCGATCCGAATCATCCGCAAGCCAAGGCTTGGATTCTCTTTGGGGACGGCCAAGGCAATTTTCGCACCGAAGAAATAACGGGCGGCCATGGCTGGCACGAAGGCCGGCTGGCGGATTTGGACGGCGACGGTGATCTCGATTTGCTCAACAAGCCTTACAACTGGGAAGCGCCGCGGGTGGACGTGTGGCTTAACAACGGCACTGGTCCGCGCAGGAAGAGGCGGTCGTCGGTAGCTCCCGATCGCGTTTTGAAGGCAGAAGTCGAAGCGAGGCAGTCAACTGACATCGAACAGAACCAACAGGACTCTCTATCGGTCCGCAGCATACGGACGTCCACGGAACTAGACCGGTCCCCTTCCCCCTCACCCCGGCCCTCTCCCCACGGGAGAGGGAGGACCGTCGGCAGCGCGTGGAAAAGTCCGGAAGCCGCAGATCAGCCCACGAGAGCGGAGGTGATTCCCTCTCCTTGGGCAGAGGGCCATGGTGAGGGGAAAGGAACCACCAGAAGACCCTATAG
>JACQWK010000078.1 GCA_016209525.1 Verrucomicrobiota bacterium
CGCTGGGAGAGGGAGGATTGAATCCTGGGCGCGGGCGATTCCAGAGCGGTCGGGAATCTCCTCCACGGTCGGCCGCTGTTCCTTCTCCCTGGGGAGAGGGTCAGGGTGAGGGGAACCGAGAGATTGACCTTCACGGACCGCGGAAGTCTGCGCCAAGGTCGAATCGCTAAGTCGCTCACTTCTCGTTTCGGTCAGGCGTTCCGAACCGCCGACATCGAGTTTCACCACAAATTCGCTCAAGACGAAATTGTTGTTCTTGCCTCGCCCAGGTCCCCTCGCTGGCGCGGGGTCATCCAGCACCTCGAGACGAAAGCCCGTAAGAGTTTTCAGCTCCGTCGTCGCTTCAATCTGGTAAGTGTCTTTCGCTGGGTTTTGTCCGGTGACTTGGATCGAATGATCGGATTGAATCTCCATCGTTGCGCCGCCGGAAGAAGAAGCCTTCTTCACCACCAACACCGACCAACGTTCCGCAGGCAACTTGAGGTCTTGTTCCCAGGCTTCCTGTCTTGAGGCGATAGCGTGGTCGAGATAGCTTTCAAGTTCCGCCTGGATTCGAGCTCGCTGATCTTCCCAGATTTCTTTCGCTTTTTTGTACTGCGCCAGCTCGGCCGGGCGGGGCGCCGGAAGATCCGTCTCGGAGGCATTGTTGAAAAACGCGAAGAGCTGATAGAACTCGCGCTGGCTGATCGGATCGTACTTGTGGTTGTGGCACTCCGCGCACCCCAGGGTGAGGCCGAGCCAAACCGTGCCCGTCGTGCTGACTCGGTCCACCGTCGCCTTGCACCGGAATTCCTCTTGATCCACTCCTCCTTCCTTGTTCGTCAGTGTGTTCCGATGGAACCCCGTCGCGATCTTCTGTTCTTCAGTCGCGTTCGGCAAAAGGTCGCCCGCGAGCTGCTCGATCGAGAACCGGTCGAACGGCAGATCGCGATTGATCGCATCGATCACCCAATCCCGATACAAATAAGCGTAGGGCCGAACCGAGTCCTTCTCGTAGCCGTCGCTGTCGGCGTAGCGGGCGAGGTCGAGCCAATGCCGGCCCCAACGTTCCCCAAAGTGCGGCGAAGCGAGCAGGTGATCCACCAACAGCTCGTATGCGTCCGGACGTTTGTCTGCCACGAACGCTTCCACCTCCTCGATTTTGGGAGGCACGCCGAGCAGATCGAAGCTCAGGCGGCGGAGGAGGGCGCGTCGATCAGCCTCCAGCGACGGCGCAAGTCTTTCCAGCTCGAGTCTCGCCAGAACGAACGCATCAATCGGATTGCGCACCCATCCATCGTTGTGGACCTTGGGAATCGTGGGGTGTTCAGGGGGCCGCAACGACCAATGTTGGGATCCTGCGCTTCCGAGCTTTTGGGCTGTCTGTTCGACGCGGGGATTGGATGCAGCTTCACTGGCCGCTGTTTGAGCCGCGTGGTCGAACGCAAGCAAGGCGGCTAAGACAAAAAACTTCGACGCAACTGGTTTCACAAAGCTCATGCCAAAAATAGCGCTCGGAAGCCCGCGAAGCAATCCCTCAGAGGAGATTTCTATTGCCCTTTGCATAAACGAGTGTTGGCATCTTACGAAGAATCGAGGTCGAATGCATCGCATCGTATTGCGTGATAGAGTCTGGAGGGTGGAATCGGCGACGAAAGTCGCCGAGGACAAGACCCTTTTTCGGCTTTTTGACCCGAGCAGCACGGAGCGGCTTGAGGCCCTGTGCCCGCCCGAAATCTACGAATCGCTGCCGGAGGAGTCCCCGGTCTTCTCCAAGAACGCGTTCGCTCCGTTTGACACCTGGCAGTCAGCCAATCTCGCCCTGAAGATGTCCGGCGTGGACTCCGGCGAGTTCGCCGCGTTCTACGGTGGGCGCATCTCGCCCGAGCACTACCAGTTTGCACCCGTGGCCCGGATGCTCCAGCTCCCACGCCCGAGCCTGCTCGTCGCGGACGACGTCGGCTTGGGCAAGACCATCGAGGCGGGCATCTGCCTGCTGGAGCTGCTCGCCCGAGGGCGCGGCAAGCGTCTCCTCCTGGTCGTCCCGCCTGGGCTGATCCCGCAGTGGAAGGAGGAAATGTTGACAAAATTTGGCTTGAGGTTTGAAGCCATCGAAAACGCTGCGGCCCTCGAACAGGCACAGACCCGCCTGTCGGAGGGGATCAAGCCCTGGGTATTCCTGAACCGTGTCATCACGTCTATCGAGTACCTGAAGAAGCGGGAGGTTCTGGCCAGCGCTCTTGAGCCACGGTGGGATGTCATCGTCGTGGACGAGGCCCACTACCTCGCGGAATCCGGTACTCCTCGCAGCCCCTACCTGACCGCACGCGCTCGGCTCGGCCCGAAACTCCGCGACCACACCAAGGCGTTGATTCTGTTGTCGGCAACGCCTCACAACGGCTACAGCCACTCCTTCCGGTCGCTACTCGAAATCATCGAACCCACGGACGCCAGTTTCACCGGCGACAAGACCGTCGTCGCCCGCCGCGTGGGCCGCAGCATGATCCGCCGCCTCAAAGGCGACATCTCCAAGTCTGGAGCGGATGGCGCTCACCAACACGGTGGAGAAGCTCCTCGAAGCCCTGGCCAGCCTCACGCGGCAGGAAGAAGCTCCTACACGATCCGAAATCCGCGAGTTGCAGGGTGACCTGCCGCTAAACGATAAAACGCACGAGCGCATCGCCAAGTGAATTGTTAAGGGGGCGTCTCGAAGGACGCATTAAATATGAATACGAGAGGCGCGTGCTATTATAGTGTCACTAAATCAGTGAAATTAGCATTTGCTAACCGTTTGACAGCTTTCACGCGTGTGGCATATTCGCACGGTGAATTTGAAGAAGCGGTCATTTGAGTTTTGTAGCAGAGCGAAGAATAAGGGTGCTGGGGACGGCGTTCCCTGTTCACTTCGGGTAAGGAGATTGATATGCCAAGCAGAGATTTAGGCAGCCGGCAGGTGCCCCCCGATTTCGCGAAACGGATTCTGGAAGTCCGTGGAAAACTGGGTCTGACCCAAATGGGTTTCGCTGAGCGCCTCGGGGTCTCGCACATTTCGGTCTGTCGCTGGGAGAAGGAGAGGGCGAAGCCAGGGTATTCAGTCTGGAAGCAGGTTGTGGACCTTGAGGCGGAAGCCTTCGGGAGCCGCGGCGCGGTCACCTTGGAGTTGTTCCCGGCTCTCCGGGAAGACACGGCGAAAGCGATCGTCTTCAACTTCGGTTGCCGGCCAGATGTGGTGGCGTCGGTTGTCGAGGCGGAGCGGCTGGGGTTTGGGCACCTGGCCAACCCTGGTTTCGCCGCCGAGCTTTCCCTGATCGACCCCCTGCCGCACCAACGGATTGCCGTCTATGACGTGATGCTGAAGCAGCCCCGGCTGCGATTCCTGCTGGCGGACGATGCCGGCGCGGGCAAGACGATCATGGCGGGCCTTTACATCCGGGAGATGCTGTCGCGGCGGCTCATTCGTCGAGTGCTGGTGGTGTCCCCCGCCGGGCTGGTCGGGAACTGGCTCCGTGAAATGCGGCGGCTGTTCAACCTGCCATTCCGGGTCGTGATGGGGGCAGACGTGCGGGCCGGGAATCCCTTCGTGGGGGAGGACGGGGACCTGGTGATTGTGAGCGTGGACACGCTGACCGGAGAAAAAATGCTGTCGCGGATCGCCGCGCCGGAAGTGGCACCGTATGACCTGGTGATTTTCGACGAGGCGCACAAGCTGGCAGCGCGGCGTAACCCGGACGGCACCATCATCAAGACGGAACGCTACCGGGTGGCCGAGGCGCTGTGCGGCACGGGCAGCGACGATGCGATTGTTCTGCCGTGGCAGGCACAGCATGTGTTGCTGTTGACGGCGACGCCGCACATGGGGGTGGACTACCCGTATTTCGCTCTGTGGCGGCTGCTGGAACCAAACGTCCTTGCCACACCAGAGGCATTCGACAGCTACCCTGACGACGCGAAGCGTGGTCACTTCATCCGGCGGACCAAGGAAGAGATGGTCACGATTGAGGGGCTACCCCTCTACCCGGTGCGCGAGTCGCACACCTGGAACTTCGACCTGAGCCCAGCGGAAGACGAGGTCTATAAGGCGACGACGCACTACATGCGGGCCATCTACAACAAGGCCCGGATTCTGAACCGGTCGGCGGCACGGCTGGCGATGAGCGTGTTCCAGCGGCGGCTGGCGAGCTCGTCGTATGCGCTGATGCGGTCATTTGAGCGCCGGGTGCAGAAGCTCGACGAACTGATCCGGCAGATCGAATCGGGCGAGCTTTCGGCGGAGGACCTGGCCAACCAGCAGCGCAAACTGGAGTCGAGCCGCGGGTTCCGGGACGTATTTGAATTGGAGACGGCAGACGAAGAAGAATCGGAGAACGGCGTCGAGGAAAACGAACGCGGGGAAGACAGCCTGCTGGCTGGGGTGGCCGCTACCTCGCTGGCGGAACTGGAGTCAGAACGGGCAGAAGTGGAAAACCTGCGGCGGGCGGCAAGCGCGCTTTACGAGTCGGGCGAGGAATCGAAGTTCAACCGGATGCTGGAAGCGTTCCGCGACCCGCAATTCGCGGATGAGAAATTCCTGATCTTCAGCGAGCACCGGGACACGGTGGAATACATCGTGACCCGGTTGAAGGGACTGGGCTACCAGGACCAGGTGGCGAGCATTCACGGCGGGATGGACTACCGCGAGCGGGAACAGCAGGTGGATTTCTTCCGGCGCGAGACGCGGCAAGGCGGCCTGCCTGCCGCGCCGGGCCTGCCTGTGCGGGGCACGCAGACAGGCGCGGCGCAGGCAGGGGCGCGCTACATGGTCTGCACAGATGCGGCTGGGGAAGGACTGAACATGCAGTTCTGCCGGCTGATGATCAACTATGACATCCCATGGAACCCGGCACGAATCGAGCAGCGGTTCGGGCGCATCCACCGCTATGGGCAGAAAGCGAAGCTGGTGCTGCTGTACAACCTGGTCGCGACCCGGACGCGCGAGGGGAAGGTGCTGAAGCGGCTGCTGGAAAAGCTGGAGACGATTCGGAAGGCCCTGACCTCGGACAAGGTGTTCGACGTGATCGGGGCGCAGTTCGAGGGGATGTCGCTACGGGATTTGATGATCCGGGCGGTGGTGGAAGACAACGCCGATGAACTGGCGGAGCAGATTGACCGAGGGCTTACGAAGGAGAAGGCTCGGGAAACCATCCGGGCCGTGGAACGGCGCTACCCGCGCACGGGGGACGTGGTCACGCACCTGGTCGAGCAACGGCTCCAGTTGGAAAAGGAGGACCTGCGCCGGCTGCTGCCGGGCTACGTGCGTCGGTTCCTGGAGAAGGCGTGTCCGCTGATGGCGCTGCGGATGGAAGGCGACCTGGACACGACCTTCAAGATTGCCAGCCAACAGAGGGGGGCAACGGATTGGCTGCTGCCGTTGCTGGAAACGTATCCCGAAGAAGCGCGGGGGACGTTCACGGTGCTGAAGCCGAAGGAGGGCGAGTCGGTGGTGTTCTTGCATCCGGGCGAGCGCGTGTTTGACCGTCTTTGCTCCCTGATCGAAACGCGGTTTCAACAAGTGGCGCTGGCGGGGAGTGTGTTCACCGACCCGTGGACGGATGCACCGTATTTCGTGCATGTGGCGCGGGTGCAGGTGGTGCGGGGGGTGTTCGGGGGCGAATCGGGGAAGGCAGACCGGCGGGAACCGCTGGACTGCCGGCTGGTGGCGGTGAAGCAACCGCTGACCGGCCTGCCTGCCGGGGCGGCGCAGGCAGGGGTATGCGTGGAGATGGCCCTGGAGCAACTGCTGTTGCTGCGCGGCCTGCCTGCCGAAGACGCGGCGCAGGCAGGCGTGGAGTCGAGGCCGGGGGCGTTCGACTTTGCGCGCCAGCAAGGGCCAATGGCGGTGGAGCGGGCCACGAAGTGGCTAGTGGGAGAACTGCTGCGGCCGCTGGTGGAGGGGCGACAGAAGGAATTGAAGGCAACACTGCCGCGACGGCTGGAATTTCTGCAACGGGGTTTCGCCTATCACGAGGCGGAGTTGGCGATTGAGCGGACGCGCCGGTCCGAAAAGGCCCGCGAAGGCGACCCAAGGGCGAAGCATCTGCTGGAGCGGGTGAAGGAACGCCAGCGCAACCTGGCGGCCCAACGGGAGCGGGCCTGCGCGGAACTGATGATGGAGGCGGACCTGGTCCGGGCGGAAGACCCGGAGTTCATCGCCCATGCCCTGGTGATACCATCTACGGACCCGGAAGAGCGGAAGCGGCACGACCGGGAAGTGGAGAAAATCGCCATGCTGAAGGCGATTGGCTTCGAGGAAGAACATGGCCGGCTGGTGGTGGACGTGTCCGCGCCGGAAAAGGCGGTCATGCAAGGCCTGGAAGCGTGGCCGGGATTTGACCTGCTCTCGCGGAATGGCAAGGGGGGGCCGAATGCCATCGAGGTCAAGGGCCGGGCCGGCGTGGGCGAGATTGAAGTCTCGGACAATGAGTGGGCGAAAGCGTGCAATCTGCGGGATCGGTATTGGCTTTACGTGGTGTTCAACTGCGCCGGGTCCCACCCGGAACTGCACCGGGTTCAGGATCCATTTGGAAAGTTGATTGCGGGGGCCAAGGGTGGCGTGGTGGTTGATGCCACGAGCATCTTGCAGTCGGCGGAAAGATGATGAGCCTACGAAACACACTAAAGACACGAAGATGAACAGGCCGCAGAACCCGCGGAAAGCGAACCTGCGAATCACGCGAATGGTCGCGAACCGTAAGAGAAATGCGGAGTTGACGAGGGATGCTGTGGAGGCATCTACTGACTGCACACTTCTCCTGTCCGTTTCGACGGCGGGACGCGGGGCGGCTTCTTCGGAAGCTGCTCCTGCATTTTTCTGGCCGCATGGGAAGCCGAGCAAGGTGCGATGCCGGTCGCGGTGGGCCGCCAAAAAAGAAACGCCCGATTTGCACCGGGCGTCGGTCCGGGGATGCTTTCTTTGCCAGCCAGTGGCTGCGGAATCGAGCGAGCGTCTCCAGGTGGACTTCACCAAGCACTATCACCTCCGCTGGACGCATTACCGGATTCTGTTGGGTACCCATGATATACTCGGTGAGGTTGAAGCGGATCAAGAACAACAATGGGCATGCGAATGAAAACAACTCTACCTTTGACAAACGCATTAAAGCTGCCGGGGGGTGCTCGTTTTCACCGATGTGCCCTGCAGGTCAATCCGTTTGCGTATTTGAAACGGCACAACAAGCCCACCGTCTTCCACGACGAAGCATCTTACAACAAGGCGATTGTTGATGCGTGTCAGGCCGAGAAAATTGAGGTCATTGGTGTTGCTGACCATTACCGCATCAAAGAGTCGCAGACGCTAATCGACACCGCGCGCCAAGCGGGGCTGTTCGTTTTTCCTGGGTTCGAAGCGAAGGCAAAGGATGGCGTCCATTTTCTCTGTTTGTTCGATCCCTCCGTAGCAGCGGACCTAGTGCAAGCGAAGATTCACGATTGCGGAATCCATGATGAATCGCAGCTATCGCCGACAGGAAAGTACGATAGCGCAGAACTTCTCAGCGAGTGCGGTAAGTGGAGGGTTGCGGCCTGCATCGCTGCCCACGTGGCAGCGGACGATGGATTGCTGAGAGTACTTAAGGGCCAGTCTCGGATCGCAGCTTGGAGGGATGACAACCTTCTGGCGTGCTCACTCCCTAGTTCGATAGATGATGTGCCCGAGGATCTGCGTCCGATACTACGGAATAAGAACCCCGACTACAAGCGCGAGCGGCCGATCGCTGTGCTCAACAGCCAGGACGTTTCAGACCCCTCTGATCTGAAAAAGGCAGGAGCCTCGTGCTGGATTAAAATGTCGTCGCTGTCCGTTGAGGGTCTGCGCCAAGCCTTTCTCGATCCCGACTCGCGCGTTCGCCTGGCGACCGACCCGGTGCCGGAAAGCCACTCGGAGTTTGTCGCGGTTACGTGGGAAGGAGGATTCCTGGATGGAGCAGCAATTCACTTTAATGAGAACCTGAATGTCTTGGTCGGTGGACGTGGCTCTGGGAAATCCACTGTCGTAGAAAGCTTGCGCTACGTGCTGCAATTGGAACCGGTGGGCGAAGAAGCCAAAAGAGTGCACGAAGGCATTGCCCGGCAGGTTCTGAGGAGTGGAACAAAGATATCCTTGCTGTTGCGCTCATGCCGGCCCGACCAACGTCAATACGTTATTGAACGGACCGTTCCCAACCCCCCTGTGATACGGGATGACCTTGGAAGTGTTCTGGCCTTGGCGCCCACGGATGTCATTCCGGGCGTGGAGGTTTTCGGGCAACACGAAATATCCGAGCTGGCCAAAAGCCCCGAGAAGAGAACTCGGCTGCTGGATCGCTTTATGGAGCCGGACACTGGCCTCGCGAAGCGAAAATCCGACTTGAAACGCGAACTGGATCGGTCGCGCACGCGCATCCTGGACTTGCGAAAGGAGCTTCAGCAGATTGAAGAAAGGTTGGCGACACTACCGGCCTTAGAAGAAACGCTGAAGCGCTACCGAGAACTAGGTTTGGAGGAGAAACTCAAGGAGCAAAGCCTTCTGGTGCGGGAGGAGCGATTGCTCAAGTCGGCCCAAGAGACTCTGGAGCCGTTTCGGCGCACCTGCGATTCTCTTCGCGAAGCTTTGCCGATCGACACAGCGTTCGTTTCCCAACAAGCTCTCGAACTCTTGCCCGGAAAACAGATTCTCCACCAGCTTGATGCGGTGCTCACCAGGTTCAACAAAGACGCGGCCCAGGTTTCTGAATCCTTGGACAAGACGATAGTGGCGGCAGAAAATGCCATCAAGGGTGTTCGCGCTCAGTGGGAGGAGCGGAAGAAAAGCGTCCAGGGCGAGTATGAAAAGACCCTTCGCGAGCTTCAAAGGTCAAAGATTGATGGCGAAGAGTTCCTGCGTCTTCGCCGGCAAACCGAGGATCTGCGCCCCCTGCGAGAACGAAAAACGGCGTTACTGAAAGACGAGCTAACGCAAATCCAGCACCGTCGGAATCTGACCGCAGAATGGGAAGACCTCAAGCGCGAAGAATTTCAAAGACTCGAACGCGCCGCCAAAAAAGTGAACCGCCAGCTCTCTGATCTGGTTCGTGTCCGCGTTGAGTTTTCGGGAAACAGAGAACCCCTCATGTCGGCCTTGAGGCAGGTCCCCGGACGGCTTAGCGAGGCCTTGGATGTGCTCCGGACAGCGCCAGATTTTTCGCTGGCGACATTCGCAGCATCCCTCAGGGCTGGACGCGACGAGTTAGTGAAAAGATTCCAAGTTCCCCCTGCGCAGGCGGAACGACTTGCTCAGGCAGGAGATCCCATTGCCATGCAGATCGAGGAGCTTGAATTGCCTCCTATCATGCACATCGAATTGAACATCGCGTCGGAAGGCCAGGCTGCGGAGTGGCGCACACTGGAAGGTCTGTCCACTGGCCAGAAAGCGACAGCAGTATTACTGCTATTGCTCCTTGAATCTGAGGCGCCCTTGATTGTTGACCAACCCGAAGACGATCTTGACAACCGATTCATCACTGAAGGGGTGGTTCCAAAGATGAGGGAGGAGAAACGTCGGCGTCAGTTTATTCTTGCGACGCATAACGCGAATATCCCTGTTTTGGGAGATGCTGAATTGATTCTCGGCTTGTTCCCCAAGGGCGAAGCTGGCCAGGGCCACGCGGAATTGCCGACCAGGTATATGGGGTCGATCGACAGCGGCCCAGTCCAGGACCTCGTGGAGGACGTTCTTGAAGGTGGCAAAGAGGCGTTTGAAACCCGGCGTAAGAAATATGGATTCTGAGCTATGACGAAAACCGAACTGTTGGACATCGTCAGAGATGGCGAAAACTCCGGGGTGGAATTCAAGCGGGACACCATCGACAACCGTGCGCTTGCCAAAGAGCTGGTGTCATTCGCGAACCTTCGCGGTGGCGTCGTTTTGTTGGGGGTCGAAGACGACGGCACGATCTCTGGACTCTCCCGGTATGAACTGACCGACCCGCATGACCCAACATCGGCTCGCAACTACCGCCAACTTGAGGAATGGGTCATGCAGGCCTGCCGCGACAAAATCCGACCCGAAACCATCCCATACTTCCAGGTCTTTCATGATCTGGAGCCGGGCAAGGACGTCGCCATTGTCCAGGTGAATCGCGGCTGGGGAGTACACCACGTTTGGCATGACCAGCATTACACGCCCTACATTCGGGTTGGCTCCATCTGTCGGGAAATGAGCCTGGAAGAGAGGGAGAGGCTTTACCAGCAACGCGGCGCTTTTCGTCTGGAGCTGCGGCCTGTCTCCGGCTCGGGCTTGGACGATTTGGACCGTCGCCGGTTACGCGATTACTTTGGGCGAATCCGCCAGCAACTGCCTGACCCGGATGACGACGACAACTGGAAACGCCTCCTGCTCAACACGGAACTCCTTATTGACGAAGGCGGGACCACGCCCGTGGTTGTCGCCGGTCTTTTGCTGTTTGGCAAGAACCCCAATCGCTTTCTGCCTCATGCTGGAATTGATGCAGCAGCTTACCCAAGGACCGAGAAGGATTACAACGCCAAGGAGCGGGCAGCGCTTCGCGGCCCGATGACCCCGCTTTTCGGCGAGCACGGCTTGGTTGAAAATGGCTTAGTTGAGCAGGCTGTTGATTTCGTGCGCCGCAATACTGCCGTAGAGTCAAGGCTGGAAGGCGGAGCACGCCGCGTCGAGCGATGGACATATCCCGCCGAGGTCGTCCGTGAGGCCGTGGTGAACGCGTTAGTACATCGCGATTACCTTCTTTCTTCCACCGACATCGAACTCTCCCTTTACGCGGATCGGCTTGAGGTTATTTCTCCCGGCCGCCTCCCCAACGGCATTACGCCAGAGCGGATGAAAGCGGGGTGCCGCGCGGCCCGCAACCAGATTCTCAAAGACACGATGCGCGATTACGGGTACCTCGAACACATGGGAATGGGTGTTCCGCGCAAGATCGTTAAGGGGATGCGTGACCACAACGGAACAGAACCAGACCTTATCGAGGATGGCGAGCGGTTCATTGTGCGGCTGTGGAATGAGAAAAGTCCGTGACCCGATACCACTCAAGTCATTTCGCCTATCTCACGGGCAGGACAATCGTATGAACAATATGCCGCGGTTGATTGAAGTGGCGTTTCCGCTGAAGCAGGCCTCGCTGGATTCGGTGCATGAGAAGAACGTGCGGCATGGGCACATTTCCACGCTGCACATCTGGCCGGCGCGGCGTCCGCTGGCGGCGTGCCGGGCGGCGTTGATTGCCACCCTATTACCGGACCCCGGCGACGCCGAAGAACGGGCGAAGATTCTGGAGAAGTTGGCGGGGCATGTGGTGCCGACGATCAAGAAGAAGAAGATGCCCAGCGGGAAGATTGAGGAAATCAAGGCCGAGGAAACCGTCGGTGGCATCCTGCATTGGGGCCGCGAGAGCGGGCCGGACCTGGAGTGGTTCCGCGAAGCGATCCGGAAAGCTTACGACGGGCGAGCGCCGAAGGTGCTGGACCCGTTTGCCGGTGGGGGGGCGATCCCGTTGGAGGCGATGCGGCTGGGATGCGAAGCCACGGCGATTGACATCAACCCGGTGGCCTGGTTCATCCTGAAATGCACGCTGGAATACCCGCAGAAGCTCGCGGGCAAGAAGCTGCCGCTACCCGACTTCATCCTGGAAGACCGCGAGTTCATGGAGAAGTTCTGCAAGTCGCACAAGTTGCCGTTGCCCGCGAAACGCACGAAAGACGCGAAAGGGGAGCCCGCGAATCACGCGAATGAAGAAGGGAACAGGGAGCAGGGGGAACTGCCTGAGGTTTCGCGTCAATTCGCGTCATTGGCGGGTAACTATGAGGCGGACCTGGCATGGCAGGTGCGGGCGTGGGGGAAGTGGGTGCTAAAGCAGGCGCGGAAGGAACTGGCGGAGTTCTATCCCACCTATGCAACCTGGGAACCGGTGCTGGAAACAGAGAAGCGGAAAGTGCCCAAGGACTGGCTGGTTCAATGGAAGAAAGACCATGCCGCGGAGATTGAGGCGAAGGGGCTGCGGCTGTGTCCGCTGACGGCGGATGGAGAGGTGGACACGAAGAAGCTGAACGAAGAATTGGCGGCGGAATACCTAGCGGAGCCTACGAATCCACGCTGGGTACCGAAGCCAACGGTGGCCTACCTGTGGGCGCGCACCGTGAAAAACAAGCACCATCCCGAAACGACCATCCCGCTGCTCAAGACAAGGTGGCTCTGTAAGAAGGACGACAGGCGCGTGCTGATGACGATAGAACCGGAAGCGGATGGTTCAGGTGTTGCGTTCGGCATCGAGAATGATGTCCCGAAGGTCGGAGGAAACACGGCACAACGACGCGAGCACGACAAAAAGATTGGTGGTGGAACGATGTCACGGTCCGGAGCGAAATGCCCGGTTCACGCCAACATCATGACAATGGAGGACATTCGCCTAGAGGGGCTTGCTGGTCGGCTCGGCACAGCGATGACAGCAGTAGTCGTCGACGGACAGTTGGGCAAAGAGTACCGCCTCCCGACAACAGCCGAGGTCGAGCGCACCACGCAGGCAGAGCAGTATCTTCAAAGGGTATTCTCGGAGATCCCCTTCGGGTTACCCCAGGAGCCCCTACCGGGCAAAGAGGCACTGGGATTCCGGGTGCCGCTATACGGTTTCGACAGGTGGGACAAGGTTTTCCTTCGGCGCCAACTGCTCGCCGTTGGCACTTTTGTGAGGATCGCCCGCCAAATGTCAATGGATGTGGGGTCGAGCTACAACGCTGAATGGCGCGAGGCACTTGCATCCGGAGTCGCGATGAGTATCGACAAGCTGGTGGATCGCTCTTCGGCTCTCTGCCGCTGGGACCAGGGCTACACGAAGGTCCACAGCACTTTTGCCCGGTTCGCTCTGCCAATCTTGTGGGACTTCTGTGAAGGCAATTCCTTGTCGGACACAACTGGCAATTACAGTTCGGCAGTGGAGTGGGTGGCGATGGTCATCGCGGAAAACATGAAAGCTTCGCTCGGTCAGCCTGCCACGCATGTTTGTCTTCTATCTGCCATGAAGAGCGAGCAGACGGGCATCTGCGACGTGATTGTCACCGACCCGCCTTACTACGATGCGATACCTTACTCGGACCTGATGGACTTTTTCTACATCTGGCTGCGAAGGTCATTGCGGGGCCTGTCGGGCGAGCTAGATGAGGTGTTCTCAGAGCCACTCAGCCCTAAGTGGAATCACAACCAGAATGACGGGGAGCTTATCGACGATGCATCCCGTTTCGACGGAAGCAAGGAACGATCAAAGCAGAATTACGAGGACGGCATGGCACGTGTGTTCGTTTCTTGCCACAAAGCCTTACGGCCCGATGGACGGTTGGTTATCGTTTTCGCGAATAAGCAACCTGATGCCTGGGAAACGCTCGTTGCTGCAATCATGAAGGCTGGTTTCGTCGTGGATGGGAGTTGGCCGATTGCGACTGAGATGCAGAACCGCACACGGGCCTTGTCATCGGCAGCGCTTTCTTCGTCGGTCTGGCTCGTATGCAAGAAGCGGAATCCGGTGGCGCGTCCGGGGTGGGACAACACCGTTTTGCAGCAGATGCGAGAGCGTATTGCCACCCGTCTCCGTGATTTTTGGGATGCGGGCATTCGGGGGCCGGACTTCGTTTGGGCGGCGACTGGACCGGCTATGGAGGCTTACAGCCAACACCCGGTGGTGAAGAAGGCGAACAAGCCGAACGAATTGATGAGCGTGTCGGAGTTTCTCCGGCATGTGCGGCGGATGGTGCTGGATTTCGTGGTGATCCGCGTCCTGGAAATGGCCCGCGAAACACGCGAATTACGCGAAAAGGGACAAACACAGGATAATTCTTCTGAAAATTCGCGTCCATTGGCGTTATTTGCGGGCAATGAACTCGATGACGTGACGACCTACTACCTGCTGCATCGAAACGATTTCAAGATGGACGAGGCCCCGGCAGGTGCGTGCATCCTTTACGCCGTATCATGCGACCTGTCCGACCGCGACCTGGTGGATGCGTTTGACCTGTTGGCGCCGAGCGGTGGGACTAGCGACGGCGACGAGGAAGAGGAAGCAGAGGTGGACGATGACGCAGAGATGGCGGAAGGCACGAGCAGCACGTTCAAGCTGAAGCCGTGGAACAAGCGGAAGCGGCCGGGCATGGGGTACGACCCGCTGGTGAGGATCCCGCGAATCACGCGAAACACGCCAATGGGGGAAGAGAAAGAATCCGATTCGCGTCAATTCGCGTCATTAGCGGGCACACCGGGTGTGGGGGCGGTGCCGCTGATAGACCAGATTCACCGGCTGATGCACCTGTGGAAGGCCGGCGATGTGGTGAAGGTGGATGAATACCTGAACAGCAAAGGGCTGCGGACGAATGCGCTATTTCCGCCGGTGCTGCAGGCGCTGATCGAAATGGCTGACGGTGGTTCGGAAGAGCGGGCCATCCTGGAGAGCCTGAGCAACCATGTGCAGGGCCGCAGCGTGCGAGCGGCGTATCAAGAAGAATTGCCCGCGAATAACGCGAATGAACGCGAATAAGAAAGGAACTGGAAATGAGCGACCTGATCTATAAAGACGAATGCTACAAAATCGTGGGCGCATGCTTCGAGGTCTATAACGACAAGGGATGCGGATTCCTGGAGGCGGTTTATCAGGAGTGCCTGGAAATCGAGTTTGAGATGCAGGGCGTCCTGTTTGTACCCAAGAAGCCCCTGGCGTTATCCTACAAGGGGCGGCCATTGAAACAGAAATACGAACCGGATTTCATCTGCTTGGAAAAGATAATCCTGGAGATCAAGGCCGTGTCGGCGCTGGCGGATGAACACCGCGCCCAGGTCATCAATTACCTCAACGCGACCGGTTTCAAACTGGGACTGCTGGTCAACTTTGGGCATTACCCGAAACTGGAATGGGAACGACTGGCAAACACAAAGACCCGCGAATCACGCGAATCATACGAATAGCAAAAAACTCGCTGAAAATTCGCGTCCATTCGCGTGATTAGCGGGCGTTAGAAAGAATTTATGGCAAACGGAACAATCAAACCCTGGCATCAAGTCGTCAAACTGCGCGAGGATGTCAAGACGGGCGAACTGACCCTGGCGATGTTCGCGGCCGATCTTTACGACGTGAAGATGGGCACGGCGAAGTCGGTGTACCGCGTCTCGAAGGAGTTTTTCACCCTGACCTTTCCCGCCAGCGGCATCCGGGCGCTGGCGCGGGA
>JACQWK010000250.1 GCA_016209525.1 Verrucomicrobiota bacterium
CAGTGCATCCACCGGTTGTCGGTAGCGCGGGCGTCTCGCCTGCGAGTTCGCCGAGCGTCCCGCTCGGACGCGGCCCGGCGGCGAGACGCCGCTCGAACTCGCAGCCGAGGACGGCTGCGCTACGATCACCGACAACTTCGGGATGCACCGGTTGCAGAGTAAGAGCACGATTAGGAGCAAGAAACGGCTGGTCGTGGCTAATTTAACGGCGGTCCACCCCGGCCTCTCCCGCTCGGAGAGGGAGGCTTCAATCCCGTCGCTGAAGAATCAAGAATCGCCTGATTCGCCGAAGGACATTCGGCGATCCTCCCTCTCCCAGCGGGAGAGGGCCGGGGTGAGGGTGAACGCCCGGTCAAGGCACTACGCGTAATAATCAGGGACGAAAGTCTGTTCCTGAATCGGAGGCCGGATGTAGCCCGTGTCTGCCTGCCGCGGCGGCAGCTTGATTGGTTTTGGAGTCAAGTCTTTGAAGGGAATCAAGCTGAGCAGATGCCGGACGCAGTTCAATCGGGCGCGCTTCTTGTTGTCGGCATTGACGACGTACCAGGGCGCTTGTTTGATGTCCGTGTAGGCCATCATTTCGTCCTTGGCCTTCGAATAATCCTGCCATCGGCCCCGCGACTCCAGGTCCATAGGGCTAAGCTTCCAGCGTTTCGTGGGATCATGGATGCGCGCCTGGAAACGGCGTTCCTGTTCATCATCACTGACCGAGAACCAGTACTTGATCAAGATGATGCCGGAGCGGACCAACATGCGTTCGAACTCCGGACACGAGTGCAGGAATTCACGGACCGCTTCTTCGCTGCAAAAGCCCATGACTCTCTCCACGCCAGACCGATTGTACCAACTGCGGTCGAAAAGGACCATCTCACCTGCTGCCGGCAAGTGGGGCACATAGCGTTGGAAATACCATTGCGTCTTTTCGCGCTCGGTCGGCGTGCCCAAGGCCACGACCCGGCAGATGCGCGGATTCATGCGCTGGATGATCCGCTTGATCACTCCTCCCTTGCCCGCGGCGTCCCGCCCCTCGAAAAGCACGACCACCTTCAATCCTCTGGCCTTGATCCACTCCTGAAGCTTGACCAATTCGATTTGGAGACGTCCGAGCTCCTTGTTATAGACCTTGTTCTTCAGCTTCTTGATTTTGCCATTGCCCTTTTTCTTTTCCTTTTTCTTGTTCTTCTTTTTGTTCTTCTCCTCCGCTTTCTTACCGGGAACAGGCAAGGAAACCTCCCGCGCGGGACTGGTTAGTTCAAGAGTTTTCAGAGATCCGTCTTGGTTTGTTTTGTTGTTGTTTTCTTTGGCCATGGCTCGCTCCTGTGGTCTGATGTGGTGCGGGACGCTTTGTTAGATCAAATTCTCAACGCTCGTGCGGCGCTTGATTCATGCAACCGTCGAGAAACCCATTTTCGCCAGGATGCACTCCTGAAAAAAACTTGCAGTGTGCTGGATTGCTTTTCGTCCGGCTCAGGGCGACGCGCTTATTGATCGCCGTTTGCTGGCCCCAGCGCCAACGATGACTGGCGCAAATCGCTTCAGCTTCGTTTAGCAGACCGTCGCCCAGCCGCACTAACCATTTTTTGCCAAACCCTGAAACTCTATTGCACATCCGACGAGGCGCTCTTGCGCGATGCACGCATGCCGGAACGCGGCTCAGTGGGGAGCACCATCCCCGGTCGATGACTCAGTTGGGCTTCGTCGAAACACGCGACTGTGTGAACGCTCGCGCCCCTTTTTTGGCCCTCCCCAAGCCAAATTGGTCCCCGACTCTGACCACTTTGCCGTTGCGGACATGGACTTCGATGAATTTCGAGCCCGCGATCGGCATTCCGCTTTCGTCCTTCAGCGTCGCCACAACTCGCTTGGTGCCGGCGTCGATCACGTCCGGCGTGTGGCACCACGCGTAGCGACCGTCGAGACTGAATGTCACCCAGCCGTGTCCGCCCATGCTCAATTCTATGGAGCCCGTTTGCTTAGGAGGCATGACGGTGGCATCGAAGACAAAGAGCTTCTTGCCAACCTGATCGCTGATCCATAACTCGGTCTCGTCCGGAGTCAGGGCAGCCCCATGCGTGCGGTGGGCAATCGGAGCGTCGCCGGCCAGCACCCGATGCGGCACTTGGCCGGTCGTCAAGTCCACCACGTCGAATCCCACACGTTTGCCAAGACAGACGTAGGCGTAACGGTTCTGGCTGTCCACAGTGAACGGGAATATACCGGCCTCACCAACTCCCTTGATGTTTCGAACGATGCTGTCGTCCTTGGTTCGAAACACGGTCAGATTGGTTTCCGTGCCCAGAAAGGCGAGTTTCCCATCGAGGCTGACCAGACTGTTGTGGGCTTGGACGTTTACTGGAATGCTCTTTATGAGATCGCCGTTCTTGGCATTCACAACGATCAATCCGCTATCGGAGCCGCGATACCACCAGCCAGTTGGAACATAAATCTTCTTGCCATCGGGAGTAATACAGGCGCGATCACAGCCTGCCGCGTAAGTGCGGTCCCAAACGATTTTCTCTTTCTCCAGATCAAAGCAACCTAGACGGCGGCTGGTTGTCAAATAGTAGGCGCAGTGAGTTTTGGCGTTGCCCACGAAGCCCCGCAACCCTTCTTGAAACTCCGGAATCTGAATCCTGCGGACGAGTTTGTGGCCGTTGTCGATGTCGAAAATCAGTATGCCGTTGCCGGATCGTCCTTCGGCTTGCGCGGCGTCCGGCATGCTGAGGTAAAGGTAATGCTTCTCGGTCGAGGCGGCACTCGCAAGATTGCACCAGCAAAACAGGGCCAAAAGGAAGACGAGGAAGGCTTGCATGAACCCAGTGTTGCCCCGGCGGCTCGGGCCTGTCAAGCCAAGCGGCGAAGTCCACTCTCGCGGTGCGTCTTCGAATTGCTGGCGATGTCGTAGCGGTGGCCATCCTGGCTGCCGCAGAGGGCGCGCACTTGCCGCCCGGACCAAAGCGTGAAATGCCACGGCGGTCTCGGTTTCGTGCTCAAGCTCCACCGGGCAAGATGTTCGGCTTTACGGCAGGCGAGACACCGGCCGCTACGAGTGCCCCATTGACCCAGATCAAGGCACTGGAGCTTCAGAAGAGGGAAAGAGACTGAGTCCGACGGAACGTCCTGCATCCGATGACTGAGTTTACATATTGGCAAACATGAGGATGCGACTCTTCATTCCCGCCTGCATCCTCTTGACGGCGTGCAGCTTCGCCGCCGAGTTAACTGCCCAGATGCGACCGTTCGAAAGCGTCGCCGATCCCACGCCGCGAAGCCGCATCGATGAACTCGTATTCAGCAGATTGGCGCAGTTGGGAATTCAGCCGGCCCATCTCTGTTCAGACGCCGTGTTTATCCGGCGCGCTTATCTCGATGTAATCGGCACCCTGCCCTCGGCCCAGGAGGCGAGAGATTTCCTGCTGAACCAGGGCCCCTACAAGCGACGAATCTTGATCGATCAGTTGTTGGAGCGTCCGGAGTTTTCGGATTACTGGGCGATGAAGTGGAGCGATCTGCTTCGGATCAAGGCCGAGTTCCCCATTAATTTGTGGCCGAATGCGGCGCAAGCCTATCACCGCTGGATCCGGGCATCCATCCGGGACAACAAACCGTACGACCGATTTGTCCGGGAGTTGCTCACGGAAAGCGGCAGCAATTTTCGCGTGCCGCCGGTCAATTTCTACCGGGCTCTGCAATCCAAGGAACCGGAAGCCATTGCCCAGGCCGTGGCGTTGACGTTTTTGGGGATGCGCACCGAGAAGTGGTCGAAGACGAGGTTGACAGGTCTGGCCGCGTTTTTCTCGCAGATCGGTTACAAGCCAACGGCGGAATGGAAGGAGGAAATTGTGTTCTTTGATCCGTCCAAGGCCGAAGGGGCTCTGCGCAGGGCTGTTTTTCCGGACAGCACCTCGGCTCAGGAAGGCTTTCGTCGTTCTTCATCCGCGCTTTCTAACTATGAAACCATCCCCGGACCCCTCCCAGGGAGGGGAGTCAAAGCAGATGCAGCCGACCAGAGTAATGGTTCCCCTCCTGGGAGGGGCGCAGGGGTGAGTTCCCCGATGGACCGGAGGGAAACTGGTATTCCGGAGCCGGCGGCGTCCGAAGAACGCGACCCGAGGGAGGTCTTCGCGGATTGGCTGATTGATCCGAAGAACTTGTGGTTCACGCAGAACATCGTGAACCGCGTCTGGTCTTGGTTGCTGGGACGCGGCATCATTCATGAACCCGACGACGTCCGGCCGGACAATCCACCGAGCAATCCCGAACTGCTGGCCTATCTGGAACAGGAGCTGATCAGTGCGCATTACGATCTAAAGCACATCTACCGGATAATTCTGAACTCCAAGACCTACCAGCTTTCCTCGATTCCCAAGAGCGATCACCCTGAGGGCGAGGCCAATTTCGCACACTATCCGCTGCGACGACTCGAGGCGGAAGTGCTGATCGACGCGCTAAATCAGATCACCGGGACCACGGAGAAGTATTCCAGCGCGATTCCGGAGCCGTTCACTTTTATACCCGAAAACCAGCGCTCCATCGCGCTGCCCGACGGCAGCATCACGAGTGCGTTCCTCGAAATGTTCGGGAGACCGCCAAGAGATACCGGTTTGGAATCGGAGCGCAACAATCGGCCCACGGCGGCCCAGCGGTTGCACCTCCTCAATTCAAGCCATATTCAGCGCAAGATTGAACAGAGCCCCAAACTGCAATACTTGCTGCAGCCGAAGAACAAACCGCCTGCCGTGGCCACAGGGCTCTACCTGATGATCCTGTCGCGGTTCCCAACCGAGGAAGAATTGCGAATCGCGGGCGCGTATGCGCAGTCGGGAGGTGTCACGGGACGCGAAGCCGCCGTAGATCTCGCTTGGGCGTTAATCAACAGCGCAGAGTTTCTTCACCGGCATTGAGGGGATGGAAATGACTCAGGAGCAACATTTGTCAGCCAACAGTTACGCGACACGCAATATCTCTCTCCATGAACCACAGGGTAGGGCGCGTCTGTCTCAGCGCGCCGTCGTGTTGCTTGACGGAGGCGGCGCGCTGAGGACAGACGCGCCCTACCGGGTTCATGGTCCCAGTGCCGGCGAATTTGGCGGCAAAACTTTCCATGAATAACGAAAGGCAAATTGAAATTATGAGCACGCACGAGAACAGTACGGTCGGATCGGTGTCCGTGAATTCGGAGAGTTTAATCGTGGGCCAGGCAATCTCAAGACGCGAGGCCGCGCGGCGTGGATTCCTCGGCGCCGCGGGAATGCTGCTGGCCGATGGCTGGGTTCCCAGTGCGTTGGCGGTGCCGCGCCCGGCCAAGGCCAAGGCCGTCATTCAGATCTGGATGTGGGGCGGCCCTCCGCACTTGGACACCTTCGATCCGAAACCGGAAGCCGGCACCGATTACTGCGGTCCGCTCGACAAGCCCATCGGAACCAATGTGGACGGAATCCGCATTTGCGAACTCCTTCCCCTCCTGGCAAAGCAGGCGGACAAGTTTTCCATCATTCGCAGTATGACTCACGGGGTGAACGCCCACGAAACCGCGTCGTACATGGTTCAGACCGGCCGGGTTTCCGGCGGCCGGGATGTTTATCCCAGCGTCGGCGCTGTCGTCTCGCTCTTCAAGGGATACGAGGCAGGATACCGCGGCCTGATTCCACCTTACATCGTGGTGACCGAACCGCAGGGCCGATTTTCCGAGGCGGGTTTTCTGGGCACACGGCATAAGCCGTTCGCCACAGGCGGTGACCCGGCGCAGGCTCGCTTCGTCGTGGAAGGTGTCGTCGCCCAAGGCGTCAGCGATCCGCGCCAGCGGGCCCGGCGCGAATTACTCCATAACGTGAACACGCTGGAACACGCCATCAAAGGCGATCCGCGTTTGGCGGCCTTGGCTCAATGCGAACAGGAGGCGTATGACCTGATCCTGGGCGACGCCGGAAAGGTATTCGAACTCTCCCAAGAAAAGGACGAACTCCGCGATCGGTATGGACGTTCGACGTTCGGGCAGTCCTGCTTGCTGGCGCGTCGATTGGTGGAGCGGGGCGTCCCCTACATCACGATCAACTACAAGGGCTGGGACACGCACAAACAGAATTTTCAGACGATGCGCCGGAAGTTGCCCGAAATGGACCGAGGGATGGCGACCTTGTTGCAGGATTTGTCCGAGCGCGGGCTGCTGGACAGCACCATCGTTTGGTGGGGCGGGGAATTTGGCCGGACCCCCAAAGTTCAATGGGAACCGCCTTGGAGCGGGGGACGCAATCATTACGGCAAGGTTTTCTCCGCCGTCGTTGCCGGCGGCGGATTCAAAGGCGGCCATGTCGTCGGGTCCTCCGACCGGACCGGAGAAGAGTTGCGGGAACGTCCCGTGTACCCGTGTGATCTCATCGGCAGCATTTATGAGCTGCTGGGCATTGATCCAGAAGCCAAGCTCCCGCATCCGCAAGGCCTGGCGGTCCGAGTGACGCCTTCTGCCACCGACGGCGTGAGCACGGGCGGACACTTGAAAGAGATTATGTGATTCTAATTCGCTTTCAAGATGAGCCGAATGCCCCTCACCCCATCCCTCTCCCCATCCGATGGGGAGAGGGTGTCCGCAGGACGGGTGAGGGGTA